>JAIRKT010000094.1 GCA_031259965.1 Christensenellaceae bacterium | reverse complement strand
TAATGTTGATTATCTTTATAATTTTCTCCACACAATTCAATTAAATTTGCAGCATCTTCTATGATTTCATTTAATTTTGACTCCACATCAGATGGTTTTAATCTGTAGCTAATATCTTCGTTTGGTTCATTAGTCCCAGAATTATCGCTACTATTTGGCTCTTTGTAATATTTATCTGTTAACGTTTTGTCTATTAGTATTTGTCTTTATTTAATTGCTTACACATGTTTTTTGTAACTTTATTCGTTAAATTAACACGTTCTAAATGTTTACAACACTAGACACTAGTGTGCTATCCATCCTCAGTATGGCAGCAGATGTGTTTGTTGCTTTCATTTATTTTTTTGTTAAAATGTCGTATTGCAGCTTTATTAAATAACTTCCTGTTAAATTTTCAAACTTTTCGGTGCATCGGTCAAATTCACTTTGCACGTGTTATGCTACACTATACATTTCTTTTAATTGTTTCCCAGTCTTTTGCTAGTTTAAAATCAACGTGTTGATCTAAACTATCAAAGTGCGCTTTGCCGCAATGTATCTTGATATCCTCGGTTTGCCTTAGCTGTGAGCGGTCTAAGCTTCCTTTTGTTTCGATGATAAAGCAAAGTTTTTGCTCGCCGTTCTTCTTCATATAAACAGCCCAGTCTGGATTATAGGCGCCAACAGGGGTGGATATCTTGAATTTATCGGGAATTTTAAAAAACAACTTAACATCGGGATCACTGTCCAGCTTTTCAGCAAAATGTTTTTCAACATTGCTTTTGTCGAAAATAATATAGTCATAAACGCTATGATCAACTTTGATAACGCTGTCGAGATAGGATATGACGTCGGATTCTTCTTTCAATTCAAAAAGTGTAGCAAGTGAATATTCCTGTCCGTCGATGCGCGCATATTCAATACTCTCGATTGCCATGTTGTTTTTGTTAAAATTAATAATTTTCGTTGCTTTTTCGATGAACATCTGCGAGTTATTGATAAAGTCTCTGATGCGGTTGCTCTCTAAAATAATACGACCGATGTTTGTGCGCGGCATTCCCGTGTTTTCAGCCAGAATTCGAACAAGGTCGGGCAGGGGCGATATAACTTCGATATTTTCTGTGCCTTCCCAAAGTTTTTGCGCCGACACACCCGATTTTTCAATACTTATTTTTGCCGTTTCGCGTAACAACTTTGCCTTTTGAATCGGCTCCATCAACATAATATCCAATACACAGCGATTAATGAGTTCATCGATACGAATATTAATACGGTAATAGGTCTTGAATTTGATACGATTCCAAATTTCCATAAATTTGGGATCTTCAAACACTTCGTCCTTGCGTTTGATAAGAATTCGTTCCTTGGTTTGTCTAACTTCCACTTTTTTGTCTGCGGAACGCATAATGGACAAAAACCGTTCTCGCGCTTTTTCAAATCGCGTGGGCAAATAAACGTTGCCTTTCTCAAGATCGTTTTTTAAGGTGCTTTTTATTTTTCCGTTGTGGTCTATATAGTCATTCTTCCGCAGGGCTTCTATCAACTCACAGCTGTCCTGATACGTCATAATTGTATCGTTCCCTCTCTCGTCCTTATATAGCAATCCTACAAACATGGCAATGTCGAGGATTCCAAATTTGACGCCTGTTTCCTGTTCGATTTCCTTTTGTAACGTGTCAGCAAACTCAGAGAAACTTTCGCGAGCAATGACGTTAAGAACATTCATTTTTCTGTCGTCAATTCGCTCACCTGTTTGATCAACGCAAAGCCTAAGCCCTCGCCCTATCTTTTGACGGCATGTGAAGACTGTTCGATTCTCAATCAGTGTACAGATTTGGAATACGTTCGGATTATCCCATCCTTCATTCAGTGCTGAATGAGAGAAAATAAAGCGTAGTGGAAAGTCAAAAGACAAAAGCTTTTCCTTGTCTTTCATGATCGCGCTGTATGTATCGTAATCGTCTGACGTGTCTCCTTTTGTGTCTTTTAGTTTGCCTTTTTTGTCTTTGGAAAAATAGCCGCCGTGCACCTCACAAGCGTCACGGTTAAAAAAATTCTTGACTTTAGCAAAGCGTGGTTGGTTGATCAGCTCGTTATAGCACTCCTCGAACATTTCAGCGTAAATGCCTTTCAAATCAGCTTTACCATAATCACGGTATTTTGCAACCTCATCAATAAAGAACAAGGATAGAACTTTAATGCCTTTATCGAGTATTCGCAGCTCAGTATTGAAGTGCGTTTCGATCGTGCGCTGGATTTGTTCGCGCTTCATTAAAATTTCATCAATCACACCAAATGCCGCGCCTAATACAAGTCGCTCAGTATTGGCAAACTCGATTTCTTCTGCACCTTCCATGGCGTTGATACTTGACACCTGATAACTGGAATATATATCGCGTCCAGTCTTGCTCTCTAAAATGTCGTTTGTATAAACCTTAAGTGTGTCTCGTTTAATCAGTCCGTCTTTTTTCTTGAAATCCAGTTCCAGACGAGCAAATATCCGGCCACCATTTTCGACGCCTGTTTCTATTAGTTTTATGTATGGCTTGTTATAATCATCAATTACGTTGCCGTTGGCAACGCAGATTTGTTTGACGATCCCCATTTGGTAAGCGTCTACTGGTGTGAGGCGATAAATCGTATTGACTTTTTCTTTGTGTGTAGCCGAATAGCGCAGCTCACATAATGGGGACAGTCTGTTAATTGCATCGCGTGATTTTGCTGTTCCGTCCACACTCTGTGGCTCGTCAATAATTAGGATGGGACGACACTCTGCCAAATATTCTCGAGCCGATTTATCCATCTTGTCGCTTTCTTGATTAAAGAGATTTTCGTCCTTTTTGATTGCGTCAATATTGACTATCATAACCTCTAAATTCGGAGATAAAGCATAATCTCGTACGTCTTGACAACGTTTAGAATTATAGATAAAATAATTTAGTTTAACACCATCGTATTCTTCAGTAAAATAATCGTAAGTGATTTGAAAACTTTTATATACACCTTCACGAATCGCAACGGATGGTACAAGAATCACAAACTTTGAAAATCCGTACAGTCGATACAACTCGTAAATGGTTTTGATATAAACAAACGTTTTACCTGTGCCAGTTTCCATTTCAATATTAAAGCGCAGTGGACCATGTCCGCTGGTGCTGTCTAATTCAGATAAAGGCAAAAGATTGCGCTCCTGTACAGCCCACATGTTTGTTAGTATTAACTCTAAAGGCAAACTAAGCCTGTTACCATATCCTAAAAGCACACCGCTAGCGTAATCCTCTAAATGCAGTTTTGCAATCGAAAAGCTAGATTGTTTTCCGTCCTGTCCTAAAAACAAATCCGTTACGCTTTTTACTGCGTCATCTTGAAATTGTTGTCGCTTAAATTTAAGTTTCATAGGTAACCTCATAAAAATGCGGCAAACACCCTATCGGTTTCATGAGTGTGAGCGTAAGTCTATTTAAATTGTTTTTTCAAATATCCACATTATTTTTAATTCCAAAAAACACTGTACTAATTTTCTCATAGTTTTTCTACAGAATCATAATCTCTGCTCTTAAAAACTTTCCATTTATAGTTTTTTGTCTTTGAATTTTGTTGTAGCGGACCTGTCAAAGTATTTCACCACCCATACAAACAAGTTCCATAAACGATTGTAACTTGTGATGACACGACAGCGAGTGATTGCTTCCCCCTGCGTTTTTTGAACGTATTATGCCATTTCTTTTTAGCACACTTATACACATTAAACTATTAATATGTTTACCCTTGCCATGCTGCTTAGAATCATTTAGCTTTCATGTTTCGTTAAAATTGATTAATTTGACTGCCTGTCCAGAATTTAGCGACAGAAACTAAAAGCGTTGCCGCATCGTTAACGATTCCAATATTATTCATAAACCAGGCAAACGAAACATTTCAGCGCCTTAGATACTATTAAAGCATTCTCTTGCGATTTTGTGATAATACTGGTATATTGTTCTGTATAATCAACTTCTTTTTTTTTTGCTTTTGCCTTTATGTCGATTGTTTCGCCGACATAATAGCCAATTCTATATTCCAAAATTAAAATAACTTCATTTTACGTTCGGATTTTTTTAGAATCTCCTGCGTGTTGATAAGCGCGTTGGCATCCGTAAAGCATTTGTCCGCAAATATAAATGTCCCTATCATAGGCAGATCGATCAACATCGCTTCAACCGATTCTAAGGTAATACGTGGTTGTAAGCAAACAAGGACGTTATAAGCGAGGTTTGATATAATGTATGCCGTAGTGCCTTTGACGGTAACTTCTTTGACTGGTAATGTGAGGGGCAGCCCAAATTTGAGCATGATTTCATATACGACGTCAATATCCCTACGGTCTTCCACAAGATAGAGGATGCTTTCTTGTATTCTCATAGCAACTTCTGCTTCGTTGCTAGACGGCGAATTGTCCCACATCTTAAGATTGCTTGAATCGAGTTTAAAGACTTTAAAACCAGTATCTAAGTCTGTTGATGTCATTGCCACACTGGCCTTGATCTTCTCGCCAGCTCTGCGAATACGTTCTTTTCCAATTTCACAAATATTTTTATATCCTGCCTTATACGCCTCGCTTCCATCCTCTGTTTGTTCAGGAAGTTGAACCATAATAAAACTCAGCTTAAAACCATCCATAGCATTTAATTGCATGACCGCATGTGCTGTGGTTGCTGAACCAGAAAAGAAGTCTAAAACAATGTCTCCTCTTTTTGCTTGTGACATTTTAATAAGGACTTTAATTAAATCAACAGATTTGGGTGATTGAAATATTTTTTCTTTAGTACCAAATAAGGCATTAAAGGTTGCTTGTCCTTTTTCTGTATAATATTCTTTTTCAGTCCAAATCGATTTTACTTGTTTTTTTGCGATTTCACCATCTTGCATTGCATATGATTTGCGATAAATTTTCCAACCACCATTGACCTTTTTAGAAGAAAGCAAATTAATGTTTTCGATGGCATTATCTTGCCCCCATGTCCAGCAGCCATTAAAGCCATCCTCCCAAATAGGATAAACTGGAGTCCAGTTTTCAGTTTGCGTCAAAGATACTATGCCATTCTCCGCGACATAAAATGGATAAAACAAATTGGGTCGATTATGCCTTCCAAATTCTCGATGCGTATTTCTTAATTCTAATTCTCGATAGCGTCCGTTTTTATCTTCAAGTGGATAATCATTTTTTATATCATCATCTGTTTTTTCTATTGATACCGCACCCTTGGGTAAAATACTCTTAGAATAACATAAAATGTATTCATGGCACGTGGCAACATACATATCTTGCGATCGGCCTTTAGGATTGCACAATAACGAAATTTGTGCAATAAAACATTCTTCTCCAAAAATTTCATCACAAAGCTTCCGGAGATTGGAAATTTCATGCTCATCTATTGCAATAAAAATGAGACCTTCTTTTTTTAGTAAATTTCTCGCTAGCTTCAACCTAGGGTACATCATATTTAGCCAGTTTGTATGATAGCGCCCTGCGGTTTCTGGATTTGTTTTTAATGCTTGACTCGTAATTTCCTTATAATGTCCTAGACTATCCACAAAATCGTCCTCATACACAAAATCATTGCCCGTGTTATACGGCGGATCTATGTACATCATTTTAATTGAATTAAGATAAGCGGACTGCAAAAGCTTAAGTACTTCTAAATTGTCACCCTCTATGTAGAGGTTCTCAGTCACCTCCCAATCTTTGCTCTCTTCAACGCAGGGACGCAGTGTCCCCATGCTCGGTTTTCGTGCAATCTTAATCGCTTCTTGTTTGCCTTTCCATTTCCAGGTATAACTCTCCGCACGCTCATCTACATGTTCCCCAAAAACTTCGCGTAGTCGTTCAAAATCTATTTTTCCCTCAATAAAGACTTCGGGGAACAGCGTTTTAAGCTGCTCTATATTCGTTTGCGTGAAATCTGTAGATTTTCCATCCATTTTATCCACTTGTTTGCCTCACATAGAAATCAATAATAAATTCAAGGGGTTTCATCACCGGCGTGTATAGGCGTTTATTTCAGAAATTTTTTTTGTCCTCTTTGCTTTTCCAGTTGATTTGCAAGAGAATGATGCTTGACTTACAGATATACCTGTTAAAGCTCAACAATGAAAACAATAAAGACCAATTTTGCACACTAACAAAACTCAAAGAAAAATAGTGAAACTAATTAAAAAAAGGAAGGAAATTTTTTAATTTTTGTGTAATAAATAAATCCATAATTCTCGACCTTTTTCGGAAGTTTTCAAATTTTTGTGTAAATATCTAGATAAGTTAATAAAATCTGATTATTTTGAAAATGATTTTCTTGGAAATTTTTCGTATTTACAACTGTTATTAGAAAATTATAAATACATTCTGAAATCTCATTTGTATTAAAAAAAGATTTCTTAAATTTCAATTGCTTTATTATACAGTTTTTTTAGCATGTTGTCAATAACTGAATCTGCTTACATCCAATTTGCGTGGATTTTCTGTCCAGAGTTATAAAAACTGTTTTTTTTTATGACAAGGTATGCGGTTTGGTCACATCCCAACCCTTTAAATATTATTGACCATATTAAAGTTAATTTAGCCTATCAATTTTTCATAGGCATGACTTCTGGATTTCCAGACGATCACACTGTCAATGATTTTAACACCTTGCTGAGTGAGCATTTTGTAATGGATGAGTTATTTGAAATACAACTTGGAATAA
>JAIRKT010000046.1 GCA_031259965.1 Christensenellaceae bacterium | reverse complement strand
CTTTTTGTTTTTAGACTTAAAGTGCCGCTTGTTTGACTCAATTTGTCGGGAATTATACTATTTTCTGATATACAAAATTTACACAAAAAACAGAAAATACTTTTGGCAACATAATCATTCATATCAATGAAGTGAATTTTTGGCGTTTTTTTGTAAAGATATTGCCCACTATTTCACCTGTTGCGAATATAATGCATCAACCGTTGCTCAATTAAACATGTCCGTTTTAATGTAAAAATTGGGGCTGAAAACCACCCGGAAAATAGATTGCATAAGTTTTTATGCGAAATTTGTGACTTTTATGTCTAATAAGCAAAGTAGAATTATTTTACAATTTCCCAATGTCCCGTTTTATTACTGCCAATTCGCTTGAGTATGCCATTGTTTACTAATTCTTTTTTAATTCGGGCAACGGTTCGCATAGATATATTTGTTTGTTTTGTAATTTCGGGGTTAGTAGCTTTTGGGTTTTTAATCAAAAAATCTAATATTTGTTTCTGCTCTGCATTTATCGTGCCATTTATCATGCCATTTATCGTGCCGTTTATCGTGCCGTTTATCGTGCCAAAATCGTTTTCGTCGTTATGCAATAATTGTTTGTATTTATCGCAAAAGTCAAAATGCCCCGTTTTATTACTGCCAATTCGCTTGAGTATGCCATTGTTTACTAATTCTTTTTTAATTCGGGCAACGGTTCGCATAGGTATATTTGTTTGTTTTGTAATTTCGGGGTTAGTAGCTTTTGGGTTTTTAATCAAAAAATCTAATATTTGTTTCTGCTCTGCATTTATCGTGCCATTTATCGTGCCATTTATCGTGCCGAAATCGTTTTTGTCGCTATGCAATAATTGTTTGTATTTATCGCAAAAGTCAAATTGAACTTCAAAATCATTGCCACTCGCAGAAAATTTGGGGCGTGGGCATTTACGTTCATCGCATATGTTATTCATTTGTTCTATTCCACGCCCAAAGCGTTCAATAAAACCAGCACGAAAGAAAGTCATCGCAATTTGCGGATTGCGTGCTTGTGATTTATGCGCCAACAACAACTTTTCTATTGTCCAATTTTCAGGCAATCTACCGTCATTGAATATTATAATCTTATCTTCATAGATTTTAATTTGTATTGGATTGCCCGTTGTATAATCTTTATGAATAATTGCGTTCATAATCGCTTCACGCAAGGCTTCCTTTGGAACGGCTTCCGTTTCCACCCGTGTTATGCCGTCAAATGATACAAGAACCTTGAAATATTTATAAAATATCGTTTTAACAATTTCATCAGGCATTAAAATCAAAGCCCCGTGAAATTCATCTTGAAAAAGCAAACCTTCGTGTTCCGTGAATGCCCCCAATTTTACATAACTGCCAACTACATATTTTTCGGGATTATTGGCAAATAATAAAACACCTGCATTTGTTATATCACCTTTACTATCCGTCAATTCTAATTTATCTATCAGTTCTTCGGTAGACACCTTTGGCGAAAGCATTTCCACAGGCACACGATTTGGAATTTTCGCTTGCTGTTTAAACTTTCCAATAGCAACAATATCAATGTCATCAATTGTCGCATTTCGAACAATAATTCCATCCCAATATTTACCTTGTTTGTTCAACAGAAATTCGATTAAAGCATTGTTATTTATTTCTTGGGTAGTAGAACCAACCCGTTTATAAAATTTGCCGTGGTATGAAATTGGAGTTGCATAAGACGGAACAGTTATTGAGATAATTTTATCTATGAATTTGATTTCGGCTACAATACCTAAAATCTGCATAATCTTGTTCGGCAAATCTTCTAATAATTTTTTGGCGTCATTAACACCAACAATCACACCTTTGTCATTACGCCCAATTTCCATTGTTCCGCCTGAGGTATTCGCGAACGCACAAAGCGTTTTAAGACAGTCGTCTTTCCAAACTTCTTTCCATTCCAAGTTTTGATTTTCCATAACTTAATCATACCATACTTCATTATTAAAGACAAATAATAACGGTTCAACCTTGACATTTTTTTCTTGTCTTATTCCGTTAATTCTATCGAAAGGAATGGTGAATAATGTAGTGTAGTTTGTGCTAAACCCTATAATTCTAGCTTTTAACAACCTAAAAATCATGGTTTTTTAGTTTTTATATGGATATACTCCGTTTTTTGTGTAAATGATTTGTTGAAAAAATTATTTTAAGTATGTTAGCCTCTATTATCTACAAACAATAGTAGTAAACTAGAAATCAAAATTAATCTTAAAGTCAAAATATTTAATATTAGCCGAAAATGCATATAAATGTTGGTTTTGTCAGTTAAAATGGAAGTATTTTGATTTAAATTTTCTAAATAGGGAATTTTTTACTGAGCATCATCAACAAATAAATCCATTATTTTTTAATTAAACCTTGTCTTTAATGTGTGTTTGACTTAATTGCAATTATGTTGTAAAATATTAGTACAGTGGTTTATAAAAAAGAATATTCATTGGCGTGCAGTATTTAATGGCAATGCCGCAAGGGAAGATGTGCCATAAGTGACGATTGATGCAATAAGAGGAATTGTAATTAATTCATTTGCACATGCAAAATATTCTGAAGCTGTGTTGAATCATGAAATTTACATTGACCCAACAATGATTGAAATATTTAACCCAGGGAGACTTCCTGAAAGTCTTGATCCATATGCTTTTGTACGAAGTGGTGTAAAATCACAACTTCGCAATATAACAATTTCAAATGTTTTATTTATAACGAATATGATTGTAGCGTCTGGCACAGGATTTAGAGGAGCAATTCACTTGTACAGAGATAATGGTGTAGAATATAGTTATTTTAATACCAGTCAAGGCTTTAGCTTTGAATTTTTGTGAAAGAGAATATAGAGTCTAGCAAGATTAAACTGCTTGCAGTTAAAGCAGCTAAATAAAAATGAGTACACATGCCATTTCGGTTAGTCAGATTCTATTATAATTAAAATCATAAAATAGCTTACATGTAACTCGCTGGGTTTGCAAAAAAAAATTAAAATCTTAAGTCTGCACACAAAATTATTTTGTTGATGATGCGGTTCTATATTGTTAATACATTAGTTATTTCAATAACCGAATATCTTTTAACTAGTATTTACTTAGCAACACAGCTACAAATAGTTTTTTGTTATTTAAATCATCCTATTTCAATTTTAGAGTTATTTAAAAACAAGATTCAAACAAGATAATCCTTGTTGTATAATAGATTTACATTGGTCTAACAATAATCATGTTAATATTTCTAATGATTACAGTTTGTATCTATTTTTAATTATACTATTGTTTGCATATTGATTATTTTTTAATCTGTATAAAATTGTAATTCGTAAATTGTAATTAGAAATTGGGAGTTTAATACGAACAATTATTCTAAAAGTTTTTCTTCAGACAGCGCTTGCATGTGCAAAATTCTTAGTCCGCTTTGTAAAAAGCATCTGGAAATTATTATAATTATATAAAGGCAGGTTAAAATGGCAACTTTATTATATATTGCTAAACAACCAAAAACTTTGTTAATTCCTTTTCATAAACATATTGATTGGGAAATAATCTGCTGCACGCATGGTAGTGGTCAATTAAATTTTTCCGATGGTTCTACTATAACTTATCTGCAAAATGAGATAGTTATAATTCCACCTCTTGTATTGCATACTAATATTTCAGACGGAGGATTTAAAAATATTCATCTCGTTATATCTAATTGGGATACTGCACTTAAAATGCCTTTTAAGATTGCAGACAAAGATGGATTTATAAGAACTCTCGCAAAAAGGTTACAGATGTGCCACGTGGCAGATATTAAAAATCGCGCAATTATAATTCAGAACTATTTAGACCTCATATTAAACTTAATAGTAAGTGGAATAGAAGAAAATCAACATTCTGAATATGTAGTACTTTTGCGCAATAAATTACTGGAGAACTTCACTGATGAAAATTTTAATATTATCGCTTGCATGAAGGATATACCGCTAAATCCAGAATATTTGAGAAAATTATTCAAAAAAGAGTTGGGCATATCACCAATTCAATTTCTGCTTAAAATACGACTAGAAAGTGCAAATCGACTCTTGTTATCAGTCCAATCGAACAAACATAAATTAAATGAAATTGCGCACATGTCTGGGTTTAATGATAGCCTATATTTTTCACGCATGTACAAAAAAAAGTATGGCATGTCACCCAAAAATAAAATGCAGTCCTTTTTGCTAAACACATCAAACATTGAGAGAAAACAACATGAATAGTAACGAATTAAAAGTCCTTGAATTATTAGAAAAAGATCGCCACACCCCATTATCTGGGAGTTATTTAGCGAAAAAATTAGAAATATCGCGCACGGCAATTTGGAAGATCATAAACAAATTAAATGCAGAAGGGCATAAAATTGAAAGCTCAAAAAAAGGATATCAACTCGGATTAGATAGCAATATTATATCTCTTCAGGGGATTTCACAGCATCTTGCAAGGGCAATAGACGCCCAAAACATTTGCGTTTTAAAAACTACAGATTCTACAAACAAGATTGCTAAAGAAAAGGCGCTACAAGGTGGAGGGCACGGCATTGTAATAACTGCAGACGAGCAAACTAAAGGGTGCGGAAGAAATGGACATGCTTTTTATTCACCAAAAGGCACTGGAGTTTACATAAGTTTTGTTTTAAAAAATGACTTGTATAAACGAATTAACCCCGCCTCTATTACAATGAATGCCGCCGTTGTGGCATGTGAGGCGATTGAAAAAATATCCGACAAAATTCCAACAATCAAATGGGTTAATGACATATTAATAGACAGAAAAAAAGTTGGAGGAATTTCCACTGAAGCTATAACTAATCTCGAAAATGGAGAAATCGAATGGATTGTATTAGGAATTGGAATAAATGTTTCAACTAGCAATTTCCCTCCAGAATTAGAAACAATCGCAACATCCATATCACCAAATATCCCGCTTGGACTAGCAAGAAATAAATTATTGGCACTTCTAATTAATTCAGTTTTAGATGAAAATTTTGGCCTCGCCTTTGACAAAACAATAGTTGAATATAAAAAACGTTTAGGATTTATAGGTGAAACTATTAAAGTAATTACACCTACAATTTCTTATGAAGCAGAAGCAATAGATGTTGACGAAATGGGCACTCTGATAGTAAAAAACATTTCTAATGAACTTATCAATTTGCGCTCTGGTGAAATAACGTTAAAAAAACTATAAATTTGATTGCAAAAACTACAAATTATATTTTCTCGCTTGATCGGTTTTTAATCTATTTAAAAAGCGAGTGTGTTTATCTAACAACTTTGTTTTTATTTGACTCCATACAAGTTGCGTCCAATTCCTGCTTATAAATCCCTTAATTTTCAAAATATCGTAAGAGAATACTTTAAGTTTCTCTTAAATCCTTTAGAATTATTGCATAGCATTTAAACCTGCTACAGGCAAAAGACAAACCTATGCTTGCAACCATCAACGCTCAAACCTTTTATTACTATGAATCACTCCAAAACTATTGTTTTCTTATATGTGTTACAAATTCCTTTTGTTTGGATTTTTGAACAAAAAACAAAACAACTTTACTTCAATTACACATTCCTTGACGGAACGCTTTTTAGGTGCATACCAGTTTTTGGTTGTAATTTTTATTAAAAAAAAACAAGCACTAACTTTATTTGCTCTAGAGATTTCACCTTTTTGACTAACTACTTGATTAACTTAAACTAACTCTTTTTATATTTTTTAAAATTTATTGACTTTTTATGCTAAAAGTGGTATATTTATATAGCATAGTTGTTTGTTTTTAATATAGCATTTAAATTCAAAAGTTGAGTTTCTAATATGTTCTAAACATACAGTAATATCCGCACTACGGCATTGATTGTTTGCTAGTTTTTGAAGGTGTAAAAATGATTAAACAAATAAAATTATCACTTCTTTTTATAGTTGTAATCTTGTTGGCGATAATATTTACTGCATGTGGCACAACCAAAAAAGAAACTCAGGAGCATCTACTACTTGAAAATGAGGGTGCTATCACTTTTACTATAGGTAATGTTGATTTAAGTCATATTCGCTTCAAAAAAGTGGGGGCGGATGGCGAAATTAAAGAATATTACACGTTGGAACCTTCAATGTTATCAGACGATCATATGGCGCGTCTTAATGTTGTTGGCACACACGGTATAACCATAACTGCAGATGGACTTACACTCTCTGTAACCATTAATATATTGCCACTAGGAGATGGAGATCCGGTTAAAATAACATTTGACGCAGGGCTCGGCTTTTTTCAATCTGCGTCTGAGGAGGACGGCCCCTTAGTAAATATATTGTCTGTGCTATCTTTAACCGATGCATCTCTTCAAACGCTACCATCCCCTGTTCGAGAAGGATATGAATTTTCAGGATGGTATAAATCATCAGATCTCTCTGGTACAAAAATTGAATTGCCATACCCCACACTATACGAGCACACACTATATGCTAAATGGGTTAACGCTACAAAGCGCGCAATTCGTTTTATAGATTACGATGCTAATCTCGATGAAACTTTTAGCATCCCAGAGGGAGAGAGTTATACACTTGCAAATGGTTTAAATCAAGATGGTAAATTGTTTGTTGGATGGCGAGACTCTGACACAAATGACATTCATTCAGCAGGTTCTTTTCTCATTGCATCTTTAAATAAAACCTTTTATGCTGTTTATGAGGACATAAAATTTAAAATTTCTCTATATGCAGATGGTTACAAAAGCTCTTCTAACCTCGCTGGTATTGTAGAATTTACAGTCTCATATGGAAGCACTTTTGAAACCAGTCAAATTCCTGATGCTTCGATTGCTGGTAAAAGTTATATATGGCGTGATCAAGCTACATCTCTAAATCCTGTATGGACAAACATACGTACTAATATGACTGTTGTTGCTGAATACACAGGAATTACTTATACATTAAATTTTTACATGCCTAAACTAACATTAGCTCCCAATTTTAATTTTGAAAATTTAAATTATTCTAGTGATTATGCCTTGCGAGATTCGTTTAATGTGGATTACGATTCGCATATAGCAAATGCGCCTGTTGTTTCATCTTATGATCTAACGGATGGCAGAAAAGGTTATGCGGGTGTTTGGCAGTATAGAACCATTGGTGTTTTTTCCACTACTGAGCAAGCAATACAAGTTCTTAATAGTGGTATAAAACAAAATTACGATTTTTATGCTAGATATACAGTCAATCGCTACATAGTAAGCTTTGTATATGGCACAGGATTAAACAAAACAACTGAAACTAAGCCTAATATCGCCTATAACACACAACTATTACCTAGTGATTTTCCAAATCTTTCTGACTACCCTCAAAAAGAGTGGACTACAATTTGGTATAAAAACAATATGCCATATAATTTTGAGTATTTGCTTATAACAGAAAATCTCACTTTTGAGGCTTCTCATACTCTAAAACCTTTTAGTGTAGAATTTTATTATCCCCAAACAACTAGAACCGGCGAAATTATTGATTACTCCTCACTTGGTATTTTGGACTACACAGAGCCTGTCATACGTACAGTTTCTAATGGACAAAACATAGCCCAAATTCCTTCTTTTGGAGGAAATCCACAATACAAAATAGTAGCATGGGTTCAGTATGGTCAATCTGAAGAAATCTCTCCAGCTCAACTACAGCTTCTGCCAATTATGAAATTTTATGATAAAGAAACAGATTCACATTTCACTGCTATAGTTGAGATCATAAAATACACTGTTATCTTTAAGTCCTCTTCTTATGTTGATCCAGAAACTGACACACATACATATATTGAGATTGCTAAACTATCAGATGTTCCTTATAATTCAACAATACAAACTTCTGGTGGCACGTATAATTTGTCCGGACTCTCTTATGATCCTCCAGTATACACTAATGCAGCCGTCAATGAATTTACATTTATAGGTTGGCATGAGGGCTCAGATTTTGCAACCTCTGTAATCGATTTTGACGCAGGTTTTATCGTAGTGGGTGAAGTTTCCTTCTATGCTGAATGGATTGATTATTTAAAAGGCACTCCTGGATTAACTTATAACCAATATGCGGTTGATGCATATGAAGTCACTGGATTTAATCCTGACAATATTACTATATTTGAAACTGTGGTAATCCCAGAATACCATAATAATCTGAAAGTTGACAAAATCAACGCCAGCGCATTTGCCAATGCTTACTATCCTTTAAAAATTGAAAATTTGCTTTTTGGAAGTAATATAACAACTATTGACGTAGGCGCATTCAAAGCATTATCCTACTTAGAATCATTTGGCATATTGGACACTTCTCAGGCTTTCTTTGTTGATGATGGTGTTTTGTATGAAATAACAGCTTTTGGCCTTGCTGTTTTTGCCTATCCCGCAAGCAAAAAACCCAATAATAGCACATATGATATTCCATCAACCTTATCACAGGGCAACGTAATTGCAATCAGTGATTTTGCATTTGCTTTAAATAAGCATCTAACAACTGTAAATGATTTAGCATCTTCCGTTACTACTATAGGAAATTACGCATTCTACGGTTCACAATCTTTAACAAGCATCAACTTTTCTGGTTTAAACGAAATAGGTGAAAGCGCTTTTCAGGACTGCGAATATTTGTCCACATTAAACGGTGATTATACTACATTAATAAAAGTAAATAAGAATGCATTTGAAGGCACCGCTTGGTTTGTTTCTCATGATACGATAGTTGTTCTAGGAAACGTATTATTAAATTACAGAGGCAGTGCTACTACATTATACTTAAGTGACAATATAACCGTTATCGCACCATATGCGTTTAAGGCTTTAGAGGGCACAACCATGTTGCAACTCACCATGGTAGTTTTTGATACTTATTCGAATATTAGTGTTATATCTAAAAATGCCTTCACAGGGTCAAACGTTTCTAGAATTAAAATACTTAGAAACGAAAAAATTTCAATTGAGAAAGAAGCGTTTGGTGCTGATATAAACGTTGAACGAACACTTGAAATAGCTACTAATATTATTCAGACCGCCTATAGAGAGGATCCTATAGTATTAACCATGTTTAAATATGATAATATAATTATTAGCGTAGATGAAGGTTAGTTGAAGGACTCGTTTTTATGCACAACCACAAAAGCTGTAATAATTTTGATAAACTGCATATCAGAACCAGGTTTCACTCTAACAACTGGATAGAATCTTTAAATGATCTAAATCTTCATTTTTCACACGCAGAAGTAGATGGGCTCACAAATTATTCTTCCTTAAATAAAAAGGTATTTTCCCTGTTTGAGCTCAAATTGTTATGCGAATATTGGCAGAGTCATTCTATCTGCGATAAAAGTATCGAGTGTTTAGAAATAATTTCTGGCAATCCTCATATATTTACTGCTGTTAGACAATATCGCATCGCTGAGCGCGAATTAAACACCACAGTCACTACCTTAAATTCTATAATATTTTCAAGTGTAGCGTTTCTGGGTGGATTTGATTTGATTGAGAAAAAAGAATTTTCTACTCTCAAAGTGCCACCTAAAAAAGAAGACGACCCCTATTTATATAGTATTAAGTCAAATATTAAATCTTTTAACAAAGACACACGCCCCTGTGCCTTGTATTCCTCAACTGCGGAACTAACAGTTGAAAATATTATGCCACTAGCAGCAGTCAGGATAATAAGAAATTCTAACACTAAAACTATTGATGATGAAAATAGCAAATTTGATGCTGAATCTGCTGTTTATGCTTATGAAACAGGTCTTTCTATAACCGACTTCCACACTATTTCAGATAATAATTACAAAACTAAAATTGAAACTGTTTGCGCGTTTGGAATAGCAAAAACTGACACAATCAAAATTCAGTCACCCATGCCTGGAGATAAAATTATCACTCTGTCTCAGGGAGGCACTTCATATAGTGCACACTCATTTGCTGTTAAGGATCTATTTGATTCGCATGCTCAGTCTGCGCTACGGACTGTATGTCATGGAAGATCAATTCTCGAAAAACTGTTAGAATTAAACGCGGCAATTGAAATAACTGGATTCAAAATCGATGAACTAATTATAAGTAAACTTTGTAATCCAACTGATGATATTGTCATAGTTATAAAGAAAGGTAGGCAGGATTTATTTTTAAAAACGGCCCATAATTTAGGAATTGAAACCAATCTAATTGGAAATATTTCTCGCGGTTGTACATTCAAACTATCGAGCAAAGGAAAGGTCTATGTGAATTTAAAACTGGATCTTCTTAAAAACAAACCTCTAGGTGTAACTACTGCTAAAATACACGATGAGCGCCATCAAACAATCGTAGCGAGCACGTCAGAAATCAGACAATCAATTTTAAATGAGTTCAAAAATTTAAATCGCGAGAATAACACAAAAGTCGACTATATGGCTGGTGGAAACGTTTTATTCGCACCTATGGGAGGAGTTAAAAATCCTATATCCCCTCTTGTGGCAGGTTATGATATATCTGATTTTTCAGAAAACAGGTCACTAGTTTTAGGGGTTGCTAGCGTTTCAGCGATTTTTAATGACGAACCTTTTATAGCAACGATTAATGCAGCCGTTTTAGCGGTATCAAAATTAATTTCTCAAGGCTCATCACTAAAACACACCGCTGTCTCTTTACATTGCCTCTATCCTGCTAATAGACAAAACATAATTGATACACCTGCATCTGTGGCTTTTGCATGTTTCTACGTAGTCAATCAACTAGATATTAGAATTTTGTCAGCAGAATTTACACCAATTCTAGACGATGCTGAGATTTCGGTTACCATGATTGCTTCCGCTATTGGAAATTCCAAAATATCAACAACACGAATTTTTCCCAAAAAAGAAAAGGTTTATAGACTTTCACTCCATCGTGATAAATACTTTGTGCCTGACTTTAAATACCTTCTTAAATTGTATACTCTTGTTAATATCGGAGTTGCAAGAGGCAATATAACGGCAGCAACAGTAATCGAAGACAATGTGATTTCAACTATCATAAAATCACTTTTGCTAGATGGATCGGGTTTTTCATTTGCAAAGAGCACAACTCCTGCACTCGGCTCAGAAGTTGGAGACTTTTTAATTACCGCAAAAAACATGTCCGATTTTGCATCAATTGATTATGAATATCTTGGTTTTGTTAATAATGGTGAAAATATTAAAAGTTTTAATTCCAATTTGGACTTTGGGCATATTTCAGACATGATTTTACCAATTAAAATTAACCCCAAACTACAGATTTCAGAATTTTCATTATATCAAAACCCACGACATTTCGATTTTTCAGTTAACATCCTGAAGCCCTCTGTGTTTATTCCATCTGTTGACATTGTTTCTAGCACACAATTATTCCAAGCATTCAATCGCGCTGGTGCTACTACCTTGCAAGAAACTATAACTGACAGGCTGACTGACTACGAGTTGTTAAAAAAATGTGCCTTGAATATATCTAAATCACAAATATTAGCATTAAGTGCTTGCAATCCTTTTTGCACTGCCTTTGAAAAAACCTCTAGATATTACAAATTTTTCATGAATCCTATTATTATCAACGCAGTTAATAAGCTATTAGAAAATGGCGGTTTGATTTTGGGATTAGGTGAGGGATTTAGAGCATTGTTAGAGTTGAAATTAATCCAAGCGAGCAACATCAACACAAAATCAGATTCTAAGATTAGATTCGACAGCTCACCATCTATCGATGGTAAATTATCACTTTCGACTGGTATAGTAACATCCGTTTTATCTCCTTGGATGAAAGGTGCTGAATTAAAACAAGAATTCTCTATTCCATTATCCTTAAATCCTGGCAAATTAGTGATTCCAAATGACGAAATAACAGATTTGAGTTTAAATGGGCAGATCGTTTCACTGTTTGCAGATTACACGCTTACACCTACTATGCAATTTCCATATAACCCAACTAATGCAGATTATGCAGTTGAGGGCTTGTCATCAAGAGATGGTAGAATTTTGGGACGCACAGCTCAGTTCGAACGAATAAGCAAATTAAAAAATGCACCTGAGGAGGCGGAATTTAATTTGTTTGCTCGTGGTGTTAACTTTTTTAAGTAGTTGACCTTTTATTGTTAGCGCAACATGTTGATTTTTAAATATCTGAAAAATAAACAATCTAGTTACTTGATTTTTTTTAAATATATTGTTATTATTTTATTGTAATAGAATGCGTTAATTTATCTAGACGCTCCTCAGTTTATAATAAAAATTACTAGGAGGCTTCATATGAGTTATATAGATATGACTACAGCTATGATGCGGGTGCGCAACAATGTAACACTTTATAAAAGACTTTTGAAAATGTTCTTAGAAAATACTAAATTCGCAGAACTTGAAAGTGCGCTTGATGCCAACGATTTACCTGCAGCCGCTGACGCAGCTCATGCTATTAAAGGCGTTGTAGGCAATCTCGCCTTTGAACCTCTTTTCCCATTAAGCACTGAATTAATGAACCAACTTCGAAATGGCGAGCGCAATGAGCAAACCCTCGAACTATATAGAAAGGCCCTGATAGGCACAATTGAAGAAGTAAAGGAATATTTAAACTCTCAAAGTTAATTGTGTTTGATTTAACATAAATTCCTAATTCCCGCACATTTAGGCACTATTCAATCAAATTGAAATTAATAATTTGTGAAGTTTCAGTTTAAAATTTGAAAAGTTTTCGTGCTAGGTCCTGCTAGATCATAAAATTGCGAGTCTCACAATGCATGCACATTTTAAAGCAGAACGACAGTATAAAACAGCCTCACAATTTCACTTTAAAAGGCCAAAATCTATGCTTGTGTATAATATATACGCCTCTTCGCCAAAATGCTACTAGCTAAGCCAAAATCCCCTGACTTTTCATGGATAAAGACATAGTTACAGGTGTTTATCTATTAAAAATAAATAAAACATAAAGGATGGATTTATAAAATGAATAATTTTGTTTTTCAAAACCCCACAAAAATATATTTTGGAAAAGGTTCGATTTCAAATCTTGTAGCGGAGCTTTCAAAAGTTGGGCCTCGCGTTTTACTCACATATGGCGGTGGAAGTATCAAAAAAAATGGTATTTATAATGCCGCTATATCTTCTCTTGCGAAAGCAAACAAAACCGTTTATGAACTCTCTGGTATAATGCCTAATCCTAGAAAAGAAAAGGTCTATCAAGGAATAGATATATGCAAAACTAACAATGTGGATTTCATATTAGCAGTAGGGGGTGGGAGTGTAATAGATTGTTCAAAATTCATAGCAGCTGGTGCAAAAACCGACCGTGATTTTTGGCAATCGTTTCTAGTTAATCAAGAGGATTGTTATGATGCTATTCCCCTAGCTTCTATTCTGACATTAGCTGGGACTGGAAGTGAAATGGATGCGGGTGGTGTTATAAGTGATTTTGAAAACAATTTAAAACTCCATTACGGACATCCTCTGCTTTTCCCAAAATTTTCTATCTTAGATCCAGAATACACCTATTCACTTCCAAAAGAACAGTTGGTTTATGGTTCTATTGATGCAATTTCTCATATATTAGAGGTCTATTTTTCTAAACCAGATGAATCCAACCTCAGTGATGATTTAGCTGAGGCTATTTTGAAAAATTTGATTACTAATTTAGACGTTGCACTTAAAAACCACGATGATTATATAGCAAGAAGTAATTTAATGTGGTGCTCAACCCTTGCAATAAATGGACTCATCTCTTTGGGTAAAGAAGGGGATTGGATGAGTCACGAAATCGAACATGCACTTTCTGCGTTCTATGATATCCCTCATGGCGCTGGACTGGCTATTGTTCATCCAAATTATCTAATGCATGTTTACAAATCCGCAATTCCTAAATTTGCAAAATTTGCTAGTAACATTTTTGGGATTTCGAGCAGCACATTAGACGAAGAAGGCAGAGCACGAGCTGGCATAATTGCGCTTTCTAATTATTTTAAACAAATAGGCGCGCCAACTACATTGGGTGAAGTTAACATACCTAGTTCGGAAATACAAAAGATTGCTAAAACAGTTAATTTGTTCAATACTAGTTATGCTAGAAAATTCTCGCTAAAAGACATAGAAAGCATCTTAGTTAAATCTATTAATCATTTAGAAAATTAACTAGAATTACTGGTTATTGCGGCTTTTAGTCTGCTATAATCTACAAGAAAGGACATATCACTAAATTGCTTTTTACCAGTCTTTTGGATTTTGTTCCTTTGTAACACTATAAATTCAAATTCATATGGATTAAAAATTGGATAATATAATTGAAATAAATGATGTTAGCGTTACATATCAGAAAGATAGTTCTGTAATACATGCTATATCACATCTTACACTTAATATAAAACGTGGAAGTTTCGTTGCGATATTAGGACGAAACGGCAGCGGTAAATCAACTCTTGCTAAATTACTTAACGCATCACTCCTTCCAGACAGCGGTGAAATATTTGTAGATGGGATAAACACGACTAACGAGGAGCGAGCCTTTGATATTAGAAGCAAGGTTGGTATGGTTTTTCAAAATCCAGATAATCAAATGGTTGCAACCATAATAGAAGATGATTTAGCGTTTGGACCTGAAAATCTAGGGATTCCACGTGAAGAAATACGAAAGCGTGTGGATTGGGCACTAAAAACGGTTGGCATGTATGAACACCGCATGCGAGCTACTCAAAAATTGTCTGGAGGTCAGAAACAACGTGTTGCGATAGCTGCTGTCTTAGCGATGTCACCTGAGGTATTAATACTTGATGAAGCAACTGCAATGCTTGATCCTCGTGGCAGAAGTGAAGTAATGGATACGGCACGCAAACTTAATAAAGAAAAAAATATCACTGTTGTTTTAATAACGCACTACATGGATGAAGCCGTTGACGTTGATGAAATAGTTGTTTTAGATTCTGGGTGCATTGCGACGAAAGGTTCCCCCCTTGAAGTATTTGAGCAGATTGACATAATTAAAAACACAGGACTTGAATTTCCAACAGCTACAGAAACCTCCTTAAAATTGAGAGGCCTGGGCTATGACATACCTGTCGTGCTGACTGATGAATCCCTAGTGGAGGCCTTATGTCAATTAAAGTAACTAACCTTTCTTTTATATATTCTCCTAAAACTCCATTTGAAAAGGTAGCATTAGATAATATCTCTTTTGAAATCGCAGAAGGCGAAACAATGGGAATCATAGGCTCTACAGGATCTGGAAAATCAACCTTAATACAACACTTAAATGGTCTAATTCGTACAACAAAAGGCAATATAACAGTTTGTGACATTGATTTAACCTCAAAGCGCCCTAATCTAAAAAAACTAAGATCACTGGTCGGCATGCTTTTTCAATACCCAGAATATCAATTATTTGCGGATACAGTATTTAAGGATGTTTGCTTTGGCCCTCTGAATTTTGGATTCTCTCAAAAAGCCGCTGAAGAGGCCGCTGAAGAGGCACTACGATTAGTGGGACTTAATTTTGACGATGTGCGAGATAGATCCCCTTTTGAATTATCTGGAGGCGAAAAGCGCCGTGTCGCAATAGCTGGTGTTCTCGCGAGTAAGCCCAAAATACTGGTTTTAGACGAACCCACTGCTGGGTTAGACCCAGCTGGTAAGCGCGAAATGCTAGATTTAATAAGAAGTCTTAAGGGTGATAGTATAAAAACGGTTATTATGATAAGTCATAATATGGATGAAATCGCCGAATATGCGGACAGGGTGTTAGTTATGGATAATGGAAAAATTATTAAAGATTCACACCCACGCGCATTATTTTCTGACATTTCGATGTTTAAGGAAACTGGACTAAAGCTTCCACATTCTGTTAACATTTCAACCCTGCTACGCGCTCGTGGATTTGAAATAGGCACGCCCCTTAACATTAATGAGCTTTTGACTAATATTTGCGATAGAATGGAAGGTTCGAAATGAGGGACATAGCATTTGGACAATATTATCCAGCGGATTCAGTGATTCATAAATTGGACTCACGAATTAAATTAATTTTAGTCGTTGTATATGTGGTAGGTGTCTTTCTAGTAAATAGTTTTATTTCATACATTCCTGTTGCGCTCTTTTTGCTAAGTACAATTCTTCTATCCAAAGTCTCTTTAATTAAAGTTATGAAAAGCATAAAGGGTATCTTGTTTATAATAATGTTTACGTCCTTGCTAAATATATTTTTCAACAAAGTTGATAATGTCCTTTGGTCATGGGGATTTCTAGTGATAACTGATGGTGGACTTAAAATTGCCGCTAAACTTGCGTTAAGGTTATTGCTTTTGGTGGCAGGAACATCTATGTTAACTTTCACTACAACACCTATGGGCATAACAGATGGTTTGGAAAGTATTATGAAGCCTCTAAAACTAATCAAAGTGCCAGTTCATGACATTGCAATAACGATGAGTATAACACTTCGATTTATTCCCATTTTGATAGAAGAAATAGATAAAATCATAATGGCGCAAAAAGCACGCGGCGCTTCATTTGATACAGGCGGATTAGTTAAGAGAATAAAAGCTTATTTGCCAGTTTTAATACCATTATTTGTCTCAGCCTTTAGACGTGCAGATGAACTGGCTCTAGCAATGGATGCAAGGTGTTATAACGCAACTCAAAATCGCACAAAACTAAAAGAATTAAAATGCAAAAAAAGAGATCTCATAGCACTCTTTATAACTACAATTTATTTAATTCTTGTAATTACAATCCCAATGTTTTTCCCTATTATTTTGGATTTCTTTTCTAAATAACGAACTGATATTCAAAAAAGCTTGTTTTTCATGTGAAACCTCTATTATAGGTAGAAAGCTAAAAGCCTTAAGTGAACATATTCCACTGCCAAAACTGGCCAGATAACTAACGAAATGCTTTTTAACGAAAAGGCTCCTTCAAAAAGTGGATGTCTGTGATTTAAAACTGCGAGGATGCTCAAAATACTGATATTAAAATGATTGTTTAATTATGATACTTCCAGGTGATACTATGCGCTATCGTCTTACAATAGAATATGATGGTACTAACTATGCAGGGTGGCAAAGGCAGAAAAATGCAATTTCTGTACAAGAAAAAATTGAAAATGCCTTATCTGTTTTTTGTAATATCAAAATTACCATTGTTGGGAGCGGACGGACGGATGCAGGAGTTCATGCTTTAGGACAGGTAGCCCATTTTGATATTCCATTTAACGACACGATTAATGTCCAGCGTCTGCTCTGTTCGGTTAATAGTCTGTTGCCAGATGACATAAAACTTAAGAGTTGTGAAATGGTTTCTAATGATTTTCATGCCCAGTATTCTGCTAAAACCAAAACATACAAATACTCTATCTACATCTCTGATAAATTAAAACCTCTCAAAATTAGATATGCAGAAAGAGTTAAATCTTCACTTGATTTTGACATCTTGAGGGCGGCCTTAAAACTTTTTTTGGGAATACATGACTTTAGAGCATTTTCCGCAGGACAGTTGAAAAATAAATCTACAATTAGAGAAATAACCAATATTAATTTTATTAATGAAAATGAGGATGTGTTTTTTGAAATAACTGGTAATGGGTTTTTGTATAAAATGGTACGTTTCATCGTGAGTTATCTAATAGCCGCTGCAACTGGAAAAATCACTTTATTAGATGTTGAGAGAATGCTAACAGAGGGCAGGCGCGTTATCAACATAAAATTATTGCCCGCCAACGGCCTTTGTTTAATGAATGTTAAATATCCAAATTTGTCAAAATAAAATTATCTTTTTTGTTCAAACTATTAATATGCTCTAAAATCTCATAAGTTTATCAAAAAAATCCGGATTTAGATTAAAAACCTATATTATGAATGGATTTTGTGAAAAAAACAACTTCTTTTTGTGTCAAGTTTAAATTCAATATTGACATATTACAAACTATATATTAAAATATATAATATGCCGTTTAGAGGCTGAACTATAATCAAGGAGAAAAATATATAATGAGCAACAACCTTAATGTTATTAAGGCAAAATTAGTTGCATGGCGCGTTCTCAAAGTGGCCGTTTATGCAATTGGCTTTCCGTTACTCCTATACCGATTAAAAGCCGATGCTGGCGCATTGGGTGGATATGGAGTAACTGCCGCTACTGCAATGACAGCATACGATATAATCTATAAATGCTTCTTAATAATGGTAGCGGTTCAGATAGTAGTAGGGCTACTTCTGCGGAAAAAAGAATTTTATATACGGGCACTTATAGTAACAATCATAGCTGCTGCCAGCATTGTTGGACCTATCATGTATATGGAAATCGGTATTAAGAGTGATTTCGAAAAACTAGAAGAAAAGTATAATGCAACAACTGAAGGCGTGAAAGATTATAACTATGAATTTAAGAGATATGAGCTCCAGGTCATGAATTTTGCGTCATTAGCTTCTAGCAATTCTAGTGCCAGTAGCAAGTTTTCTAGCACATATAACTTAAAAGGTTCTACAGGCGGTACTGAAGGCGGAAATTTCGATAGAACACCAACTACTAGTGATATTACATCCGCTATTTTCCTTGATGGGTATGAAGGTAGACCTCATTATAACTTTGGTGCTACCGAAGCCCCAGGTGCCACATATAGCATGAATGGTCTTTATGCTGATAGTTATGTGTTTGGATTTAATCAAGCACGTTATATATTAACTCTGTACAACGATACAAAAGAAAAGGCTAAAGCCGAAGGGCGAGACATAGACGCCGAGTTGGAAAAGGCTCTTGCTGATTTAGAAAAAGCAAACTCGGTTTGGGATCGCTACAAAAAAACAACTGATTATCAAAGAGCATATGGGGATACTCCTATAACTGATGAACCAGCTAAAGATGACGCTGGTAAAATATCAATACCTGGATCACAAAATAAATATGATGAATATTGGATGTGGGCTAAACACTATTATGTGACAAAAGAAAAACTTGTTACTTTGGTTAATAAACTTACTTCAGATTTAGCTGCTGATTATGACTTTAATCAATTGAAAAAAACAATAATAGGTATATTAAGTTTAGTAGGTGAATCATTCTTAGGTAAAGAAATAAATGACCAAATACTAGATTTGCTCAAAAAAGATCAGATGACATACGATGATTTTATTGCTTTATTAGAGTCTCTACAAATTGAAATAGATGGGCAGGTTATAACTGAAGACACTTTATATGATTTGTTAGCTACCTTGTCTTTCTATACAGCTCCTACAACCTATCCCATATTCTATTTCATAGATGACACTGAATTAAGAGACTATGCTTATGCGAAGTATCTGGGCGAACGCCATGGTGCTTTTATTGGATCTGTCTTAATTGGCGATGCAGTGGGTCAAGTCACAATGGACAATGCTGGCAACACACCAATGTCAAGCAGTGAACTTAAAACACTATTTGCTAAACTTGATATTGAAGCCGAATATATGCCAAAATATTATCCTTGGCTTGCTATTCGCAGAACATTAATTAAATATGGCGGGCTCGTCCCAGTTTGCATTATACTGGCTTATTTGTTTGCATACGCAGAAAGGCGCGTCTTCTCCAGATTAACCATCATAGGGAAAGGAGGACAAAAATAATGAAGAAAAGTAAAGGCATGGTCCTTGTGAAATTATTAGCATATCTAATTGGGTTTCCTGCTATAATGGCCTACGCCGTTTATCAAAGCATGACTGTCATTAGCGATAGTGCAACAGGCACAGATAATACAAGTTATTTCCCATATGTGTATGCTGGACTTTTGATCGTAGCATTGATGTGGTTATTATACTTGATAGTTGCTCTAATTACAGGAATGATAACAAAACGACGAAAAACCGCAAGAAGCGCATACGTTGGCACCGCGGTGCTAGTTGTTTTTAGTTTCCTTCTAACAAGTGGCGTTTGGTTTGCTATCGATAAATATGTCCCTCCTATCTTATCAGATGCTACCCAGTCAACGATTTATTATTCGGATTTAGAAGAGGATTGGGCAGAGCGCGCTCACACTCATTCTGAGTTGCTAGCTGGATTTATAGAAATGAATATAGAAAATGGACGTCTCTCAGGCGATCCAGATATATATCTTTCGGAAAAATTTGCAAACAAAGAAGTTAAGGACCTTATCAAAAATTCATATAATAGCATAAATGATGATGCATACAACAACTTTAATGGTCCTCTTATCAATCTAGCTAATGGCGGCAGATTAACAATTCCCGTCTTAATACATCTCTTGCTAGATGACCGCGCTGATCCTTATCAACCTTTTAACAATTATACTGGAGAAGGACGAGGCGAGGAAAATAAAAATGCTCCTATAAAATGGGCTATACTTGATATGCAACAGGAAATTATGGGCGTAGAACTCAATTTAATTGATTTACTAGGGGATCTCGCAACCAATAAAGCTATTACTGAAGCTCTTACCAACATTTTGAACGGAGAGTCTTTACAAGGAACTATTAATGCTTTAAACGGAGCAATTGCAAGCGATGAAATTCTAGGAGCTCCTATCTATGTTTCTTTAATCTACGATGCCGCATCGAGTACTATTCTCATAGAACTAATACCCTCTAGCGAACGTCGTGGTGTTTATGATTATATGAGAATGGCGTGGTTTGATAGCAACTATCTATTGGTAGCTGTAATATCACTCTTCCCTATTCGCAATACTTTCTATATTTTTAGTTTACTTCTTTGCATCTCTAGTCTTATACTAGGCATAGCCAGAAAGAGACAATATGCAGGAAGCGGGAAGGCGCTAAAAGCTACTTTCTCACATGCTAAAGAAATTCCAATGCCATCACATGGTGGTTATGGAAGGATTGAATATAACCCACACGCAGTCAATGACCAATATTCAAAAATATATCAAGATTCCGTTGATAATTACAATTATCAAAACAGGTAATCTTTATACTTTTTATCTCCTTTTATAGTCATGGTTTTTTGCTTGTAAAACGCCGCATATGTGCGGCGTTTTGCAAGTTCCATAAAGTATATAACTCACATTTTCTACACACATTCTTTTTGTTTTTTTACTAACTCAAGTTAATGTTTTTTCCATTTATGTTATACTGCTTAACGCAAAAAAACATAAATATCTCATCAAGTAGGCTAAATTAATTTCCTAGTATTCGAAATTAATAGCAGCTCTACTTTGTCATACTCTAATAATATCCTTTTGTACAAACATTCGATTGTTCTGCAGTGTTTGCCGTAATACTTCTGTAGCAATTTGTATGTTTGTGTTAATGCAC
>JAIRKT010000014.1 GCA_031259965.1 Christensenellaceae bacterium | reverse complement strand
AAGGAATCTGAAGAATAATCATAAACAGCAGTATCATCTCTGTAATCTTCGAATAACACATCTCTATACAGACATATTAAATTATCTCTATGATATTCTTTTGCTAGTACGTCGTTTGCGTCTTGTAAGTTCATATATGCCTCTTACATTTTGAAATTTATACTTTTAAGAGATGGTAGTTGTTACTATTTTAGCTCCATAGTTAACTAAGCACTAATAGTGATTTTAATGCTAACTTTAGTCAAATATATTTTTTCGCTTCACTCGCTGTTTTAATATTGTGCAATGGAAAACCCTATATTTTTCGGAACAGCACAAAACAATTGAGTAAACTTCATTGAATTTTAAAACCCTATCTGGTTCATAATTTCTATATAATTGTTTAGCGTTTTGAGTGTTTTTACTAAAACACTCAAAACTCATTAAATATAGCTATAACTTGCTCTAAAGAGCTGTAAAATCTTTTACAGCACCATCAGTTCCAAAATATACGACTTTTCCAGATCTTTTAAATTCAAACTCACTTGTGTCTACATCTTTTAAATATTTGGTAACAAGTTCTTTGGCTGTTTCCACATAATCCTTTGCATCTGATTTGTTTTCAAACCAAATAACAAATATATACTCGCCATCCTTAACTGCATAGAAGACATCATCAACTGAACTGTCACCTATAACCAAGAGATCCAAAAAACTACTTCCTGCAACATAACCCTTTTCTTGCATTTTTTCTTTTGCTGCATCCGCATCCTTTGGAACACAGGCAACTAACAAAGAGACAAACAGCACGGCCAGTATGGCCATGACGATAGAAATAGTTAATTTCCTTTTCATAAACAATATACTCCATTTAAAAAAATTTAATTAGGCGCTCCTAAGGGCGCTTTTTATTATACTGCAAATCCACCATCAACAGCTATTGTCTGCCCCGTTATAAATGAGGATTTATCGCTCGCAAGGAAGTACACCATATTTGCAATATCTTTTGGGACTCCCTCTCGCCGTAGCGGTGTATTTTCTATAATTGTGCTTCTGGCGTTTTCGTCAATCTCCGAATTCATTCGGGTTTTAATAAATCCAGGAGCCACACAATTAACTGTAATTCCAGATGGGCCTAATTCTTTTGCTAATGCTTTTGTAAATCCAATAATTCCTGCTTTTGAAGCAGAATAAACAGCCTCACAAGATGCACCCACCAAACCCCATATGCTACTAATGTTGATAATCTTGCCTTTTTTTGCGCTTACCATTGGTTTTACCACTTTCTGTGTAAGATTAATCAGACCAGTTAGATTTGTATCAAGAATGTGTTGTATTTCTTCGCAGGTATGATCAGTTAATAGACCCAGCAATGAAACACCAGCGTTATTTATTATTATATCAATTTTACCTGACCTTTGCAATAAGTATTCTACCATTTTATCAATTTGATCAACATTTCTTATATCAGCCTTATATATATCAACATGTGTTTTCGATATAAGTCTGTCTTTTAACAACATTGCATCATTTTCTGATTTAAAATAATTTAAATACAACTCATTACCTGGCTCTGCAAAGGCCTCTGCTATTGCAGCCCCTATATCACCCGAAGCACCAGTTATCAAAATTGTTTTATTTTCCATACGCTGTGTACCATCTTTTATTGTTTGATATATTTTTTTAGTATCTCATCAACAACTATACGTTTATTGATTCGTCTATTCATAGCGGTGCGCTCAATATATTTATGTGCCTCTTCCTCAGTTAGTTTTTCAAATTCAATAAGGCAATACTTAGCCCTATCTGTTCTTTTAATATCTTCAATAGCTAATTTCAATTCTTTATTGCTGTTTTTTAATCGTACTATCTTATTGTAACTTGCTAAAGCAATTTTAAACACATTCCACATTACGTCTTTTGTAAATGGTTTAGATATCGCAAGAACACCAGCATCTTCAACACGTGATCGTGTTTCTTCAAGTTTGTCTTCCTTTACAACAAGTATAACCTGGCACAAACTATCAAATGAAATTTCGGATGCAAAATTATCACCAAACTCGTCAACTAATGGTGCATTTATAATGCATAAATCAAATTCTTGTTCAGAGACAAATCTGCGTGCAATTGCCACATTATTGCAAGACTTAAAATCGCTAAGTCCAAATTGCATAAACAAGCGTCTATAACCTATCACAGTCTCTTCATTTTGGGTTAGAATTAGTACTCTTCGCATTACTTAATATGTGCCTCGTTTAGACAGACTTGCTAGTATAACTGTAAGCGTTATGCCTACATAATAATAGAAGTAAAAAACATTTTAACAATTGGATTTGTGTTATTGTATAAACTACATTAAGACAGACTAGGCTTTTGCCTTTTCACAGCCTTACATTGAAAATAAATTATAACTTAAAAACAACTTAAAAACAAATAAATATAATAGTCTCTTCTTATGAAGATTTTAACTAGTTTTAATCGTTAGTGCTTTCAATCGTTTCAACATTGTTTGCGTTTTCATTTGTTTTTGCTCTCTTTTGATTTATGCGTTTCGCCTCAGCTCGCAAAGCTATCGTAATTGGCGGTGCCAAAATAATGCATATTAAAAACTCAAAAATCGTGTTTTGTAATAAGAGTGCAACCATCCATTGCCAACCAATAGTTAATGTGTCTTCATTATGTAAAAAAGTTTTCCCGAAGTTGAATATTAGAATCATTCCTATTACTAGTATGGTGTTTGTTAATATGCCAACTGACGCACTTATTGCGTATGCCAAAATTTGTTTTATCTTAGGAAATATTGTCATAAGACATTTATTTGAAAGATAGACAAATAACCCTATGAGAATTCTTGGAAATAATGAAACTAGTGGATTATAAAATGCTTGTGCTAGTAGCGATGGTGCGATGAACGATCCTACAAAACTAATTATTCCAAACATTGCGCCCGTAATTAAACCACTTTTTAAACCAAAGGCTTGGGCTGATATTATAACTACAACTAAAGGAAGTGCAGCTAGTGACACTGGCCCAAAACTTAAAGGAAATCCCAAGGATAATATTATTATAGCAAAAAACACTGCGTTTATTGTTATAAACTGTGATCTTGTTAACTTAATATCTCCAATTTGATTATTTACAAACTTCTGGGATTTTTGATGCATTTCATCTCCTTTCGTTATATATAAGCAATACAATAGTCTACCACTTTAGTATATTATGGCCTTTTAAGAAAATAAACTCGATTCTGAAATTCGCACAATTTTAAATTTTATCATTATTAATTGACTCTGTTTGCTTTTTATCAGTTTATTTCGGGAGCAAATTCTGGAAAGTCCAAATAACTATATTTAATCTGCAAATTAGCATGCTCCGTACAATCAAATACTGGTTTTTCTGTATTAAAATTTATTAATGATCTTTTTGCTAATTTATCTGCCGCATCATTATACTTATTATCAGAATGCGCTTTAATTTTAAAAAATTCAACCACAAGCTTACCAGACATTTCTTCATAAAGTTGCAGATATTTCTTTGAAATCGGTGCAGATGCTTCCCAAGATTTACATATCCAGTTGCAAATGCCAGAATAATCATAAAAAATAACTATTTTGTCATATTCATTTTTTATCGCCCATTTCATTGCAATTAACGAGGCAAAAACCTCTCCAGATACATTTCTGGATTTCAAATATTGCTCATAATTTGCATGATAGACAATTTCGATTATCTTATTTTCAGGCGTTAAAATAAGAACGCCCGAGCCATAGTACTTTTTTTCATTATCATAACTCCCATCGACAAAGGCTACTACTTTGGCCGCCTTTAGTGAATCTTGGATACAATCCTCTACGATTTTGTCTTGCGAGTTTGAGCTTTCATTTTTGGCCACATATTCAACTTTGTTTATTGGCAAACTTTCATCATTTAAAAAGCTATTAGCTTCTTCTAAACTCAAAAACTTTCTGTATCTTGGATATGCAAAATCTTGTATCGCTTCTTTGCACTCATCCCAAGTATAGAATATGCCTGTTTTAAAACCTTTTTTTACAGCGTAATATGCAGTTTTTTGTGATTTGTTATGTATCTGGCTCAATAATATAATTCCTATCTACTAGTTATTAATACACAATAGTTAACTAACACATTAAAAAGCCTCATTGCTAATTTTAGAATGAAAATAAATTCAAACCTAACAACACGAAAAAAATTCTGTAATAGTTATTAACCATTTATGTTTTTGAATGGCAGGAGCAGTAAGAATCGAACTTACATCAGAGGGGTCAGAGTCCTCTGTGCTACCATTGCACCATGCTCCAATATTTACTATTAAACTAGGACTGTGCGGCTTTTATTAGCGCCTCTACCATCAGATCAGGATCAACACCATGAACTAGTGCAGCCTGTTCAATTGTCTCACCATTTGCAAGAACACAATGCAAACAATGCATGCCAAATTCAAATAGCACTTTTTGCATAGCATACGCATTCCCCATTCGGAGTGCATCACCTATAACCGTTTCCTTCGTAAACATACTCGTACTCCTTAAAGTAGTATAATATTATATATCGTGTTTTAGATATTTTCAAACAAATTAAACACATATTTTTTATTTGCATGCGAAAAAATGCATCAATTTCTAAAACCACTAAATAATTTCCGTAATATCAAAAAATTTCCCCCGCTGTCTAAATTCAAAGATTATATAATCTGATGCCTTATTAGATTTCATAACAAGACCAAATGCTAGGCATTAAAACTTCGTTATAAAATTTAGTGGGGTTTTATGGGTTTTTACTATGCCACAAATGACATAGTTTATTTTAAACAGAATACGCAGAAATGATTTTAGACTACCTAACAAGATGACAAAATATTGTGCTGATTTTGGCAGTATTAGAGGGATTTTTGATTAAACAATGAACACACCAACTATTGTTAACAAATTTAAAATTCAAACAATTATTGATATTAAATTAATGCTATCATGACATTTAAAAAAACTCAGATCTCTTTAGTTGTTTGCTTAGAGCTTGTTTTAAGTTAATAAAATTTGGGATTTTTTAAATTTTTGTGTAAACTGTGGATTAATTCATAATTCACGATTCTTTTTTGAAATAAGATTCTTAGAAATTTTTTGTATTTATAAATGCTGTTATAGAATTATAAATACTTTCTGGAATTTATTTTGCATGTATAAA
>JAIRKT010000002.1 GCA_031259965.1 Christensenellaceae bacterium | reverse complement strand
AATGAGATAATCTTTGTTAGTAGATACCATTAATAGTCTCCTGTTATTAGAATAATTTATTATAAATCATTTTCAGAAAAAAATCAAATTTTTATTACAAATTTATTTACACAAAAAAGTGGAGTATATCAAAAATCAAGTATTTTTCTCTTGAAAAAGAAACTATTTAAAAATTATTTATGTACAAAATTAAAATGCATGGTACGCAAAATTGAAAATTTACAGATTAAAATTCAAAAATGCTCTTTAAAAAAACGATTTTGTGGTGGGAATAAATTCGCTAGCATATCTAAAATTGGCAAACACCAAGATGCCATTTTTGAAATATTGAATACGAAACATTCTGACAGAAAAACAAAATGCAAAAATGATCCAACATTTGAAATAATACCATATCTTAATGGTGGTTTATTTAGTCCTTACGATGAAGATTATTTTAAATATGATACAAAAAATGAGGCAGCTTCTAAACCATATAAAAATACCAGTCACCTGGTTCATTGTGTTATATTAGTTATTGAAAACATATAATTTTACAGCAAATGCAATTGAAAGCGTTAACTCCATCATAAGAATGCGAACAACACAAAGACGCTTTTTTTAAAATGACACTTCACTTTTAAAGAATTTGTATTTGATTCTATGAGAATTAAATCTTAAATGAAAGAAACCATTAGAGGGTTGGGATGTGATAAAACCGCGTATTGATGATAATTTCCAAATGAGGATTGTTAATCAAGTCAAGCATGCGATTTTTTTGATTTAAATTATAACCGACTGCTTTTTTGTGACAAGGTTAAACCATTCGAGTGGATGCGATATGAATATTGCTTACCTTGCAATGCAAAAAACCATCGGTTATTTGGCAATAATCAAAAAAGCCGCATTGAATATGCAAAATTAATATTAAACTGCCAAAAAACAACAGTTTTTACAACTCGTGGGTGAGAATAGCGCAAATTTGGATATAAACAAATTTAGTTGTTGACAACGTGCGAGAAAAACTATATAATAAAACTATTGAAATTTAAGAAATTTTTTTTTAAATGCAAATGAGATTTCAGAATGTATTTATAATTCTTTGATAAAGTTATAAATACAAAAAATTTGAAGGAATCTTGTTTTCAAAAAAATCAAAATCTTTAACTGATTTAAGAGTTTACATAAAAATTTGGAAAGTTCTCATATCAATGCAACGTTCATGGCAACGAGGATGGCATACATGGTTTTAGTGTTAAATGGTGTAACAAAAAATATTAGCAAACGCGTAATATTAAACAATATTTCATTCAGCTTAAATGAGGGTGAGGTTGTAGGTTTTGTTGGCCCCAATGGTGCGGGGAAAACGACTACATTAAAAATATGTGTAGGATTAATTACATCGACTAGCGGTGATGTTTTAGTCAATAATTACAGTATAAGAAATGAACGCGAGAAAGCTCTGAGATTTATGGGTGTATTGTTAGATAATGATGGGTTTTATAATAACATTTCAGGGTATTCGAATTTGAAGCTAATTGCAAATATTTTTAATATTAAAAAACAAGAAATTCTAGATGCGGTTGAAAAGGTTAAACTATCAAATAGAATTAATGATAAGGTAAAAACTTATTCTTTGGGAATGATTCAGCGATTATGTTTAGCAAAAATTGCAATGTGTAAACCCAAGGTAGTTTTAATGGACGAACCATTAAATGGTATAGACTATGAAGGAACTTTGCTTTTTCGCAAGCTAATTCTTGACCTAAAAAATCAAGGGTGTGCTATTATCATATCAAGTCATTTATTAAGCGAGTTGGAAAAAATTGTTGATAGAGTAATATTTATTAAAAGTGGAAAAATAATACGCGATACGAGCATAGAAGATAGCTTGTGTTTGTGTAAGGTTAGTTTTTTATCAAAAGATTTAATTTATAAATTTATCGAAAGATTTAAAAGCGAATGTCTTAATTATAAAGTTGAAAACAACGTTTTAAAAATCAAGTGTGATGAAAATACTTTATCAACAATAAACAATTATTTTGCTCACCTGAATGTATCAAGTAGTCAAATCAAAGTATCTAATTCACTTGAAGAAGAATATTTAGATATTTTAGGAGAGAATATAATTGAATAGTCTAAAAAAGATTTTTGCTCTTACAAAAAACGAAATTTATAAAGCTATAAACAAGTGGCTTGTTATTGCATTTCTTGCTATTATTATGTTTGGAGTTTTGCTAACTGCAACTATTTTGAAAAATTCAGCTGAGGAGAATTATTTTATCAGTGAAACAAGTTGGCGCTCCGAGATAAAAGATAGAGTAACGAACTTAGAAGATTATTTAAATTCCTCTGTTTCTATGACGCCTGAGCGAAGAAAAAGTTATGAAGATGAAATTAAGATTTACAAATATTGTTTGGAAAATGATATTAAACCTTATAGTAGCCATAGCGCAAGTAACTTCATAATGGATATAAACAAATATTTTATGATCATTATTCTTTTATCGATAGTCATAGCAACTAAGATAATCACCGATGAATACAAAAATAAAGCTGTTAATAACTTATTGACTGTTCCGGCATCAAGAAATAAAATATTGTTTTCCAAAATTTTAACTATTATGTTCACAATGATAGTTGCAATGATATTGTTCTTCTTAATGTCAATAATTATAGGATGGATATTTTTTGGATTTGATAATTTTTCAGCGCCATTTTTGGCGGTAATGAATGGTGAGGTTGTTGCAACAAATATTATATTAAGGGCATTTGAGCAATTATTTCTAAATATTTTTGCACTTTTAGCTTGTTCATCGTTAGCAATACTGTTAAGTATCATTTTTAAAAGTAATACTGTCAGCATTGTAGCGACAGAAGGCATATATGCTTTAGGTTCAGTTGTGGTTTTTTCTTTCAGACAAATAGCATGGTTTAAATATACAATATTTCCTCATTTCAATATTCAATATTATGTTCAAGGACTAATGCCCTTTAATATAACACCTATATTTAGTATAATAGTTTTATTAATTTATAGTCTAATGTTTTTTATGTCAAGCTTCTTCGTATTTAATCTAAAAGATGTGAGGTGATGATGAAAAAAAAGAAGATTATTTGCGTTTTATGTTCGCTGATTTTAATCCTTGGCTTAGTGGCGTGTGATAATAAAATTGTTAAGGAAGTTCTGTTGGATCAATGGGTATTTAGTGGAACTATAAATATTGGAATTCTTGAAACCGACAATTTGCGAGGCGATAGCCCAATAGCCTTACTCGATACTGGCGTGGACTTTGACAATATAGAATTATTAAACAATAAATTCATTAACATTAGAGAAATTATCAATGGGGAGGATGATGATTTAAATGGGTTTATTGACGATGTTTCAGGGTGGAATTTTATTCATAGGATACCTATGCAAATGGACAATTATAAAAATTCGCATGGTACAAGCGTTGCAGGAATTATATGTTCTGTTGTACCGGATAGCAAGATTTTATCTCTAAAAGTTTTAGATGATGGTATAGTGTTTGATGAAGTTGCATTTATAAATGCATTAAACTATGCTGAGAGCCTTGGCGCAAAAGTTGTTAATTGTAGTTTTGTGTTTGATAGATATAGCGATAATCTTTATCAATATATTAAAAAATCACCAATGGTTTATATTTGTGCCGCAGGAAGTGATTCTTCTAATGCTATAGTATATCCTTCAGGATATAGGCTTGACAATGTTATTTCAGTTGGAGGCTTAAATGAAAATGGTGAAATATCAATCTATTCTGCGCAAAATGACTTGATTACAATTTATGCACCGGGCGAAAAGATTAAAGTTCCTATCATTGGAAACAAATACATAGAAACAAATGGCACGTCTATTGCCGTTGCATTTGTATCAAGCATGCTTAATTATTTGCTGGCAAATTTTCAAATTGAAATTTCTGCAATTAAGAGGTTGCTTGTATGTAATTCAACAAGAATAACAACTATTTCTGGGAAAGAGATATCATTTATAAATTTTAAGAAAATAGTTGAGAACATCAAATCACAAAATATCGGAGGTGAAAAATGAGAACAAAAATGGTAACATTTTTGATAGTTGTAGGAATTGTATGCTCATTTGCATTTGTGTTGAGAAATATGATCACTGCACCACAAAACATTGCAGAAGATAAGTATTCAATTAATACGATTTCTTTTGCCAACGATGTTGAAGCAAAAAACAAATTGATGCTTCAATATTCATCTCAGAATATGGTTTTAACCGAAGATGAGGCAAGCTTTAGAGACGAGCGTGTTGAACGCATATTAGCCGATTCAGACCTTTCAAGAGACGAAAAGGATGCCTTGTTGGAAATGGATTCAATTGTAATATTTGATTGTTCAGATACTAACATAAGAACAGCTGCATCTTCATCGAGCGATGTTCAAATCAACAAGCCTATTATAGCATATGACTATGGGACTGACGAATGGATTTTGCAAGGGTCTGGATATTGGAAAAATAGCAGTTATGAGTCCGAAATAGGAACATTTTGGTGGTATCCAGACAAGCATGCACCTAGAAAAAACGGATTTGAGTACGACGATTATGTAGGTATATCCTTGAAAGATACGGAGGGCTACACAAGCGGCGTTACATTAAACAGTAGCTCAGCTAAGTTTTATAATGGCTCTTATAGCACAAGCTCATCAACAAGAAATTTTACTTCTAATAGTGATTATAATGGTTATGAAATTGCATTAAGTGATTATATCTATATTACAGACTATAAGAATTATGTTTTATGGATAGAATATGAGTATTATTGGGTGCCTTAGAATTTTACAACTACGGCAAGATATAATAGCAAATTTGCTAACTATAGCGGCAATGCTACATCATATTATATCCATACATATAATGAATCGAGAGTTACAAGTATAGGCTTAAATACAAAAGGATTTACTTATAATGCGACAAAAGTGGATAAGTCATGGGGTGCTCAATCAAGTGGAAGCACGCAATTTATAGCTTCACCAGCTCAGCAAAAAATAAACATAAACACTGCTATAAATGTTGCAATTAACTCTGCATACGAAAAAAAATACTATGAGCTTACTCCAAGCATTACTGGTAGCTATATAGTAGAGACATTTGGCAGTATTGATACAATTTTGAATTTAATGAATTTGGATAGAACAAGTGTTGCAAATGGATATAACGATGATTGGAATTATCCCGCCAACGGGAGAAATGCGAAAATAACCATACAACTAGTAAAGGGTAAAACGTATGTTTTAGAGACATATTTATGGTCAGCAGGAATGGGAAGTTTTACATTTATCGTTAATGAAAATATTCAGAGCTTATCATTAAATACTTCTACTCTAACAACAATAAATAGCGCTGGAGGATATTTTCATTATAACTTTACACCTTCTGTTTCTGGGACATATGCTTTCGAAACAACTGGTAGTTTAGACACCTTTATGTATTTATATGATAATAAAGGAAATCAATTAACTTATAATGATGATTGGAATTATCCTACCAATGGAAGAAACGCAAGAATAGTATATAGTTTAACGGCAGGAACAACATACAAAATAAGTTTAAGATTTTATTCAAATTCTGTGGTTGGAAGTTTTTATACTATTGTGACCAAACTATAGTTGAAGTTAATCAAAACAAATGTAGGCAGAAGAGGGTTAATTTTAACACAAACATACAAATTGTTACAAAAGTATTATAGCAAACACTGCAGAACAATTTGAAATGTTTGGATAAAGTTGACAACAGGCAAAAGAAACTATATAATAAAGCTATTTAAATTTCAGAAATTTTTTTCAATGCAAATGAAATTTCAGAAGCTATTTATAATTCTCTTATAACAGTTATAAATAAATTTCTAAGAATCTTGTTTTCAAAAAAATCAAAATCTTTAACTGATTTAAGAGTTTACACAAAAATTTTAAAAATTCCCATAAAAGCAGTTAAACCAGATGGTGAGGACAGAGCGTTTAGTGATAAGGAATTTTATAAATTATACAATCTAACAGACGATGAAATTATGTATGTGTCATCGCTTTGATTGATTTTGTATGCAAACCTTGTGCTGCTAACACAAACAGACAAATTGCTACAATAGTATTATGGCAAATATCGCAGAATAATTTGAAATGTTTGGATAAAGATGTATTATTAATGTTAGACAGAGTATGAAAAATGAGAGTATGTTCCTGCAAAACTAACTAAAAATAAGGTAGTTAAAATTTGAGTATTAATACACATTTAACGGAGATTAGAATATGACAACTGAAAACGCAAAAGAAGTATTATCTAGTGAATATCACAAAGATAATTTAAAATGTCTGTATGAAGATCTATTGTTTTCAGATTACACAAATGACATTGAAATGTATGACTATTCTTCAGATTCATTTGAGAGTGTGCTGCAAATTGGAAAATCTGAACAGTGTGATATTAAATTCTTTGAGGTTTTGTTAACTCATAATAATGAAAGCAGACAAGTTAATATGGCTCAAGAAATGTTTAAGATTATGAGGGGTTGGTATGTGCAAAATGCAATAGTGGCATTTGTGACAGCAGACAAAAAAAATTATCGACTTTCTCTTTTAACGACCAAATATGATTTAGATGAAAACGATAGACTTAAAAGAACATTCTCAAATCCTCGTCGTTATTCATATAGTCTGGGATGTGGTTGTAAAACCAAAACTGCCTATGAGCTGCTAATTGAAAAGGGTAGAGTTAATTCATTAGATGAATTAAAGGCTAGATTTAGTGTAGAAGTAGTAAACAAAGA
>JAIRKT010000126.1 GCA_031259965.1 Christensenellaceae bacterium | reverse complement strand
ATAAATTAAAACTAATAGTAAAGTTTCAGATAGCATTGTTTTTTTGATTTTAAGCGGTGTTTAATTTGTTATGTCTAAAAGGTAAAGATTTTATCAGTTACACTTCTTTTTTCAAACTTGTTTTTTAGATTTTCGCATCTTATTGTTTGACAAAAGAATTCTTATAGCTTATAATTTATATGTATAAGGCGTGACAATTTAAATTCCTAATTTTACAATTTTAGTTGTTCTTTTTTATCTTTCTTTGAAGCTTGATTTTTGTTTATAAAACCCTTATTGCTTTTCATAGCAAACAAAATTCTAAAAACTCGATTTCCTAAAAATTTGTCAGGGTTTTCTGTCACTATAGATGTTTTTTACAATGTCTATACTAATTTTTTAACTTACTCGAGCTTGCACAAATTCAAAAGACCACAACATAAAATGTTTCACGCTGCATACAATATTTATTAAACTTGTTGTCAATATTGAAAAAAGAAGCACTTGTAGGTTTGTATAAAAACAAACTTATATTAAGCTGCGCTAGAGCATATACTCATTTGAGAGCAGTTTCTGACATTTGAAAAAAGCTTGATTAGTAATTATTGTGTACTAAAATACTAAAACTTTGTGTTTCTCTGTTTTGGTTTTGGTTTTGTTTTTCACGTTTGCTTCTGTCATTCTTCTTAAAATTGTTTTTATAGAAGGCAGCAATCAAAAACAAACAAAAAATTTTGTTTCTTTAAAATCTAATTTAGGAAATACTTTAATATGATTCACCTTAAATTTTTAAACTACATCGTAGAAACGATGGACATAAAATTGGAGAGCGGCGTAAAAAACTCTAAATCCTTTAATTTGTCTCCAAAATTTTCCCTTGATTTTTCCAACTCGGACAAAATTTTAAAATGCGCTTTTAGCGTAACTATAGATAAATCCGCACCAGATGAGGAGCTTCCTTTTGAGCTACACGCAAAAATCGTTTCAAACTTTGAAATTATTGCAAATACCCATATCAAAAATTTGCAAATCGAAGCTTCCTCTTTTATATACCCTTATTTGCGAAATCTTATATCTTCCATAACATCTCTCTCTAACATAACGCCATACTTTCTTCCTATAATTGATTTTGAAGAAACTCTACAACAAAAAAAAGCAGAACCAAACCGGCAAACTGAAACTATCATTCGCGTTTTAGATGAGGAAATCTGATTTATCACTTAAAACTTAAATAAGACCTCCTTTGTTTTGCTTTTGGCTCATTCAAAACTTTCTTTTATTAAGAGCCTCTATGCGTACTGTATTAAAAGGATATTAACTTTGCTTTTCCCTTTTGATTAAATCCTAGCTTGTGGTCTTTTTTGTTTTGCTGTTTTTTGGTCTAGAAAAGTTCGCTCATTGTTTTTCCGTTTTTTATATTAAAAAGAAGCTCCTTTGTTTTTTTAAAACCCTCATTGGCATATATTATCTTTATCCTTTTTTTGTCTATAAACTCTGCTTTTTTTATATCTATTTTTTCCTTTGTAAATGCCTTTCTTAAAATTTCTATCGCTTCGTTTGTATAGTCTCCTGCGTTATCCGATATAAACAAAACATTTCCAAACAGATTATTTATTTTTGCCAGCAATAATTTTTGATTATGTGTGAATTTTAAATTGTTTTCTCTTAAGAAAAAAACGTCTGGATCATTCACAAACACCTTTTTGTTTAGATGGCGTCTAAAAATCGTATTTGTGATTGCGTTTTTGGTGCTTGGTATTTCACAATTTATATGCAATTTATTATAATATCGTCCTTTAAAGGATAGATCTGCATCACAACTAATACGACATGCATCTACATAACCAAAAGCTGATCCTAGTGGAACACCACACCCTAACATGAGTTTTTCACCAACACAATCTCTCAAAAACTCCATTGCGTAACTCATTATGGAACCCCTTGATTTGCCGTTTCTTGGATACATACATTGGCTATACAAAAAATCTAATTTAACCATATCATATTCCCAATCGTTTAATATGACTTCAAAAAATTTCTTTATATGCGCGCGAACATGTTCGTTTAGAATATCTAGAGTATATGCACCACCCCACCCAGCGCAACCTAAAATAGGTTTTCCTTTTTTGTCTTTTATAAGCCACTCAGGATGAGTAAGTGCGGTTTTGGATTTACGTTGGACATTGAAAGGTGCGAGCCATATGCCTGCCAAATAACCCTTATCATGAATTCTTTCAGCTATATATTTCATTCCTTTTGGAAATTTTGGAGAAAAATCTAACCAATCTCCTACGAAGGTTTCGTATCCATCGTCAATTTGAAATATTGAAACTTTATCTTTAACTTTATCTAAACCATCAAGGTCACGTAATATAATAGTTTCATCTATCTTTTGAAAATAATTATACCATGACGTGTAACCTGTGAGTTTATCAATTCGTGGGGTCGAAAAGCCTGCTGCCTTGAAATATTTATCAAAAACATCATCATATTCTCCCTCAAAAATAGCAACGTTTACTAGTTTTGTCGGATTCTCTACAATCAGCCCCTCTACGTCTTTTGCTATTGTTAAAAAACCCCCTCTTAAATCTGCAGTTATTTGTGTAAATGCTTCTTTTTCGGAGAGCGATGCTATTAACTCAAGTTTCTGATCACTTCTTATATATGCATAGGTATAACTTGTTATTATGCCTCTTATTTTAGAGCGCTCTCTAAACAAATAATCACCAGAAATAGCCGCTAATGGTTTAAAAGGTCTTAAAATTTTAACAAGTTTTGTTAAACCCTCTTCTTTGTCATTTTGAGAATATTCTTTACTCGTTGTCCATGACTGATAACCATTTGCAAAAAACCTATCATCCTCTTTAAAATCCTTTTTGAATTTAAGACTGAGCGTTTTTAGAGTTGTTTTTGTTTTAGGAATTATAGTAAGGTTTATTTTATCCCCACAATAAAACTCAACATCTACATGTTCTGTTTTTAAAAGGTTTGTCGAGTAGGTTATTCCCTCAACGTCGTAAACTAGTGTAAATTTACAATCCTCGAGCTTCATTTTTTTTTCCTCGCTTTTTATTATTAGTAATTTTGATCAGGCCATAATATTAAATTTTAATACGCCTAATTCTTTATTAACAAAAACTGACATTTATAATATCTAATACTTTTTAAAAGTATATCATAAAGAAACTTTTGAATCAACAGATTTTTAAATTTCACTATCTTTTTTTCATATTTATTTTACTTTTTTTTACCTTTTTCGTTTTTTTGCTTTACTATTGAAAAAAAATACTCTATACTTTATAATATTAAACACTTCTTTGACTTTTGAAGTCTTTAATCAAGAAAGGTTTAATTCTTCTTTGAGGTTTATTTATGTCATCTTTAATTGCATCCTCTTCATCCTGGACTGCTTATTTGATTTTAACGTTGTTTTTAGCATCTATGATTTTTATCTCTGTTGTTTCACGTAGGCGTTCTAGCTCTTTGGGTAGTTATTATCTCTCAAACCGCGGCATTGGTGGTTGGATGTCCGCTTTTGCATATGGTACAACATATTTTTCTGCCGTTGTTTTTATTGGTTATGCTGGCCGATTTGGGATGAGCATGGGGCTTGCTTCTTTTTGGATAGGTGTTTCTAATGCTTTAATTGGCGCTCTCCTGGCTTGGTTAGTTTTAGCAAAAAGAACACGAAAGATGACAATTAATTTAAACACATCAACTATGCCAGAATTTTTTGAAAAAAGGTATAATCATCCTAAAATTAAATTATACAGTTCTGCAATTATTTTTGTGTTACTTATTCCTTATTCAACATCTGTATATCAAGGATTAGGTTATATTATAGAATCAGTTTTTGGAATTCCATTTGAATGGTGTGTTATGCTAATGGCCGTTATTACGGCTTTATATTTGTTCACAGGTGGTTATTTTGCAGAAGCTTTGTCGGATTTTGTACAAGGTATAATTATGATAATAGGCGTTGGTTTAATGCTTATCTTTATATTCAAAGCAGATCAAGTTTCTGGAAGTGAGGGTATTTCCAAATTAACAAATATGGGATTTGGCTTCTTTCCAACTTATGATTCTTCCACTGGGAAACTTATAGATTCACCAGGGTTCAACTTAATTATTATGATCCTCCTAACATCTTTTGGAATTTGGAGTTTACCACAAGCAATTCATAAATTTCATACCATAAAAAGCAATTCAGCAATCAAAAAGGGAACAATTGTTAGTGCTGTATTCGCTTTAATTATAGGCGGTGGCGCTTATTTAAATGGTGGTCTTGCAAGATTGTTTTTTAGCGATGGTGCTCCTCAAAACAATTCTGATCTTGTTATAACAAACATGTTTGATTTAGCAAACTTTCCACCCGCATTGCTAGCCCTTGTTGGGGTTTTGGTTTTATCTGCTAGCATGTCCACACTAGCGGCTCTTTCTCTCTCTAGCGCCTCTACTGTCTCTATAGATATATATAAGGGTTATATTAAAAAAACAGCGACTGACCACAAAGTCAAATCTTTAATGCGTGTTTTGTGTCTGTTCTTTATATTTCTATCGGCACTTCTTGCTATTTTAAAAATAGATGCCATTGTTACTCTTATGTCTCTAAGTTGGGGAACTATCGCTGGATGTTTTATAGGACCCTATATTTATGGTTTATATAGTAAAAAAACAACCTCAACTGCTGCTTTAACATCCATTATTATGGGATTAATAGTAACTATCACATTGGTTTTAATTTTTGGTTTCACCGAATCACCAGCTTCTTCTGCTTTTGGTGCGGTTATCAAAAAAGGCATTTCAAGAGCTCCTTTGATCGGGGTTATTGCCATGATCTCGTCTATGATTATAACTCCTTTAGTCAGTATTTTTACAAAGAAACCAAACACATCTGTTTTAAAGGTTGCATTTAATTTTAAAGAACCCGCACCTGATGATGACCCTTATTACATTGAGAATGCTGAGGATTTAGACTAAAAACAAGCTGATTCTATAATAGCATTATATCACCAAATTCTAGGAAACTTCGTCTTTTTATTTTAATTTGCTAAATGTTTTTTTAATTCTTGGGCTTTTTTATTAAAATCCCAATATGCATAACGAGTATTTCCAATAAAATTGTAATTTCCAAAATACTCGTTATTAATCTTTTGACAAATTTAATTTTGCTGGTTATACTTATATGTAGTGTAACTATTTTGGGAGCGCATATGTCATATAAAACAATACATGTTCACAATGTAACAGGAATAAAATATCTCTATTCTGTTGAAAGTTATTGGGATAAAGAAAAAAAACAATCTCGTAACAGGCAAGTTTGCTTAGGTAGAATTGATGAATCCACAGGTGAGGTTATTCCATCAGAAAGAAAAAAACGTGATTCTGAGAGAATTGTAGCAGCTGTGTCTTGCAAAAACACAGTTGCCAAATCTTTGATTTGCGGACCTGCCTGGGTTCTCGATAAAATAGTTAGTGATTTAGAATTAGATAAAATTGTTTATGAATGTCTTGGACTCGATATGGGAAGGCATGCGTTAAGTTTAGCATATTTTCTTATCGAGAGAGGTTGGCCTTTATCAAATTGTGATGGGTGGAGCGAAACACATCAACATCCTTATGGCGAAATAATAACAAGTCAAAAGACAAGTGAATTGCTAAAAAACATAACCAAAAATCAAATAGAAAGTTTTTTTAAGAAATGGATTAACAAACTGACTATAAAAGAAAGTTTTTGTTATAATATAACATCAATATCGTCTTATTCTGAAAACAATAGTTTTATGGAATGGGGATATAATCGTGACAAAGAGGAATTAAAACAAGTTAACCTAGCAATAATATTTGGACAGGATAGTGGTCTGCCAGCATATTATAGATTAATTCCTGGTTCTATACCTGATGTTGTAACATTAAAGAAAACACTAAAATCAACAACTTTTCTTGATCAATCTAAAATGACCTTTGTTA
>JAIRKT010000122.1 GCA_031259965.1 Christensenellaceae bacterium | reverse complement strand
GATGGTCATTTAACGTACATAACAAGCAACAAATGGATGAAGAGTGGATATGGCGCACCTCTCAGAGATCATTTTATAAAAAGTGCTAATCCAATTAATTTAATTGATCTAGGTGGTGGTAGATTTAATAGTGCAACTGTAGATACTAATATTTTGATTATACAAAATTCACCATACAAGCATAAAACGCAATCTATCATATACAACCAAAAGGGGCTAGACAATATTAAAGAGTATATAAGGAAGCATTCATTTGAGATTGATTTTAAACTAACTGATAGTTGGGTTATTCAAAATCCAATAGAACAATCTATAATGAAAAAAATGAACGAAAAAGGTACACCACTATCTGAGTGGGATATAAGGACAAACAGAGGTGCTTTAACTGGTTGCAATGAAGCGTTTATAATAAACGAGGAGAAAAGGCGTGAACTTATTTTAAATGATCCAAAATCTGATGAAATAATAAAACCCATTTTGAGAGGGAGGGATATAAATAATACAGGCTATCAATGGGCTGGTTTATATTTAATTGCACTATATCCTGTGATGCATTATAACATAGATGATTATCCTGCAATAAAGCAGCATTTATTGGACTTTGGATATGACAGATTAAAACAAACTGGCGAACCCGGGGCTCGGACCAAGACAAAGTGCTTATGGTTTGAGTTGCAAACCCCAACAGTTTTTTGGCGAGAATTTCATAAACCTAAAATAATATATCGAGCAATAAGTGAGAACATGGATGCTACAATTGACAAACATGAATATATTGTAAATGATAAATGCTATATTGTAACTGGCGAATATATTTATTTTCTATGTTCTTTTTTAAATTCCAAAATATTTAAATTAGTATTAAGTAGCAGTAATATATTGAGCGGAAAGGGCCGTGATTTTTTAACTAAAGTAAAGGCAGTTAAACCAGATGGTGAGGACAGAGCGTTTAGTGATGAAGAGTTTTATAAACTATATAATTTAACAGACGAAGAAATTCAATACATTTCGTTATAATAATATTAAATTCTATGAGAGCAAATTTTTAATTACTCACATTAGAGATCAAGAAAAAAACAAACAAATAATTTTTATAGGATATAACAATAACATGTGATGAAATTATAGCGACTAAAAGAAAATAAGATGGAATAAGTAAAGTTTTATAACAAAGATCTGCGGATTAAGTCTTTTTGTATAATTAAGAGTTCTTTTCGTATTTTTCTATGATCAGGGAAGACCTGGCTAACCACATCCCAGAAAGATTTTGAATGATCCATTTCTTTTATATGTGCTAATTCGTGAACGATAACATAATCTATTAATTTGTCTTCTAACATTAGTAGACGCCATGGGAAAACTAGTTTGGCGTCATAATCACATGATCCCCATTTTCTTCGTGCTTCAGACATTTTAATTGAAGTAGGATAGAGATTCATGATTTTTGAATATTTATCTACTTTTTCCCTTAAGACTTTTTCTCCAACCTTTAGATAAATTTGATGGCAGGCTTCTTCTATTTGTATGACGTTGAGACCTAGTGGAATAATAAAACTATTCCCCTCAACATCAAAAACATTACCTTCGCGCCCTTCTATAGTGAAATTTTGTCCTCTATAAAGAACACTACCGCCATACCTAAAACCTTCATCGTATTGTTCTTGTATGCGTGCTTTTATCCATTCAGCGCGATTTTCGAGTGCTGTATTAATGGATTCATCGCTTACACCTTCATAAGTTGATATTATAACTTTGCCCTTATGCACTTTTATTGAAGAGGTGTCATACCATTTTATATATCGATGTTCATATATTATGTCTATTAAATCATTTTTAAATTTGCCAGTAGTTGGTCGCATTTTTCCTCATTTTAATATTATGATATAGTAGGTTTTAAAAATCCCAAGTTTGAATTTGAAATACATGATGTGAGAGTTTTAAATTAGTTTAGAGCCATAATTGAGAAAAGTAGAGATGCCCATTAGACAGAATGAAAATTTCATCAAGTTAAAATGAAGAATTATTCAAACAAGATATCAAAACCTTAGAAATTATAAGACACCAAAACTAATTAATGTATAGTCATGTACAAATTGTTATGGGGGCAATGAGTTTGCTCACGAGAAACGCTTGAAAATTTGTTGGTAAAAAATGTTAAAAAAGAGATGAAACCTGTATTTACCAATCAAAAAACGAAGCGAGTCTTTTGTTAAGCAGTATATAAATTGTAACAGAAAAAACTCACAAATGCAAATTTTCTAATATAACCTAAATCCCCGAAATTTTTAAAGGGATAATATTTTTTTTTATAAATTTTTAACAATTTATATGCTATTTTGAAAAATTCACCTGAAAAGTGCTATGATTTACTTGACAAATATATCCCGTTAACTATATAATAACAGTATGTCAAAATTTTGTTCTAAAGTTAAGGAGCCTTTAAAATGCATATTTATGACCATGCTTCACTTTGCGAAGCACAAACCTGAATGAAAAAAAACTGGACGGAGCAAAAACCGCTGATGTGTTGAAATTTTTAGTTAATTTTAGTATAATATTAACAG
>JAIRKT010000083.1 GCA_031259965.1 Christensenellaceae bacterium | reverse complement strand
TCAAGTTATTCGTAAATTATGGCTAGTTTTTAACAAAAAAATAAAAAAATATTACGGTTTTTAATAGATTCTCAATTAAAATTGATGTTACACATTTAATATTTGGGGGATTTAGGTTGAATACTTTGTTCTTAAATATAGTACATGGCTCATCAGCACTTTCTTTAGCATTCTTTGAAAATGCTTGATAGAGGGTTAAGCCTCTGTATTTGTTGTAATCCAAAATAATTCGCTCCTTAATACCATTGCAAATTTTAAAAGAGTATCTTTAAAATATGATATTCCTGTTCTCTTTTCACTATTTTCAATATTACAACTGGTTTATCCTACGATTTAAATAGTCGTGATAGATGCTCTAACTATTAAAAATATATGAGTTTCAGATATTGCGCTAAAACCATTTTTAAAGACATAAAAAGTTGTATTAACTAATACTTGGAATTTAATTTGCACAAGTCCTTTAAATTACTACAAACCTGCACGTTTAAATTCCAAAGATAAATTCTTAAGGGCTAATTAAAATCGTGCAGGTTTGTTTGAGATTTTTAAATTATAATGAGATCTGCGGAATTTAAGTGTAAATTATTTTGGGTTACTAGCAATGTAACTTCCAAAAATTCTAGCGTTTTTATAGCTAAAACATTCGCAACAAAGGTATTGCCTGTTATTGAGAAATTAATCTCAGGGGATACAACCTTACATAAAATAGATATAGCGACTGATTTGTTATATGCAAAAACAGAATCTATTATTATTACACTTTGTGCATATCTTTGCAGACTATCAGATACTCCGCCATTACCATTGACTTGCACACCATTAATGTTTTCACTTATTTCAGAATCACTTACAACTAGAGATCCACCATATAAGACTGCTGCAGAACTGTGTCCTGTAATGAGAGTGCCATTTGTAATATATACTGTGCCTTTGTATCCAGACTCTGTCATTATTGCAGTAGAACTTGTAATAAAGTTGGGCGATGAACTATCTCTATAGAAATATGACCTGCTTACTGTAACATCTGAGGCCGCAGAATAAATCATAATACCTACACCAGGTTTTCCTGCAGAAATCGGCCGCGCTAGAGCGCTCATTATATCAATAGTGACATCTCCACTATACACAATAATACTAGTAAATGTCACTGCTATTACAGGATCCGCTGCATTAACATCATATGCACCTATTAAAGTGACAGATGCATTGATGTTTATATACTGTGTTCCATCTGGAACCCTGTTAATTTCTATGTCACCATAATTACCAGGCGCTAGATAAAATATATATGTTCTATCATTTTTCATACCATTCAGTGCTTCTTTTAATTCTTGTGCATTTTGGATCATTACTCCTGCGCGTGCTGTAATTTTATATGTACTATCCTCGACATTTTTTATATCATAATTCGATAGAATTGTATTATTATATTCTGCAGTTAAAGTATATGAGCCTACTAAATGCTTGTCAGAAATACCACCTTTTACTGATACATTAATAGCTATCATCAAAGCTATTCTGTCACGCTCTGTTAAATCTGTTAATTTAAACTCTTCATCTGTGATTGAGTCCTTAAACGCGATAGCTTTATTAAAATCAACTAGAGGTGCTAAATATTCACTTTCTAGTGGCTCAAGAGTAACTATAATTTCGCGTTTAACCACTTGTATTGTCATATATGAATCGTCAAAACCAAAACTATCCGAACTATAATTGCCACCACCATCAATAATTAGTGTGTAACTATATGATCCTACATCGAGAATACCCTCAATTGGTTTCAAAGCACTATCATAGAATTTGTATGTTATTTGTAGACGCGCAAGATCTTCAGGTTCTACACCCATACTTGTTACAGGTAAATATGTTATAAGACCTCCAGTATAAGTTATGGAAGTTGGAGGATTGTAAGATACCTTTTTCATTTCTATTAAAATGTATATTCTCAAACTAACACCTTGTGTGACTAAATAGTTAGATGATTCATTCTGTTCGATAGTAATCGTCATATAATATAAGCCAGCGTTTTGAGGCCATGTAGAAACTGTTTCACCATCGCGATAATAATTAATGTCATGGCGAAATGAAGTATCATTTAATGGTAATCCATTTACAATTACGTTATTATGATAGCGACCATCATAATCAAACACAATAGTTTCATCTGTTTTATATGTGCCAACACTTACATCAATGCTATATGTTACATTGTTTAAATTGACATATTGTTGACTAATTGTAAACATAAGTGGCGACGTTGTCGTGGCACTGTCATAATTATAATCATCTACTCTTATTCTAACGTAGTAAGTACCAGCGTTCAGTGGTTGGTTAGCGGTCCAATTACCATTTACTAAATATTCGAATGCGTAACTAATGTTGGAGTTGAACGATCCATCATCCCTTAAGAAGAGTCCTACAGTTAAATTTGTGGAACTAATTAAATCAACCTCCGTCCCTGTATAACTTCTAAATGTCCATGATTCGTCAATTACAAACTGTGAATCATCTATTTGTCGTTTATCTATTATAACCGTGAAATCAACAGCCACATTAATACCATATGCTGTTTTGTAGTAACCAGTTACATGATATTCACCTGCTTTATATATATTAACCGATGAGAAGTCCCAGATCAACTCTAGTGACGCTAAAGCTGAAGTGCTACCATCTACTATAGACGCTCTTGGCATATCCGTTGCAAATATGGGAACACCCAGCGGGAAGTGCTTAATCGACTCGCCATCTGAGAATCCGTATGTTGATACAACTGATGTACTATCATAAGTTGTGATTGGAACCTCAAATGTTATATACATCATTTTAGTTTCGCCATCTGTTCCTCTTAAATATGTATCATTACCATTACCAGCTGCAATAAAATCATAAGAACAACTAAATATAGCACGACCTGTTGCAATGTTGTATGTTATCTGATTAACTATTATATAATGCTGAGCTGTGTTTATGAATATCTGGTCAGGTAAAACCACTGTTTCCTGCCCACTAAAATATGAATTATCACCTGCAACTGCTACAACAATATTGTTGTATATAAAGCCACCAGAAGTGAGGAACTCACCAGAACCCCTTAGACAATATACAATTGGATCTATTACCTCAATATTAAATTTGATGTTGTCTTTGTTAACAGAACCTATCGTGGCACTAACATTTTTATACTCGCCCGTAGCACTTGTGTCTATGCTGTTTCCTAGTGTCCAAATTATAGGCACTTTAGTAAATTCAAATTGATAATCATACTCAAACCAGTAATAAATATATGTTGGAAGTTGTGGTTCAGCTGGGAAACCTTTCAAGATATAAATTGTACCACCTTGAATCGGATTCGTGGATTCAAATCCATCGCCGGTTATAATAGTGGTATCTATATTTCTAACCTTTATGGGGAATTGTACAGAGAGTACAGCACCATAAACTTTCATATTTGCTCTTACTGTCATCGCATTACTGCCAATTAAACCAGAAATTACGTCGGGTCTTATAATATAAGTCTCATCATAATCCCATTGCACATTCTGAAATTCCCTCTGTTCCATTCCACCTGAGGCATCTTTAAATGTTATAACAACGGTTTTTGGAAATTCAATATTATATGGGTCTATTGCTTCTTTCCCAACGTGGTACTCTTTTGTTTCATCACCTGTTTTTACAATTTCAGACACACTAGTGCTTTGTATCGTGCGATCAATGACAGTAATTCTTAAATCAAAATAACTAGTTATACCAGCGCGTCCTTGTGTGTTTGCTTTATCATAATCAGGTGTAACATATGTGCCATAACTACCGCCACTTGAAATTGCAATCTTAAACATGCTGGCGATTGTCGTATCAAATGGCAATGGAATGTATGAAGGCGACATAGACGCAGTTCCACTTAATGGTATAACAGGATAAATCCACTTTGCACCTTGTAATCTAAACACACTACCAAAAGTATTGATAGCCACCGCCCGTGGATCACCCTCAGGATATTGTGTATCAAACGTTATTATAAGATTTTCTGGCATGTTATACATTCCAGTTGCACTGTTATATGCAAAACTTATGGGATCTATTACAAACGTGTATGAAGTCTCACCATTTGCATTTCTTGTAAACAAGGTACTATATGATATTCCACTAGATGATGTGTTCTCCCTTTGAATATTCACTGGCCTTCTATCTAAATAATATACTTTTACTATGAAAGATTCTGAATAAGTATTATCTTTAACCGTTCCGTCATCATTTATCTCTGTACAAACATAAATTGTTATTGATTTTATACCACCTTCCATCGGCATTTCATAAACGCTAGCTGGCCATATTACATAGGCCTCACCAAAATCAATTTCGCCATCCTCACCAGTTTTAGTACCCTTTACCTTCACTTTGTTGGGTACTACAGGATTGAATGGATCCAAAACCAATACTACCTCGTTAGTCTGGGCATAAGTAATACCATAGTCAAAAGAAATTTCTCTGTATATTATTTGCATTACAGAATAACGATATCTACCATTATCATTTATTATATTTTTAGACAAAGTCTTATATTGATTATAAAATTTAACTTGCCTTATAGTGTCATTTTCAATTGTCTGCCAGTCAATTAATGCAGTTAATTCTGTATTATCATCAAATCTAGTATCTTTCGGAATAAATTTTATCGTCCTATATCCAGTCGTCACTCCTTCAGCGCTCACAACTTTAAACACTACATTAAATTCGCGATCTTTTGAGGCACCATCAGAGAAAAATTCTATTAATTCTACTATGTGATTTGTAGGATCACCGGTTGTATAATTTTCTTTGGCTATGCCCATATATTCCCATTTACTACCTGTGACGTTTATGCTAACTGACGCACCCTCATTCGCGCCTGTAACAACTCCTGTTAAAGCTAATTTAAATCCAGCTATACTAAAGGCATCATTTGTTACCGGGTCATTTTCATACTTCACATTTCCACTAGTTCCGTTCATGGTTTTCCAAACAATTTTTAGCGGTGCTGGCGACAAATTTGCCTCTTTATATTTATCAAAAATATCATCATCTAATCCGTTAGTGAATTCTAAAAGATCTCCAAATTCAGGTAAATCTGAAGTTAAAAATTCAAATGGGTTTTTATTTTTATCATCATCTACGTTTATTTCTGTTCCTTCTACACTTTTAACATCCCGCTCTAGCATTACAATTGTAATGCTGTATTTCTGTATGTTAGCACCGCCGTAACTTTCTAAATCAAACCCTAGTTTAAAGCTCATGCCCGAATATTCCGCTGATTTTTGCCAATATTTAGTCGGATCAAATTTAAAATTAGTAAAAGGCACATCGGCATCCCCTTTATGCTCGTTATCAAAAGATATAGGTAAAAAATTTACTTCTAAATCATCATCCACTAAACCATTATGAAAGTGTGCAATCAAAGTCGATGGCAAATTGTATGTTCTATCGTCATAAGGATCAACATAATATACATCTGCGATCAGCGCTTCTATAGCAGCTGGGGCATCTGAATAACCATAGTTTATTATTTCCACATATTCTATTATACTCTCTAAGATTTTAACAGAAAATTCTGTTATTAATCTATTGTTTGAACCACCGTAATCGTAGTAGGCTCTAATAAACAGTTCGTCATTTTTATCTGGATAGAGTTCAGTGCCCAAAGTGTGTCCCAGGTAATCAAAACTTATTTTATCACCATCGAGTGAATGCCAATTATTATCCTTTCGCTTAATTAAAAATTGTAACTCGCCTGGTTTAAATGTATAACTCTTAGTGCCTCCTCCAGTGCTAGTAAATTCAATTTTAGTAGGATATTGCAAATCAAATATTCCACCGCCATTGTATACATATAAGTTTATTTCTGTGCTATTTTCTTTAAATGTAGTATCATCTCTAGAAACATTAGGATATGAAAATTTGTCAACTTTTAATTTAAGTATGATATCTTGGGTTCTTCCGTTATACATAATAAGACGCATCCAAGCTATTTCAATTTCCGTAGGATTTGTGCCATCAAACATAGTGTTTATGTCTCGCATTATGTGCTCTATATCAAACTCGTTTGCTGATATAGCATATGCGGTCATTGGTAACCAGTTAGATATAAATTTAATTGTTTCACCATCTGTGATTTGAAAACCTTCTTTTCCACCTGTAGCCCTCGGCACAATAGTGCTAGGCAATGACCTTGAGTCAAATATACCGAATGAATAGATATTATCAACAGTCAAAACACCATCACGTATGTTATATTGTGGGACATCACTGGCGGCCGTTGCGGAATAATTGTAGGAATTTATGTTTTTTGAGAGAAAATCTATGTTTAATGTTATAGTCTCACCTTGTGGCAATATAACATATGAAACTACAACCCTTTGCCCCGCAAAACTATTAGCTTCAAAAAAGTTTTCTGAATTTATATATTGCCCGTTTTCGTCTTGTTTAACAATTGCGGCCGCTATTCCTTGAGCACTCCACACAACACCATTATATACTACAACACCACTTTCTCTGTAATTAACAGTTATATAATCAGGCAAATAAAATGGTTCGTTTTCATACAAAAGTTGACCACTCTCTCCAAATACTTCAACTGACAAGTTAACAACATTAGCTGATAATGCATCTTTATAAACTATAACTTGTACATTTATTTTGTATTTTGCGCTGCCCACTCCCAGTTGGAATATTACAAAGTCTTTTGTGACTGTATCTTCTTGAGTGTTTGCTAGTTTTACAAAAATTTCAGTGTCTATACCTGTAATGTCCTCAAACACAGCACCATAATAATCTGAATCATTACCACTAAATTCAACAAATATATGCCCTAATGTTTGAGTTAAGAAATTGTACAATATTAATGAACTATCGTTTCCATCTTCGCCTGCTAAATATCTACCAGCACCTGCATTAACTAAGGCATAAGGCTTGTTAATTACAAATGTAATTGAATTTCCATTTTCACTGATTGAAGTTTTAATTTCAATTGCAGGTTTAGAAACACCAACTGTGCTAGTTAACTCATCTAATCCTGTAAACGAAATGTTTGTAATCTCAGGTGCTCTTACATCAAATGCTAATGACACTGACTGTTCTAGATTAGTAGTGCCACTATATATTTTACCAGTAAGCGTTAGTTTTGTGTCCTTGTAACCTTCAAGCGCATTAATTAACTCCTGCGCATTATCCCATACTACTGGTATTTCATTTTTTGAATTTGGAATTCCCGATTCGCGATATCGTACCCCGATTAACGTGTTGTTTTCAGAGCTCAGCTTTTCCAAAAGTCTTGCACTCTCTTCAGAATAGGTGTTAATTGGGCTATTTAGGTTCTCGTTATTGTCTCTGAGTCCAAATATTACGCCCTCTTGCACTTCCATGTTTTGTATAATAACCATAAGTGTTATACTTTGTGGCAATCGTCCTTTCTCGAGAGAACCTGGTACATCTGTCGTTAAAACATAGCTACCTCCCTTGTAAGAGAAAGTATTATTGTCTACCACCTCACCATCGTATTTCCATGGACTAGATGCATCATCTCCACTACCTCCAACAATATACTCATCAGTAACTGAATGATTACCATCTGCAGTCGGAATATCATATGTTATTTTCAACCTAACAGGTAATGCATTTGGATTATATGGGTCAATGGTTACAGTATTATTTTCGGCTGTTAAATTCCCATCTATATCATACATCTCCACATTTTTATATGAACCATTCGTGTTATGGACAATAACTGTTATAGTCTGCTTTTTACCTTCAACATCGCCTATTGAACCATAAAGTCTAATCCAGTTCTCTTCTGGAAGCATATTTGTAATATCCGCATTGTTATCACCACTTGTCATGAGATGAGCCTCCCACGAAACCGCATATGTCTTTCTAATAGTGCCTCCAGCGAATGACATATCAAAATTAATAGTGCTGGGCAGTTTGTTGTTGCCTGTACTATCTAGTGGGTTTGCTATTATAAAAGCTCCATCGACGTCGGTGGTAGATCCAATGGGACCATAACCTACTGCAGTTGGTCTAACAAATTCTTTAATACTAACAGCCGGATTTAGTTTGCCATCATCACCCTGCATTAACTGTGTGTATGCTAGTATTGAGTCGGCAACTGATTGAATACGTCTTGATGGTGCACGAACTGTCAATGTAACGGTTTGTGTGCCAATTAGTAAGTCTTTAAACAATGCTGTATCTATATTAGTAGCGTTTGACAGAGTGTTAACTGTTCCATCTAGTGAAATTAAGGATGGATTGGCTACTTTATAGACCCATTGGAACGCAAAATTGTCGATGTTATAAACACCATCACAAAAATCGTCTATGACAAACGAATCATTGGCTTCTCCTATTATTCTATACCTGGATGGAATTTCAGCGCTACTTGATTTAAAATAAATTCTAATCTGTATTTTGTCTGTTGAAACAACAGGAATAGTGTAGGTAGCTAAATCAATAGCGTCTATAGTATATTCACCTGCTAATTCCCACACTAAATTACCATTCATATTATGAATTATCTGGATATAACTTATTTCCTTTGCTACAATAATAACTTCTAAGGCAACCTTTGTATCATTGAAATAATCATACACAAAGAATCTTCCACCGTGATATGATATAGTTTTCTCTTCATCTGCTGACATTTTCCAATTGAATGTGAAATTTTCCGAGATTATTGCATTGGAATTTTTCTTGTTAGTCCCAAACCTCAGCACCTGGTCGTTATATTTTGATAATGGATTATAATCTGCATTCGCAGATTTTTGGATAGCATAATCGTATGGGTCTATGGTTGCAACTGCTACAATGGGCACGTCACCTATAAACTCGTCTACTTGGAAGTCTCTATTCAAAATTTCGATAGGCATCAAAAATCGCGTCTCAGCAATGCTACCCTTTCCTATTACAATTGTATAGTACTGAGCTTCTACACCTGTTGTTAGAAGCCTTATGCTTTCATTTGTATATGGGAAATTCTCTATTTCAAACTTTTCTGTTCCATCTCTCGATTGATCTGGATCGTCATAATAAACTGCTATTTCAGTTGGGATTGGAAACAATTTTGTTGGATCTAAAGCCAGCGAATATTCTTTTAATGCTGTTATTCGCTTGGTTCCAATTTCTTTGTTTGTTATCAGCATAAAATATGTAACATCTTGACCAAAAAGTCTAGCGGTAGGAGCATATAAATAGACACCATCTATTATACTAGAAGAGTCATTATTAAAGGCGAGTTTAAATTCATAAGGGCCATCATCTCCAAAACGCACCTGTGCACTCTCATGCCAGACGGCCACGTACATCGAATCAAAAACTAAATCATCTAGTTGCTCTATAACAGGCAGCACGTATATGCTTTCGTCCGACACATAAGCACTACTATCTGGTGTTGTAAATGAAATCTTTACTTTGAGCGCGGCATTCATGTTTGCAACACCTAGTATATCATAAATAGGATCGTACAGAATGCCTCCAACATTATATGGTGAGAGACGCACAACAAACCATTCGTTATTCAACTCAACTGTTGCATCTCTTGTAAGTATGTTATATGCCTCACTATAGTTATCACTTGTAAAAATATTATTATTACCGCGCATTTGTTTGAAGACTTCGTATAACCCAGATCTAGAAGCTTTGTATTTAACTGGGTTTTGCAACAAACCTCTGCTGAAATTTAAGTCTCTTAATTCAATCAAAAAATAATCAGGATCTTCTTTTGAAGTATAAATTCGGATAAGTGGCGTGTCATTCTCATCAATATCATTTACTGTAAATTGCAAAATTCCACCAGCATAACTAGATTTAAGCAGAGGATTGAGCCATATAGTAGCATTTATAAAATCAATACCATCCTCTTTCCAAGAATCAACTGAAACATACAATTTATCATTTATGGTAAGTGCAAAAGGAGAATTCAAACCTGTTTCGTCTCCTATTATCAAACCAAATAGGGTTGAGAGATCAGCTTCAGATGAACCTTGCATATAGATTAATCCCTCTGTGTGTATATGCAGTGATTCTGATGGTGTAAATGACTCATAATCTTCAGGATTAAAGTCTAGTGGAGGTGTAACTATGAATTCAGAACTTTTTATCTTTTGGTTTTTCATTGAGAAAACGAAAAACCTGCTATCGCCATTATATAGTGAAAGGTTCATCTCGCCTGTTAAATAATCAAAACCCAGAATTAGTTTGAGATCGTCTACCGCACCCAAACCCAGAATTGCTCTGAGCGTTTCCACTTCAATTCCAATGAAACTTGCCATGCGATCCATAAATGAAGTCTGATAGTCGCCCAACATAACACTAAAGAATTCATTATCCATTGTCAATTCATAATAGGAGTTTCCTATTGTTCTAGACTTTGAAATAATGGTATGCAACCTTCCTGTAATTTCATCAGTACCGCCAATTTCGCCTATCAAATCACCTAGCGTAATATTGTATGACAACTGCTCTAATATGATAGTAAGGTAATATGCCATTTCCTTAGTAAGATCCAAACCGCTGATTCGCGCTTTAGGAAATCCGAGTTCTGTTAATGCAATTCCCCCACCCAAATAATCATCCATTAAGCCTTTTAAACTTACATACAATTGTTCGTCATCTAAATAATTATAATAAAATGAAGCTATTTCTTTGTTGAGTATAGTAGTATTATCATTTATCACTGGATTTGATGTTTTCTTTCTTATATCCAACAAAAATTCGTTTTCCAAATTATCGCCAAAACTTAGTTTTGCCATTAATTCAGCATCAAAAGTCTCGTTTAATATGTCTACATAAAGTGTCCCTTTATAATGATACTCACCAGATCTAGAAAGCCAGTAGCCAGTTTGATTATCATCACCATTTATAATTATAGCATTTTGTGATGGATCGTCGTATGCATCAAGCTTTATATTATCGGTTTTATTTGATAGCGAATATTTCAAACCTAAATAAAAACTATTTACGTTATCAGTCTGAACACCATCTATTACTAAATTAATATCTGTAACAGCATTATCTCTTATTGCAAATTCTAAAGTGTTAGCGTTTACAATACCAATACCTACATTTCCAAGATCACTAAGTCTAAATCCGAGCAGAACTAAACTAATTACATCTAATTTTGTTCCAATATAACCTTTAACATAACTTGTCAAAAAATCATTAACTGGCTCTTTTATTTTGTCTAAGGAAACATTTTTAATCCTTACATTTTTATAACTATCCGATTCTCCATAAACTGAAAGGCTATCAAGTTCTGCGCTTGTTATAATTGCCTTCACATAGTTTGAAAAAGAATCTAGTCCTGAGTCATCCTCTTCTTTAATAAATTCATCATTTGATTCAAACATATCGGGATTTCCAAACAAATAACTCCCAATATCAAATAGCCGTATGAAATTATAAAAGATTTGGAATGTGCCAGAATAATTAAACTGTGGGACATAATACCTATTTCCACAAAACTCATAATACAACTTTCCTTCGTAGTAATAGAAGAAAGAGGTGTTTTTTACATTTTGATTATCATATATCTTAAGCAGAATCTCGCTATTTTCGTTCTGTGCGTCATCATAATTGGCCTCATATACTATTGTAACATTTATTGTATTTAGTCTAAACTCGTATTCAGATTTAACATGTCTTTTTGTGGTATCCAAAATATTATTTGACGTAGTAATTAATCCATTGCGAATTGCAGTTGCAAGCTCATTTGCATCTACTGAATCCTTTGTATCAGAGTCGTTCGAACCTGTGCCACCTGTTGATTTACCATCGCCATCTTGACACGCAACGAGCAGGACAAGCAAGGTTGTCAGCAAAAGAATAATTAAAATTTTCCCAAACAATCTTTTCATAAATTACTGCCTTTATGTTGTATCACACAAATTTATACTAATAAATTTGTCGCTTAATTCCACTTTCATCGAAAAAATCACACTTAATAAACTTTCGGTTTTTAGAGTGTTGGATCTTGTCTCCTGTGGCAAAACTCGCAAAGCAGGCGAGCTATTTATTCAAACAAAACTAATAATAATTTTAATGCAGTTAGAATCTATAATTTAGTGACTTTTACTGAGAAATAATAACTACAATAATTATAATCCCTTCCATTAATTTTACACGCCATTACATAAACATAAATTGCCTCTTTAATTTCTGTATAATTTTTGAGGTCTCCATTATTATCAACATAAGCGCTATCCCACTTAATATTAGATATTTCTATTTCATACTTTTCTGTAGAGGGATTATTAATATTTAACAGGTGTTCTATCCCAAAATTCAAAATGTCTCTTACTAGCTGTTGATCGTATGAATCTCTGTATGGATTCACTAATCCAACGTACGTATTTTTATCATAAATAGTTCTTATTTCAAATTTGGAAATCGTTTTTAAAACATCTGAAGAAGACGCTTTAATCACGGTTTGCTCATTTGGAGACATATCTAGGAAAACACATGCTACATTAAATTCTCTAGTAAGTACTTTTTCTCCAACCGTTAAAGTGAGCCATACATTTATTCTATAGACACCGCCTTTTAAATACTTATCAAGAATCTCTCCGCGATTATCTGAACTAGCAAATGTCAAAGGCCAGGTTATGGTAACATTTCCCAATTCCGCATCTACATTATCCCCTTTGATTCCGTATGCTATAGCTTCCTGTGCAAAATTAAGTGCTAAGGGATTTAAAATCCATGCCGCTATGCCAGATTGACCTCTGCCTATATAGTTATTATCATCAAACTTAAATTCGATTTCGGTTATTGTTGGCATATCATATCTGTATTTAACATTTCCAGGTATTGTAAGTTTATTAATACCCAGCTCGCCCACGCCACCAAGACTAACAATTCCAGTTATTTCACTATCTGGTGAAGCCTTTAACAAATTAAGTGCAGTTTTATCCCATATCATTCTGTATTTGACATTACTATCCTTTTCTTGAGGCACAAACACTATGGTTTTGGGGGACGAAGAAGGAGAGGAGCCTAAGCCATTTGGTATGGGATTTGATTTTGATAAGACTAACTGGAATGATGATATGGTTGATGTGTCATCTATTAAAGAGAATACAAACATTTTAGTTGCATCCATAATTTGATATTCGCCCGGAGCAATCTCGCGACGAATATCAATAAAAGACCACGCTGTTACATAAATTCTAATTTGTATGGGTTGTCCATACTCAGGACTTCCTATATAACCAGTTATAAGACGACCATCACCGGCTTGTCCAGATGCTACTATTGCTGATTCATTTATCTGCCATATTATATTAATATTCTCTAAAGAAACACCATTTTTATTACTGCCATTGAGAGTGGCTGATATCAGCTTGACAGGAATATCAGAAACACTTTCTGTAAATATGTCATCAAAATGATAATATAGAGTGGGTGACTGACTCTCATAATAATCTGTTTTATTTTCCGTATGCCTTGTGCCATTCGAATCAACGTATGATGATGTAAAAACATAGCTATCTGCTACACAATCTCGAACAGTTACATTTAAATTCAAAATTTGATCTGCAAGTCCTGGGGCTGTCAATAAGCCAGTGAACTTAAATTTATCATCTCCTAAATCCCGATTTTGTAGCAGTCTTCTGTAGGTATCATATTTTAATTCAAAGGTAGGATATCCATCAACTAAAACCCAACCTGACACTGTATAAATATACGCATCAGCGGGGTTCGCAAAATTAACTGTTACTTTTAAAGGTATTTCCCTTTTAGATGTGTCATATGGATCCACCGAGTAATTATTATCTTTAATGTCAACACTATCAATTGTAATATAATTTACAGTTAAATTTTTGAATTGAAATCCTATAGTGCGTTCTTGCCCATCAAATAACCGTATGGTCGTACTAACTGAGTTATCATTATAATTATTTAACGAATGACCAGCATAAGTGTAGGGTATAGCAATTTGCTGGACGCCTGCCGCATCCAAAATTTGTGGGTTTACTAAAGTGTAACTCCCCCCACCACTAAAATGCAAAATCAAACTCTCTGGCATAGTAAACAACCCAGCATAATCAGCCATTTTATATTGGTGAATATCAACACGCAAAACGTCTCCTACTACAGTCGAAGTGTATCCTTTATTTCCAGTGCCAGTGTATTCAATTGAAATTAGTTCAGATTTGCGAATTTCAATATATAATTTTATTTCAGAGCCGAGTACAAGAGCAGAAGCAAGGAGCACATGCTCATCTCTCTTTACGTCTAATAGGTAGTATTGTGATAAGCCCTTTGAATTCATTAATTCGTTTATATTTAACTCTATATTCCATTCTGGCACGTATACTAGCGTCCCATCCTGATTATATATAGCAGATGGCAGATGACTGCTCGTTAGATTAAATATGCTATCATAGACCGAATATATGGTCTCAATCACAACTAAACCACCTTTTATACTTGTCTCTGTATCATTATATGCTTCAATTTTATAATAATCATGATCAGCACTAAATGTTTCAACCGTTAGTCCTACTATTTCAAATTTGCGATAAACACGTGATCCATCATCTAGCAATGTTGAAAAAATCGCGCTCCCACCCCACTGCAAAATATCCCAGGGCAATTCATTATATGGGAGAGTCCCATCTAGGCCATGCATGCTTATATTTTCTACTAGATACCAAACATCAGGAGCATCAACGTCTGCATGGTGATCCTCACCATTCATTCGGAATGTGAGTTTTAAATCAAGATCTGTCGCAAAGACATAAGGGTTATCATCATTATACACAGGTTCAGATGTAATTTCATCATAAGGAGCAATCAACACTGATGATTCATTCTCATCACCACGATCGTAGCAAATTCCGTCAACTAGCAGACGTTCAAGTGTGCAATTTTTAATTATTACAGTACAATCCTGCGCACCAGGACCGGTCCCTAAGTATATTGTTATTTTTAATCCCTCACTTCCTGCAATCTTTGTTGCATCAAAAGTGCGAACTATATAATAATACTCCTTATATTCTGTTAATGTGTATATATGTAGGGAATCAGTAATTGTGACTAGAGGATTTTCAGTGTCATCAGATACTTTATTTAAAGTTAATTCAATTTTACTTAGCAAATTTAGGAAATAGCCATATACATTTGTGTATGAGGCAAAATTTATATCTTCTATTGTTAATTCAATATCGAGTCCAGAGTTGCTATCTTTGGCACTAATTTTTGTTGAGTATTTTCCATTTTCACTATCAAACAGAGGCAACTTAATGTCCACAATTGGGGAGGTTTGAGCATCTGCACGATTTAGAACATCTACATTTAATCTAATATAGCTCGTTACATTGGTGTTATCACTTGACAAAAGTAATACTTTATCGTTGCTTTGAGAAATATTAATACCTAAAACAATTTTAGCACCCTCGTATTGGTCATAATTACCTGTAAAATAATTCCAAGCTCCAGAGTAGTCCTTATATTCACTTCCAAAATAACTATCGGAATCCATGTCTTCATTTATAAAGCTATATACTTTATATATTCTATAGTCGTCCACACTGCCAAAATATAGTTTCACATAATTTGGTAACAAAAATCTTTGGAAGGTGTCTACTTTATAAACATAATTTAGATCTGTTGTTTTGAATGTAGTTTCATCGCTTCCACCTGCAATTTTTGTAGAGTCCTGTTGGGATGGATCACCATTATATAATTCATAAGCTGTAACAGCACCATCAAACACATATATATACGCAAAAATATTCATTTTCACTGCACCACTACCTATTTGTGCTTCTATTTTGCGGTATGATGCACCCTTGCTTGGAGTTATTATAAGATTCCCATTCGAATCTATATCAATATAATCTGAATAATTAGTGCTCCCCTCATTTGCTAATGTCCATAGTACTTCATAGTCACTTGGATCAGTACCTTCTCCTGATGTCTTGTTAAAATAAACAGTAATTTTGGTTGGGAGTTTTGCATAACTTGTCTTGTATGAATATGGATCTAGTTGCAAAACACCTATATCCATGCTACTATCAAATGAAATATTCTTAACATCTAATGATTTATATTTTATGGTACTTATTACCTTGTCAGGCACATTTACACTAATCTCTATAATTTCAGTAAAAAACCAATCAAGCGGAATTCCAGGATCAAACATGCCTCCTGGTATGGTGGTTGTGTTGGGATCAGGTGCTACATAACTACGTATATCCACAAAAGCAGTGGTTTTATTATTTGTAGTTCCAGTCCCAAATGGATCAGAATTGCCTACTACATTTACATTTGTTACTTTTGGATTTGACCAGTTAATCACATGTTCCCTCAGCACATAATATTGATCTTGCTCTGGAGGGATCTGAAATTGTATGCTATTTCTTTCTAAAAATTGATCAGATAATGTGTAATCCTTTAAAATACTGCTTTTTTCTTTATCTAACAAATTCCCAAAATTTAATGTGAATATCTCGCCATTATGATCTTGAAAATATAATGTAGGGTTATTGGGAATGTCATATGTTTCTTCTTTTAAGGCGTCAACTGTATAAGTATTATAGTCAGTTTCATCATTAAACATTACATGGGTTAATTTGCGAGGTTGAATTTGCAACTCGAGCGCCATCACTTGTTTTTCAAATTCCATAATTATGTATGTTAATACAACTTCATTGAAGTGGTTACTTATATTCAATTCAGAATAAGTAGAAGATTCATCTTGATATTCAAATTCCCACAAAAACGCTCTATTTAGAGATGGAGAATCATTTTCATTTCCATATAATTCGGTAAATTTTACTGTTATTTGGTATTTATAGAAGAACCATTCTACAAAATTACTCATAGGATCAACATCCGCACCTTCTTTTTGTGCATAAACTACGTTGTTATTATAATCTGCTTTTGCAATAATATAGACATAAGGATCAATTTTAATAGAACCAACAACAGGCGCTTTTATTTTATAACTCTTATCATCCCCTGGCAAGTTAACATCATACCTGTTCACATTGATATATTTATCAGTATCAACTTCTCTATTCATAACACGCATGGTTATTAGTTGGCTATAAGTAGCCATCATCCCATTGCCAATTATTACTTCAACATAGAACAGACCTCCTTGCAGCGTAATGCTCTCCCAAGTTGGTACTTTAAATGTAATGCCCCTGAAATGTTCTGCTTGATTCCACTCAAAAGTCCATAGATCCTTACCTATAGAATCCCAGTCCAAGCTTGTGAGTGTCACGGCACTTATTCCGAAATTCGAATTAGCACTAGTTTGATCTTCTAAAGAGCCAACATAAAATAATTGTATATCCTTGTTAAAGAGTAATTTGAATGAAACATCTGTGCTATCAATGCTTTTTACTATATAATAATGCACTAAATAATCCCATGTAGCGACTATTTTTTTATTTGAATAAGTAAATTCGGTTTCTAGTGCAATAATAGTTGGGGGGTTTACTATAGGCGTTGTAATATCATTTGGGTCTTCAGATGAGCGTGATGGTATAACATTCGATTCTATCAAGAGCGCCGCTTCACTTTCTGTTTTTGTTATATACAAATCTTTTAATGAATCATACAAAATATATGGATTAGACGATAGACTAGTTTGCACCCTATAATAACCCTTCATTTTAGAGTCTAAAATGTATGTATATACATTTTGCGAGGCATCTGTAAAAGTTCTTGGAAATATAGAGAAATCTGCCGCATCATAAATAGCGTACGGATCAATAGCGTCTAATTCCTCCGTTGTGGTATTTGATGGCATGAGTCTGCCTAGAATGGTTTTTGCATCAGGAAATACCAACGGCCACATTGCAGCGTCATATACAGATAAACGTCTAATAGCTTCATCATATTTTGTGTTGCTACCGAGATCTATTATATATGCACTATTAACACTATCAAATATTACCTTGTAACCCCATCCCTCTTCATCCATGACATAATACCCATACTTTGTTAGATAATATGCATAAAACTTTTGATCCACTGTTTTATATTCGCGGAACATAGTCTCATATGAATCGTAGTAAGCATTTACACTAGATGAAAATGCACCGTTTATGGGTTCTTTGTCTAAGTGCGGTTCTTGAAGCGATACAATCGTATCTTTGTAATTGACAGATACTCTATATGCACGCATAACACCCATAAACTGACCATTTGTCGCAGGATAAAAATATCCATCTGCGTTGGGCACAGTTATTGATAGCGGGTCATAATCGATGATAAAATCCTTAACCTCAACATGAGTCCCAAAATCAAAAGTTACTTTTATAGTCTCGTGTAATTTTATCTCATACATGGTTTCGCCGCTTATGTTGGCGAGTCCACCTACACTATACATTGCAAATCCATTTTCGAGCTCATCAATATTTCTAACCCTTTGTTTAAAACCTACTTGCAGGGTTATATCCGCTATCAACTCATCTACACCAAACAAATTCTTAAACATTTGGTTTGAAGTGGTAAGTCTTATTACTTCAGGCTCAAAGACAGGCCATGAATCCTCCATTAATGCCTGTATTATGGTAGTAGGACTTACAATTACCCCCTCAGAATCGTCAGCCTCCCCACCCAGTATTTGGTATAATGATTCTATAAACAAATCCTCCCTCACTTTTAACTTGGGCATACCTTCAATGCAAACTAATTCAATCCACATATAACCGAATTCGTCTATAGGGGAGGCACTATCAAACGATACGTCATTAGCATAAATCCTAGCTAAATCAACTCGCTGGCCAAAATTATCATAGATATAGATATTCGCACTTATTGCACTCCTGCCAGCTCTAGTCCATCTGTTTCCTTCAAGTATTTGATCCCTTATATACATATCATATGTTAAAGAGAAATATATGGCTGCTTCGTTTGGCAAAAGATACTCAGTGTTTTTGCCACTCAAATCACCAATCATTGCACCGAAAATATCTGATAAATAAACAGACTCTTTCTTTGCAAATATAATTTCTCCTTCAATTACTGCACTATATGTTTGGATTTGTTGCAACGGCTTATAATTATTTAATTGTGGATAGCTGATTATTACCTCTTCGCCTATGTGTGTAGGTGATAAGTTTAATCTGAGTATTAAATCACCCTCTTCTTCCTGCCCTACTTCTTCTAAACGTCGCACCTCAATTTTGATAGTGTATTCATCTACATCGTATGTAACATCAATATAAATTGTCTCTAACAAAACGTTTACATCTATACCTAGAATCATTGCCATTTCATAGAGATCAACACCTATAAATTCGAGAAGAAGGTTTATAATGAGTTCATTGGTATAAGTCGTGCCATACACCTCTCTGAGAATTATCCTGATTAATTCGATGTCCAACTTGATCTTCATGGTATTTCTGGACTCTGGAATTAGCGGATCTTTCATTGTTGATACCATGTTGTCTGTAATTGCTTCGGTTATTATACCAAATGTATCTTCTGCATCAGGATCGGAGGGCTTTAATATTCCATCAACGGCTATTACAATATACTCGTCAATAATATCAAATAACATTGTTAGCAAATCTGCTAAATCAATCCCATCCTTATAGGCTTGTGGAAAACCTAAATCCTGCAGCTGAATACCACCGCCATACATGTCCATCAGTTCTTGAATGTTCATGTATACAAGCTCATCTTTGTAATATAGGCCTATAAGGACATTTTGGTTGCTTTGATCATAAAACTCAGCCCATACCCTGTTTGTAGCGTTTGTTAGTCCCTTTTCTGGGTCGTATTCGTTTATATCCGTTCGAATGAGCGCGTCCATTTCAAGATTCAACATGGGAATCCATAAATCGCCCACAAATTCGTATGATCCATAATTGTATACCTGATAATCGGTCTTATCAATCACTATATCTGTTGATATACGCAGTGCATAATCAATATCAAATGTTGCTGTGTACGGAACAGATTCATACCCATTAGCTTTCAAAACCGAGGCATTTCCAGAGGCATCTAAAACAAGACCTGTCAACATCTCATCCAAATCTTTGGATGGCTTGTTTATCAAAAATTGCATATCAGAATTTATAGATTCAAATGTGATAGCTCCTAATGTGCTAAATTTAAATCCCAAATATTTATTGGTTAGAGGGTCAAATCTATCTTTGAATGGTGCAAAGAAATCTTGTACTTCTTCTGTTATGGTAGATCTTATTGCATCTAAGTTAACACCATAGAAGAACAAAGAAGTCTCCTCACCATTTAATACTTCTTTGTAATTTGTCGTTATTGCTGTTTTTAACAATTGATTAAACAAACTAACATAACCAGGATCTTCTTCATCAGCTGCACCACTTACAATGGTATTTAAATCAAAATGCGTAATTAAGCGAACTATTTGTTGATACAAAACCGAATCACCAAAATCTAGAAAAATACGTTTGGATCCTAGTAAATTTAGATATAAATGATTACCTGCATCGGCTGCATTCGGATTAAGACCATCAAAATAAAATCCTATTAGCATTTGATTGCTCATAGCGTCAAACCATTCTAGAATTATATCATTATATTTAATTAGTTCATTGTGTCTAGCGAGTGCTTCTGGATCGACAAGTGGCAGGCCTTCCTCATCTAGTATTTTATCTCCATTTTCATCTTTGATTTCATAAGGGTATGTATATAAATTGGCTCTAAGTCTTAGTCTAAAAGCAGATCGCTCGGATGGCACTACGTCATAAGTATTGATTACAACATCAGCCCCCATATAGTAACCAGTTTCCGCCGTAATATCCGTGTCAAGGTGATCCAGTAGCGCATCCATTGAGTTAGTAGCACGATCAACAACCTCATTCTTTCTCGTTTCACTATGATCTGGATATCTATGATCAACATTGGCTATACTATCATGATCCACATTGTATGGAGATTCAACCCCTGAATCATACGGTAAACAACCAATTAAAACAAGGCACAATAGTGCGATTGCTAAAATCAAAATTGTTTTAAAAAACGTTTTTCGTCCTGACATCACTTTTCCTCACGCACAATCCTCGAGATGCGCCTAAAGTTTAAACTATTAACTCAATAAGTTAATAATTTGAAAGCTTATATCATAACACGCGCGCACGCGCGCAAATAAAGCAAGCTTTTTATGCATAAAAATATACAGTATATATAATAATACATTTTGTACTACTTTGTCAAGAGTAGGTTGTATTTACAATCACAATTCACGCAAAATTCATCATTTTCTCGAAGTATAGTTTATCAAAATGTAATCGGGATTTCTATCTGTTAAATTTTTAAGTCGGTTTTTAGATATCTACTAGCAAATAAAAATCCAGGTTTGTCTATCCTTCTAAGCTGTTGCAAATAACAATCAGAAAATTCTACTCTTTTTCTTAAATTAAATTAAAAGGCTTTCACTTAGGTGAAAGCCTTTGTTAATCGTTCAATACTTATTTAAACAAACATTGCTAGAATAGTTGTCATCTCTTTAGTTGTATTATAATAGCTTTGTTTGGAATTAATAAACTATGCGACATTCTCATCTGGGCCACTACTAGATTGCTCAGTCTCCGTATATTTGTCTAAAATTATCTCTATCAAATCTACTATTGAATCAAAAACGCCATCTTCGTCTAAATCCCAATATCCACTAAAATCTTCAACATCTGCTACACTCTTTTCACTAATATAACCACAGGCTGCTATAGCTTGATCATAACTGCCACCCTTTATATCAATAGTAGCTTTGAAAGATAAAGCAGTTGTTTCTACAGGATTACCGCCTTCAACAGGCAGTGTGAACTTAATAGCTATGCCAAAACCAACTCCCGACTCAGCATCAGTTGCTGGGCGTATGCCAGTTAATGTAAGAGCTAGAGTATCTATAATTGCGTCTGCTGTTTTTTGATCATCTTCAGTCATATCATCGTATCCTTCAAGGGCTTCGATACCGAGTGCTTTGCCGATAAGGTCATAAAGATCACCTTTTGTATAGCCTTCAATACCCTCTTCGATATAATCTGCTAACAGTTGTGCAGGATCATTTATAAATTTCGTAATACCATCTTTTAAATAAGTGCTATCTTTTATAAACGCAAAATTTTCATTTTTGTCTAGCAATTCACGAATTGTAGCTAAAGCTATTGTAACTGATTTATCTTCTTTCTCGATTGCCTCTTCAAACGCAGTGAACGCTGGAAGTATATCGCCTTTTATTACATTTAGACCTGTCATTATTAATGAAAGTATGTTTGAAGAATCGCCATTGAACAAATCTTCAATTAAACCTATTACAGTATCAAAATCGCTTAAAGTAGGTTCACCTTCCGCATCGTTAGGGATTGGAGCGACTGGAAGTGGAGAGTCCGAATTGACATCATCGCTCCCATAGAATAATTCATCAAGATCAAAACCTAGATAATAGTATGGTTTTTGAAGTGCCTCTGGTATGTTTTCTGAATCATCGGTATAACCTAGGAATTCTTTGAGTCCTGTTAAATTAAGAGCAAATACACCCTTTTCTAGTTCCTCATTATACACATATTCACCATAAATCTCATACTCAGCGTCACCTTCTGTAATTTTGCCATAAGCCCATGCGCGTGCACTTGTAAAATCAACTTTCACTGAATCCTTTTTCACTGAATCTTCCCATTGCACTTTTATAGCTGGATCCGCAAATATGGTAATATCAACTTCTGTGCCATCATTTAATAAAGGCAGATTCAAATTAACGTTTGCTTGCAAATAAGCATTACCTACGGTGCTTATATTAAGACCACTAGGTGCAGAAATAGCAACAACATTTTCATTAAGTACTAAATCTTTAATGCCAAGTGAGAGTTCAAATGATTTGCCTTCATCATCTAGGAGTTTAAAATTATCATTCTTGTAATAAAGGCCTACCTGTTTTGTTTTTCCTTCTTTTACATCAGATATAATCTTTATAGTGGGCAGTTTATCATCCTCTGTTATTGGTTCAGCTCCGAATAATTGTTCTGGAGAAACATTGAAAATTGAGTTTGCCAAAATATCAAATAGAGGTGCAGCATCAAACCCTAAAAGACCCGAGACAGTACTGGTAATACTTTCCAAAGAAACACCATCTTCAACATCTATTCCTAAAATTTTAAAAAGTGATCCCAGCTTTCCAATAAGCGTGGTTATTAATATCTCTAATTCCGTATTGATGTTTATAGATTTTGGGTTGTCCGCATCAAAATCAGAAGAATCAACTCCAAAGCAATCACTCAAGATACTTGCCGCACCTGCTGAGCCAATAATATCGCCTACGTCTTTAGCAGGAAAACCTGCAATTATGCCAGGTAACTTTGCAAAATAATAACTTAAGATAGCTGCCTCTTTAAATTGTTCGAGTTTCATCCAGGAAAAAGCTTCCTGGGTTAATGCTTCACCTATGTAAATAACATCGCCAGTAACATAAACTGTTAGTATTGATTTTAAAGCGTCACTACCACCTTTGTTAACTTTTATATCTAACAAAGCATTATTACGTGCTGCAGCTGTGCTCTCAGGATCAATAGTTTCAAAATTACCTTGTATAGTAACCTCTAAACCCACACTGCCTGCTATGTTAAAATAAATGGTTCCACCACCGTGGATTTTTGTATGAGCCTCACCAAGAAAGTCTACCACACCTTCTAAACCACTAATAACACTATCCAAAGCCACTTGAAAAGTTACCTTTTTAATTTCATCGTCAGGATTGTCTATTTTATCTTTATTTTTATTTTCATCATTATCATTGGGTTGTTTTTTATTAGTACAAGCCACCATCGCTACCAAGAAAGTTGATATGATGAAAATGACTAGCAGAATAAGCAGAAATTTATTTTTCATATATATATTAAGCCTCCGAATTATGTATTTTACTACTTGTAATATTATATATCAAAAAATGGAAATTGTCAACTATAATTAAAAACTGCAAAATTTAAATAATAAATACGCACAAATTTTAGTAATTTTTACATATATCAAGCGTTAAATGTGATATTTAGCCTTAAAATTCGTATTTTGTTTTGGTCTTTATGGGTATAATTTGAAAATTCTAATAGTCTTACAATTAAATTACAATAATAGTAAAATTTACTTGATTTATTTACTTAAAATTATCCGAATGAAAATTTGTTTCACTTTTTATTAGATATATCATTTGCCTTTTTCAGGAAATAGCCACTGATTGCTGTAACAACTGCCGAAAAAACAATTACAATCCAAAATCCCCATTGTTTGCCTGCAAATGGCACACCTGTATTCATCCCCCAAAATGATGCGACTAATGTAGGCACTGAAATGAGAACTGTAAGACTGGTTAAGACACGCATTATTATATTAAGATTATTAGAGATAACGGTTCCATTCGTTTCGGTTATTCCTGCTAAAATTTCGCGATATATTTTACACATGTCTATAGCCTGTCGATTTTCTATGATAGCATCCTCGAGCAGCTCCTCATCTTCAGGACTTATATCCTTTGAATATTTTGCCACTTTATCCAAAATTCCGTTGTTAGCTCTAAGCGATGTGGAAAAATATACTAATGAGTTTTGTAAATCTAATAGTTGTATTAGTTCCTTATTTTTTGTAGACCGGTGTAATTCAGTTTGAATTCGTCTGCTTGATTTATCAATTTGCCTTAGATATTGTAAATACTTTACGTGACTAGAATAAAACAACTGAAAAAGAAAGCGTGCCTTGTTTGAAATATCACAATTTTTAACTCGGCCATTCATAAATGTGTGTATTATCGAATTCTCTTTTAAACAAACTGTTATTAGCACTCCATTTCCTAGTATGTGGCCTAATGGCATTGTATTGTAGGAAAAATGTGTGCTTTCTTCTTCTATAACTGGTATGTCAAATAATGTCATTGTAAAACCATCATCAGATTCAATACGCGCCCTTTCCTCATCATCGAGCGCAGCTTTTAGCATGTCCTCAGGAGCACCTGTAGCTCTCATTATAAGTTCAATTTCTCTGTCTGTCGGATTAGTAAGATGTATCCACTTGTCTTTAAAATCAATCCCTACTAAAGATGTAACACTAATTTCGTTTATCTTGTTTGTTTCAACATCTGTTACTAACATCTGTATCATAAATAAACCCTCACTTAGCGCATAAAGCGCTTAATTTGACATTAAAAAAGGATACGAAAATCCGTATCCCTAAATTTGTGTAAATTTAAGCGTAACTATTGATTATCGCTATGCAATAGTACTTTAATACGGGATATGAAGTTTTTAAATCTACTTAAAGGGTCAGTATCCATTTTTCCATTAACTATTTTTTATATTGTTATAACTAAATTTTTAAGTTGGTTATACGCTAGACAACATTACCATCAACCACACTAGTTTTAAGCGGGTTTCTTATCATCAAATTTAAAGTAAATTTCAGCCACTATCTCAAAACAAGTATCGAATATTAACTGCTCTACTTTTCTTTCAAAAATACCACTTCTTCTTGCATCATCTAAAATAAGCGTCAATTCTTCTAAATCACCTTTCGTTGTAATAGGATCACTAACCGCTGCATCAACAGCCTCTACTAATACAACGAGATCAGATGAGATATCTTCTTCGCCATCTTCAAGTTTTATAGCGTCAAGTACACTTTCCTCTACAGGTTCAACCAGCTCCTCTTCAACTATTTGTGCCGCTTGAGGTTCTTCAACCACTTCAGGTACTGGTTCTGGTTGTTCATCTACAATTTCGACTGCAGCTTCTTCATAAACAGGCTCATCTTCCACTTCATCTTGAACAACTTCTGCCTCTTCAACTTCCGATACAGTCTCCTCTGTTATTTCCTGGGTTACACTCTCAGACACCTCATCCTCGACCACAGGTGGCTCTTCCAAAATAGAATCTTCATCAGTTGTTTCATCTGTTATAGACTCAAGATCAACTTCATCATCATGAATCAGCTCTTCAACATAATCATTTAACTCTTCGTCAACGAGCGTGTCATCTATTTCATCATCAGTTGCAGTGAGGTCTAATACTTTGCTAGTCAAAGCGTTTTCATCATACAACAAAATTGCGTCAACTGGTTCAACAATTTCATTGTCGTTCTCTGGTTTTACAGGCACAAATTCCAAAACACTACTAGGCGTCTCATCTAGCTTATCGGCTAAAACTTCACTACCAACATCCACTCTACCAGCAAGTATTTTTTCGATAGCGGCATCAATCTCTTCAATATTTTCTGAAGAAAATTCATCACGCTCCTCTCTAAAGAGAATTAAACAATTGTCAAGCGCTAGTAAGAACGATTTAATTGTATCACTTAGATTTTTTCTCTGTTTGTTATCAATTCGACCTGCGGAACTCGAAAATAACCCTGTTAAAAACAAGAGAGGCACAACAACCAAAAGTGTTTGTAGAACTATAAAAAGTATATTTGTTAAGCTAAATTTCCACTCATAAGATTCTATCTGCACCCCTAGTGAAACAATTCCTAAGAGTATTGCAATGAAGAGGGATGCCCCCAGAAAAAAAGATCTAAAACCACTCGTTGTTAAATTTTCTTTGGGATCTTCGATTATGTCCTTTTCGAGAATATAATCTGAGGGGTATTTTGTTTGTATAGACAAAAAACCACTCCAGCCACGTTTTATGGATTCTGGTAGAGTTATAAAGTTTTTATTAAACTCATTAATATTGTTTTCATCGATGGGATCTACACCACGTATATTGTTTGTTACCTTTGATATACGCTTAGTTAGTTTAGCCACATTCGAACCTTTTGAAACAAACACCGAGATAACATATGCTATCAAGATGGCAACAATTCCTGCTAAACACAGGTAAATTGCTGGACCAAAGGTTTGTCCAAGGGTAAGAAAATCGAGATCAGTTTTTAACAATTTAGTTAAATTCTTCAAGAACTCCATACTTCTCTCCGTGGAAAATATTACATGTTGGCATGCACATATATGATTATAACCTTTACTTTAAAAAAAAGCAAGAATCTTAATTAAATTTTCAAAAAAAAATATAATTAATTAGTATAGTTTACCTTATTTTTACTGTTTGAATAGTTAGTATCTATGAAAATGAAAGTTTGTAATTAAAAACTAAATGATTAACAGATATTGAAATTTCGAAAATCTGTAGGATTTTTTTGCATTTATGTGCTAGTATTTTGAAATGCTAATTTTGTATCACCGCAAATAAAGTTCTGCGATTTTAAAAACTAAGAAGATAGTCTCCTTTTTTGAATGGATATTATTCGAATTGTATATCTTAATCTCTAGACCAAAAATTAATTTGAAATCGGTGACAAAATTTTCAATGGCGTTTGGAGAAGTTTCTGTGGATCAAATTTAACAACTCGGCTTTGGGTATCCCCTAGTGCCAGAATTAATATCTCATCTAGCTTAATATCAAATATTTTCTGAACAGCTAGTGCGTACATTCTCATTTGCACCATATAATTTCTCCTTATACTCTCCTCCCTTTTGCTTGTGATCTTATAATCAACTAAAACATTTCGATCACCTATTATTAATAAATCAAAGGTTCCTTGTACTAATATTTTATCCGAGCACATGGTATCTAATATTTCACATGCTGGTAGAAACAAACTGAAAGGATTCTCACGATAAATTGTCCCATCTAAAACTTCTTTAAATATTGGATTGCTTAGTGCAGACGCCAATACAGCAGGATCTAGTCGTGTATGACTCACTAATTTTTTTTCGGCTGAATACTTTTCAATTAGCTCTTTTATTTCCTCCTCAGTATTTTTTTTAAAATCACATATTTCTAAATATCTATGATATGCTATCCCCAGCTCAATAACATCTGAATTGAAAATCGACATGTAATCGCGTGAGTGATTCTTGCATAGATCCGACTCATAGTCTTTAGTGTAGGAGTCATCAGCCTCTTCGTTTAAACGTGTAACAGAATATTTACATGCAATATCTATCGCACTTTTAAAGGCGTATTCATCTGTTATGTTGATAGGGGTGATCTCTTTACCATCGTAATCTTCTTGATTATCATCTACCTTTTTTTGATTTGATAAATCGGTATCAATAATTTCAGAGTAGTCTCTATACTTCTTAACATCGTTATTCTGGCTTTCAGCAAATAATATTAAATCAGCAAAACTTGAACAATCAACCACATTATCATTTGACTCATTTTCCTTTTTTTGTTTGACAACAGCAGTTACAACTAGTCTTGACTCAGCTCTCGTTGTTGCTACATATAAAAGACGTGCTAGTTCCTCTTTGGCTGATATTTCTTTTTTTAGCTTAATAGCCCTAAAAGTTAGTGTTTCACCTTTTCGTCTGCTATCTGGATTTCTCCACTTGAATGCCATTCCGAGTTTGTCATCAAATATTACGTCTTTTTTGCCGAGTGAAGTTCTGTCGGTTATTTGATTACAGGCAGCGAGAAAAACAAATGGGAATTCCAAACCTTTGCTTTTATGTACTGTGTAAAAAGTAACGCAATCCTCACCTAAACTACTCATCGGAATATCAAACTCGCCCTGTCCATCTCCGTTCGGATCGTAAACCGCTAAAAAATCTTTTAAATCACGACCACGCATAGTCAATCTTAGAGAATAAACAAAGGAATTAACTGCACCTATACGCTCCTTGCCGCCTCTTGAAATCAAATATCCATCAAAACCCCTATCCGCTAGTATTATATCAAGCAATTTGGGAACACTTGTGGCTTGTGCTAATTCACGGAAATAGCTGATTTTTTCAAAGAAATTGTCTCGCTTTTTCATTAAGGCTGGATCGCCTATATAATTTTTAACAGCATACCAATAAAATTTTGACTCTTTCTCTACCAAATTGGAAGAATCTACTTTGTTTAGATTTCTAAACTCCGCTAATTCACTAGTTGTAAATCCTCCAAGAAAAGAAGACATCACAGCATACAGTGGAACATCGTTCATATAATTGTCTATCACATGCAAGTATGAAATAAGAAGTTGCACATCTTTCATCCCACCTCTTCTCCCAGTTAATCCAGAGGCGTTATATGGTATGTGCTTGCGTTCGAGTTCAATAGCAATGTTTTCTACGTCAATACCTTTTTTTCTAACCAATATAACAATATCACTGTATTTTAATTTTCTAAAACATTTTTGTTTTCGATCATAAATATCCATAACTCCTACAGTCTGTTCTATTTGTCCCGCTATATAATAACCTTCTATGTTTATTAATCGCTCCTGTGCAGGATAGTCATTTTTTACGCTATATATTTCTGGATACTCACGCTCAGGAGCTTCCTCTTTGCCAAAAAATTTAACGGTTACTACAGGAAATTTTTGATCAGCTGCTGGTGCGTTTGGATTTGCTTCGAGTCTTGCATCCTCTTTGTAGTCCACTCCTCCAAAATCGCTAGTCATAATTTCGTCAAACAGCAGATTAGTATATTCTAAAATTTCAGGTAAAGATCTGAAATTTCCGTTGAGAAGCAGATTATATCCCTCTTCAGGATTTTCAATATAAAGTCTCTTTTTGTTTAGAAATATTTCTGGTTCCGCAGACCTGAATCCATAAATTGATTGTTTAACATCTCCTACCATAAATAGATTTGATTTTGCTATTTTATTAATAACCGCTTCTTGCAAATAATTAGTATCCTGATATTCGTCCAAATAAACAGCATCTATTTCCTCAGCGAAGCTTTTTGCATGCTTTTCATCAGATAGAATTTCTAACGCAAATCGCTCTGTGTCATTAAAATCTAAATAGCTTTTTTCCTTTTTCCGAGCCCTGTATATAGCAGCTACTTCTAGTGCCAACCCAATAATTAATGTATGTGTGTTAGATGACTCAATCTCCCTTGAAATAAATTCCGCATAATGATCTGTAGCATCTGGATATGTTAACAGCCTTTTGAGATGCTCATAATATTTTTTTATACTATGCCCCCAGTCTATTAGGTTTTTGTAATATGACATGGCAGCGTCATCTAGCTTTTTTACCTTGCTATGATGTAATGCCTTTATTGAATATGTCCATTTTGTTATCAATTCTGTAAATGTTTTTATATCATTAGTTAAACCAATTCTTGATAAAAGCTCATTGCAAATATCAGCATCCTCAATCTGTGCTTTGAATATTGTATTATAGTCAGTGTTTGAACTAGTCGAGATGATTTTAAATCTCTCACCTAGCACTTCAGCCCTCTTTCTAAAATGCCTTAACAAGTATTCCGCAGCAGGTGAATTGTCAGGGCCATTAGCTATTATTGTTTTGACTTTTTCAATAAAAGCATCTGTATCTGGTCTAACCGATAAAAAGTTGTATACATCTCTCATCACTGATTTAAAAAGATCATTACTCCTTTTGTCAGATAAACTATCTAATAATGAAAAAACCTCTGCCTCCTCCCCTCTCAGTTTTTGAATTACAATTTCATCACAGGCCTCACTGAAGAGGCTATCAGCCTCCTTTTCCTCTATCACCGTAAAATTAGGATCTCCACCTAGATCGTCAAAATGCCTCCTGTAAATTTCCGCACAGAACCCATCTATCGTACCTATAAACGCAAAGGGGATTTCGCGTGCTTGTATGCTCAAATGATCAGCAACCTTTGAACCATTGCGAATATGTGAATAAATGGTATCTGTTAATTTTTCCTTCATTTCACTAGCCGCTGCCCTTGTAAAAGTTATTACTATTAGCCTTTTTATAGAGCCTCCTTCTTCTAAATATCTAAATATTCTCTCAACCATTACAGCAGTCTTTCCACACCCTGCTGAGGCACTTACTAAAAGATTCCCATTAGTTTCGTCAAAAACCCGCTGTTGGTCTTTTGTCCAATCCATCTTTACGCCCTATCCTTTATTTTTTTATTATTACCCGCGATTAATTCTGAATCAGACGCCTCTTTTTTGCTAGGCGGAGTTGGTTTACATCGCTCCCCAGCCTCGCCTTCTGATGAACAAACACGCATATATGTACACTTAGAGCAGGTTGTTGCAATACTAGAATCACTAATTGGGCTTTTTTCACAATAACCACTAACTATCTCCTCTAGTGCTTTGCCTGCTAATTCTTTTGTGTATATAATATATTTGTCAAAATCAGCTTCCTCTAACGCATGATCTTTGCTGCTAGGCTTTAGATCATTGAGGGTTTTACTATATTCTAATTTGAATGGCCAGTTGGGGCTGGTTAGTTTAGAGCCCATCTCTTTTAGTCCTTTTTCATATGCACAATGATCAAAATCGTCAAACATCTCTGGATAATTAACCACATGTCCTACCACACCATAATCTGCGTCAATTTCGTTATGGTATGAATCTCTGACTGCAATATAAAAAGCAGCAATAGGTTTATATCCTCTAGCTTTTATTGCATTTAGATATGCAAATAACTGAATTTTTACACCCGAATAAACATCTTTTAAATCTGAAGTGACACCACCTGTTTTATAGTCTATTACAACCGCTTTATCTTCAAAAAGATCTACTCGATCAATCTTCCCTCGCATGTAATAGACATCGTTATTACTAGTCGTTATCATAATATATGGAAAATCTTGGTTTTCACCAAACCCTGCCTCAATAAAAGTTGGTGTGTATTTTGACCTTAGAATATTATTTGTCATACATTCTATGGCCTTTCTGCACTCCTTTTTTATTCTAGCTAGTATGTTAGTTTTCGAGAGATCTTCACTTGTGTCTTTTTTTGCAAGTACCGCTATAGATTCATTAATTGAATCTTCACATGCCTTTTGTAAAAAGCTAGTGTTTTCATCGCTTTCATCTCTTAGTCGGCTTTTTGTTCTCCTAAAATAGTTTTCTAAAGCTTTATGAATAATATTGCCTACATCAATAATGCCCAAGTCAGCAGTCTCTCTTTCTTTCAGTTTTATACCATATCTCAAGTAATGCAAGTGTGGACATCTAAAGTAACTCTCGAGTTGTGAAACACTTATAGCATGCCCATCTTGATGTGGTAGTTTTTCAAAGAAAAATTCTACGGCTGGTATATATCTATCATCATTTTCTTTTGTTAGTGTTCTAACCCTTTCTTTGAATTCATCATTCAGAGACTCCAGTAAAATATTTCTATTTATTAATGCTCTCTTGTTTAATAGTTTATCTCTCCCTAGCGTTGCTAAATATTGAAAATAGGCATTTTCCATGCTTATTGCACAGTCCTCTAATTCTTTTGAATTTCTAGCAACTTCTGGCAAAAACTTGTCTTCTATTGAAGTTGGTTTTAGTCCAGTTATTCTGCATATTTCTTTAAAGGCATTAGAGGCTCTAGTCAGTGTGCCATTTGGTAGAGATGCCGCATATCCAATATACAAACGCTCTTTAACACGCGCTATTATGTCTAATAACAAAAATTCTTCTTCTCTCATTAGTTGAATTGGATTTGGATAAATGGGCAGTTCATTGTCCGCCAATATATCAGAATCAGTAGCGGTTATCATAGTAAAATAACCTTTTTCAGATGGCAGCATGCCTGATGCAGCTCCTGTTACAAAAATAGCTTTCAATCCGTTAAATCTGCTATCAATTATATTCCCAACAAAAACACTGTCTAATGATTGAGGAATTAATGAAATCTGTACTGCAGCAATCATCGCTTTTAGTGTTTCAATAAAAGATGTTATGCTAGCGGAGTAATCATTAAGCAATTCATTTATCTCATCTAAAATTTCATCAATCTTCCCACGTGCCCTTGAATTCACCAGTTTTAATCTGCTATCTAATTTGTTGTTAGTTATAACCTGGTCATATTGAATAACAAAATCATTTTTGGTTAAAAGAGATTTGCATATTTCAACAAATTCGCTCGCGGTTATTTTCGATGACTCGTGTTTCGCTGGGGCTATGCTTGCTACTTTGCTTCTAATAGCTTCTATCTCCTCTTTGTTGCTTTCATCTTCAATTGTAAATGGCTTTTGAAAACCTCCAAAATTTATATTATATTTAATTACGAAGTTTTCAAAAAGGCAACTTTTTTCATGGTCAACTCCGAACATGGGAGACTTAACTAGTTTTAAAACTTTGTCCGCTCTAAAATTAAATGCTATTGTTTCTATCGCAGCAATTAAATAATTATATAATATGGTCTCAGATAATGGATACTTTAAATCAGCAAAATATGGGATTTTATATCTTGTTAATATGCTAGTTAGAATATCTATAAAGGTGGGATCGCAATTTATTACAGCTATGTCTTTATACCTGTAACCCTCGTGTTTTATGAGGTAGGCAATTTCGCATGCTATTCTATTTGCTTCGTCATATACTGTGTTTTCTCTATACAAAACAACTGGTGGATTATTTTTGCCTACAAAACAGTTGTCAGCAGTTCCTCCCTTATATGCAAATAGCTCTTTATTAATAGTGTTAAATGGTTCTTTTATATCTATATTTAGGATTTTTATATCCGCCTCTAAATTCGCATCTTCTCCTAGTTTTTCAATTTCACCAGGTAGTTGATTTGGATATAAATCCTTGTTTTCACCATCGAGTTTAACTGTTAATCCAACACATATGCTTTTGCTATACTTAATAAGGTTGGCCAGAATCTTTTTTTCTTTAGCCGAAAAATGTATGAAGCCTACAACGTAAAAACGAGTACTTCTTATAGCGACAATTCTTTTAATATGGCTTGTGTATCGCTCAAGTTTTGTGACAGCATCATCCATATTGTCTAGTGAATCAAGATATCCTGCATAAAGTAGCGCTATATCCTCTAATTTTAAAGCAACCGCATTCGTTACCTTCTCTCGAGCGTTTAATAAATCCTCTGGTTCATGCCCACTATTTCTGATGGCATCTATAACGGCAAACATTTCTTTTGAAAACCCAGTACTCTCCGCTACTTTCCCATACCTTTTCAATTTTGATTTCAGTTTGTCTACAACTTTTTTCAAAACTAATATAGACCCTTCACGCGTTAGACAACGTTTATATGCCTCTTTTCGCAAATATATTGTAGCTAAGCGCGAAAATGAGACTACCGATATGTCTGTAGCACCAACTAAATTGAGGGTCTCAAATATTTCACGCTCAGTTGACATTGTGAAACGATTAGGAACTATAAATGTGTGATTGATTTCAAGTTTCTCTTTTATATCAGCGTTCCTGTTTTTGTTCATTTCGTTTATTGTCAAATTCATAACAGAATCTGAGGTGTTAGATGTTAAGATTTTGAATTTCATGTATTTATGCACCTAAAATTTAATTATATTCAATACAAAAAGGCATCCTATTAAATTATTGTTTTAAATTTAATTGTTTTAATGTATCACTTGCTAATCTGCTTAATTTAGCAGATCCATCTTCTATGAAAAAACCTGTTCGTGAGGCAGGTGTATCATACAACCCATCATAAATCCAACCCAAAACACCCAACGAGTTAATGCTTTTTACAGCGTGCGAATATATTTTTATAAAGTCATATTCAGCCATTACATCATGATATGGCACATCCCCACAATTAAAATAATTCAATATCTTTGCCAATTTTGAAATCTTACTAACTTGTGCGAGCGTGGGATTCTGTGCTCTAAATTTTTTCTCGCACTTCTCGTTTTTGAAAGAAAAGGCATCCCCCATTAGTCGTTTAACATAACCTGCAGAATTAGCACATGGACCACTATATTCAATTATATCGGCTGCATAAACAAGACCGCCACCAGAGGTTATAATTGTATATGGATCTGCGCTTTTTGCAACATTATACATGTAATCCGCAAGGAAACCAGGTGTATAAAACCCTGTAAATAGTGATCTCATAATAATAGATGGTGATCTGCTCTCATCTGAAATTAAACTAGCAATATCACGTGCATTTTCTTGTATAAGTTGCTTGTCACCAAAAATCGTTGGATCCTGATTTATTTCCTCAATAATAATCATGCCTATTTTATCCGCATAATACCTAAAAACAGGATCTATGTAATAATAGGGTAAAAAGATTGTATTAAATCCTAGTGATAAGGATGTCGCTAATAATTTTCTGATCTTTTTGCATTTTTCCTCATAATCACTAACAAAAAAGTGCTCATTGTTTACTCTAATACCCCTTATTTGGGTTTTTTGACCACTAATGAAGAGAATACCATTAATTATTTTTAACGTTCTGTACGCAAAATATGTATATACTAAATCAAGAATTTCTCCTCTTTCGTTTAAAAGCGCAACTTCGACGTTGTAAATTTTTGGATTATTAGGAGCCCATGGGGTGATCTGATCTTTCATAGGTATTGATAGTGTGAATTTGTCGCGCGCTTCATACCTGTACGATGCAACCGGTTGATCATCTTTGAAGGTTATAACATTAATAGCATACCCATCTTTAATCGAAGCAGCTAAACCTCTCAATATTATTGCAGATCCATCTTGAGCCGCTATTGTTTTTAATTCACTTAAAAATGCGTTTGATGTAAATTCAATCCAAACCGATCGCCATATGCCAAAAACTTTAGAAGAATCTAAACTTGTATTTCGTTCTTTTGTCCTAAAAACGTTAACTACTATTTGGTTCTCGCCTTCATTTAATATCTGTGATATTTCAAAACAAAAATTTGATTTCTCACCTGTTCTAGCCATGCAAGGTGTTCCATTAATATAAATATTAGTAGATTCACCTACACCCAAAAAGTTTATGAACGCCTTTCCTTTTAATTGTTCTGCAGTAATGGTAAAAAACCGCTTATACCAAACATCATTGTATGCGTTATCATTATTAAAACTAGTATGATCTGGTACACATACAGTCTCAGCAAACTCTGCATTTATATAGTATGTTGGCAATTCCCTATTGCTTCCTATGCAAAACTTCCATTCACCATCTAAGGATGTGAAGTTCTTTCGAAGCATATCTGGTCTGGGGTGTTTAACTTTCTCCATATATAAATATAATATCATATTATTTGATTTCAATCAATATAAATCATACTTAATAAAGTAATTTTAAAATAGTTAATCGTAATCCGAAATTTCAAAAAATAAATATTTTGAAATTTTTTAATTTCTGTGTGAACAAATTAATAATAGAGCATGATGCCTTTTTTGTATTTATCAGATGTGGTTATACCAATTTGAAAATAAACCGGAAATCACTATGAAAACAACCCTATTTGTCTAAATTTAAATATAAAACACAAGCTTTGCGCGTAATGAATAAACTTAAAATTCCTGTTATATCATAAATTAACATCTGAAGTAATTTTAACCATTTGTTTTGTATTTGGAAATTAAAAACAAAAAACAAGGTTAATCTTAATCTCAAGATTGGATCATCCCTACTTTTTGTGAAATTTAGGGTTTAACATATATTTGAGTATTGACAATATGTGTTAAGTAGCATATAATGATTTGCCCACCAAAAGTCGGACAATTAGAATTTTGCCTGAAATTCAAGGTTTATTTTTATAGAAATATATCAGGTTCCCTTTTTCTTGACATTCAGACCCTAATATAGTATAATTAATATCATATTATTTAAAACATAGGATGTATTTATGTCATATCGTGAGACAAAATCCAAAAATATTTCATTTGTGGACAGGTATTTTG
>JAIRKT010000013.1 GCA_031259965.1 Christensenellaceae bacterium | reverse complement strand
TTTCATAATCCTGCTCCATGTCAAGCGCAATGTATATGCCCTCGCCAACTGTGACATTTAAGTCAAAGTTCGATACCAAAGCAGTATCCGTCATCGTAAACCACGCATAAGTGGTCGTTTACGTTTATATATTGTTAATCATATATAGGATATGAAACTAAATAGAATTAGATTTTAATGAAAAACTTACTCATAGTTATAATTGCTATACACACTACTATGTGTATAACATGAGTGATTATTAGTGCAAAGTATCATCTTAAATTGTAAGAGGCAGAAAACGATCAATTTTACTAAATAATAGATATTTATTTATTTAAAAATGTCATTAAAAAGCCCAGATTCATATTATGACGGATAGGCTTACCATGTGATGAGATAAAGTCCTTGCATTAAGCGGCGCATGGTGGTATAATATTAGCAAGAAACACAGTTTAATATTACGTAGGCCTCTTAAACATCATGATGCCTGATATGGTCAAAGCAAAATAGACATGTTACGCCTACGTGGTGTTTGTTAGCATTCAATGATGCGATAAGAGAAGTTTGTGCAGGTGGATTCGCATAATTGTGGTGTGTCATATACACTTAACATGCAGAATCAGCCTTAGATGCAAGCATCTCAAACACATTCAAAAGGGTTATCCTAGCATATGGTGTACAAAACAGGTTAGGGTATATTAATTTGTTGATTTAAAAATTCCTAAAACCTTAAGATCTTCGAATTGAATCATAAAAAAAAATGAGTTTTCGCTATTTGTGTATGCACACAAAACTTATGTCTATTTGAAATTAAGTATACGTATATAAACATCTCATATATTGTTGTATGCTGGAAGATGTGTGAATAATATTTCAGTTGGCTTTATGAATTAAATAAACCTGTCAAAACAAAATATAGATTTATTTATCATTAAAACAAATTTAGCTACTTATTATAATGTGTGGTAACATTATAATTAACTTCAATTAAGGTGGAGAGATTAATGAATATAAAAATAAAAACATTATTAGCGTTTAGTGTTATAATAATTATCATTTTATTAACATTGTCGATGACGGCGTGCAGCCTAGCTTCATATGAACATTTTAATTCGGGATATTTTCAGTGTGTTGATATGGGTGATAGTATTAAAATAATTGGTTTAACTGACATAGGACTAGAATTAGAAGAAATTGTATTCCCAACTGAAATCTATTTTAAACCTGTAGATGGTATCCAAATAGATGACACTTCTGGACATGGGTTTGTATCAGAAAAAGCAAAAAAATTTTTTTTACCGTCATCAGTAAGAGTCATATCATTTGTTGACTTGTTTGGTAATCCAGATGAAGTAAGAACACTTCTAATTTCCACTGTGCCAATCAAAAGCCAAGTAAGTAAATATGGTTTGGCTTATGTGATAGTTCCAAAAATTACTTTTGAAGCTTATTTACAATATAGAACTGAAGCAATAGATGCTGCAAATGTTACTTATTATTACAATTATTCTGATTCACCTAATAATGGGTGTCATTGGATTGATTATTTAAACGAGGGTGAAAGTATTAAAACAATTCCAACTGCTCCAGTTCGCGAGGGATATGCCTTTAGTGGATGGTATACAGAGGAAGAGTGTATTAATTTATTTGATTTTAAAACTACAAAAATAGTAGATATTGAAATTGAATTATATGCAAAATGGATTGCGGATATTATGTAGTGCACAGAACATAATGATTATTTGAAATTAAATAACACAAGTTATAAGTTTGTGAAAACTTGTTGGAATGTGTTAAGAGTGAAATAGTATTTAAATTTTTTCAAATTGTAAAAACCAGTTTCCAACCCAAAAATGCGTTAGATGACAACTTGAGAAAACTAGAAAATTAAATATCTAATGCTACGTATGATATAAGAAAAAATGATAAAAGCACATCTGGAATTAAGAGTTAATTAGTTTAGATCAATCGAATTTGAAGATTCAAGATCAATTTTTGGCAGGTTATAAACGATTTCCATGGTTTTTACACTAACAGATATAATAGATAATAACAAATTAAGTATGTATTTGGGATTTCTAATTTCCTCACACCATTTGTTAGGGTCAATTACTATACCACTCTTTTTATCCTTTTTAACTTGATATTGCATCATTATATGTTCAATAGCGCTTCTTCCATTTAGTATGTAATCATATGCTATGCTTGGAATTTTTTTAATTTTTATATGATTGTTGAAAATGATTGTTTCTTTATCAGACACGTTAGAAAACCTCATTTTCTGAACTTCTGTTTTACTAGTATCGCCCTGGATTATAGTCTGATCAATTGGAGGAATATGCTCATAATTCAAGTGTAAATATGCAAGATTACGTCCTGCTTGATTAAATTCTGTAAAGTCTTTAAATGATTGTACTATTGGAATTCGAGGATGTGTTTGATGTAGATCATCAGCGTAAGTATTCTTATATTCAATACTATGAAAAATACCATATACATAATAAAAGATGTCGTCTTTAGATACATTGTGCGAATATTTCAATTCTATTAAATCTTTAAAATAGTCGCTTATTGCATCTTGCTTGTTAGTTGTTTCAAATAGAGAAAATTCTATTAATGAAGATTGATAATCATTAGGAAATTTAGATTTTGGACTATTGTAGTAATAGCGCGGGAAACATCTAGTATGTCCTAGATAATCATAGCTTGTGTATTTGTCTGTCATTAATGCAGAAAACATACTTTTAGTTGATTGTCCTGTGATAGTAATTACTAGATTTTCGCTGTCTTTGGTTGGGAAAAGAAAATCGCAAAATCCTCGTCTTTCATTTAATAGCTTAGAGTAATATAGGAAATTAACATTAAATGGTCTATATGAGCATTTTGTTATTGAGTTTTCGTCAAAAGAAATCTGAATATTTCTTTTTGAATATGATATTAACTTTTTTGACCAGGCAATACTTTTAGGATCTTTATCAAAGGTTCCAACTAAACTTTGCTTATTAAAATGGTTAATGAAGTTGTTTACTTTAGAATTTAATGTTTTTTTTGAATAATCAAAAACCCAATTATCTCTCGATGTTATTATACCATGTGTAAAAAAAGTAAATACACTTTTACAAGATGAATTATATTTAGTTGAATTGTCTAAACACATTGGAATAAAAGTTTTGTACAAAGAATTTTCCTTAGTTAACCAATTACCGGGTTGCGTTAAATCCAGGAGTCGCATTTTTGGCATTGTGTAAGATAAAAAAGATTTAGATAATTTAATAATATCTAGTTTTTCTTTTCTACTCATACCATCTTCAATAGATACGTAATGTATTTCTGCCCTTCCTATGAAGTTTTTTCTTTTTAAGCATATTGTTATTGCAATTGGTGTGCGACATCCATCACCAAACACATTTCGACCTTGTTTTTTTGCAAAATCACCTATTGCGTTATGATCGCCTTTTAAATCAAAGATATATATTTTTGCAAATTCTTTTTCAAAACACTCTCTTAAACTCTGATTGCTAGTAGATCTTAACCAACTCCCATTACTAACAAACCCAATAATTCCATTATTATTACCTATTCGATCTGTAGCCCATCGAAATGCGCGTATATAGCTATCATACAAGCATTTGACTAGTGTAGGTCCTCTTTTTTTTATGTATGTATCTCTAATTCTTGCATCTAAATCATCATACTTTATCTTTGATGATGAGAAATCAATGCTGCCATGGATAGAATACGGGGGGTTGCTCATAATAACTGTGATAGGCTTTTGTGAATGATTAAAAAGTCTATCGGCATTTGCTGATTCTATTAAATGCCCTTTTTTTGCGATTTCAGTTGTCATGAAAGTATCTGTTAAACAAATCCCTTCAAAAGGAACATATTTATTGGTATTCATTAAATCATGATAGACATTTTCAATATTAACAGATGCAATATAATATGCTAATAGGACGATTTCATAGGCAAATAGCTCTTTAGTAAATTTTCTTTCCATATCTTCAGTCTTAATTAAACCACTTTGAAGTAGGCGCGTAATAAAAGTCCCTGTGCCTGTAAATGGATCTAAAATATTAACGCCCACATCGGTTAATGTGGAACCAAACTCTTTTTCTAAAATATCATTTACAGATTGAATTATAAAATCAACAATTTCGATAGGAGTATATACAATGCCTAAATCACGAGAAATGTCAGGGAAAGCAGTTTTAAAAAATGTGTTATATAATTCAACTACAACCTCTTGTTTTACTATTGAATTATCGAGACCACTAACACGTCTTTTAATGCTCGAATAGAATTCAAGTAATTCCTTTGATTCTTTAAATTCTGAGAATTTTGAAATGCTCTCTAGAAATTTGTTGAGTTCTAGAGAAATTGGATTGAAATCAGCAAAGGGATAATCCTCAAAGAGTGCGTTAAAAACAGGTTGGGTGATCCTATGTTGCGCTAACATATTTAGAATTTCAGGCTTGTTTAAATTCGGATTGTTTGTGCTTTTTTTAAGAGATTCAATAAAGTTGTCAAACAAAATTTTTAATTTTGGATCATTAGATAATTTTCTAAGAAAAAACATATGCTCTTTTGTCAAAGAGGCTACATTTTTAGCCCATTTTATCCAGTACGCTTTTGGATCTGTTATTTCAACAAACCTGGCTAGAACAAATTTTTTATATATTGTGTATATATCTGCTTCACTTATATTATTAAGTGAATCAAATTGATCATCAATTTGATCTGCAATTGGTTCTGGTCTGCAAATTATTACACTGTTAGGTTTGTTTTTTATATTTTTTTGTAATTGAATAATTACTGATTCCAATGATTCATCATGTGCTAGTAGAGCTGTTAAGACCTCCCACACAACTTTAAACTCTTCAGATTGAGCTAATATTTCTTCAGGTGATTGATCAGCTTTGAAAATTAAAGGAATTATTATGTATCCATATTTCTTGTTAGGAGCAGGTCTCATTACGCGCCCAACAGATTGTACTACTTCCAATTGAGAATTTTTTGCGGATAGAAATACTATTGAATCCAAAGATGGAACGTCTATACCTTCACTTAAGCATCTAACGTTAGATAATATTTTGCATATTTCACGTTTTGTAACAGGTTCTGTTTGATCAGTTTTCAACCACTCTAAGACACTCTCTCGCTCTAATGAAGACATGTGTCCATCAATATGATTACAAGAAATAGTCAGATTAGAATTATTCTTTGTGAAGCCATCAGGATTTGCCTTTGTTATAAAATTATATTTTTCAACTAATGTAAATGACTGTTTGATGGTCTTGCAAAAGGCAACAACTTTTCGCATATAACTAGAATCTTCAGTATATGCAACATTTTCGTCTATTAAGTATAATTTTTTTGCAAATGCATTCATACAACCAGCTAGTTTTGCTAGGGTTAAGAATTCCTGTCTTTTTTGCTCTTTTGTTTTGCTTTTATCATCAAAAAGAAGATCATAAAACTTTTTTACATTTTGAATATCTGGATCTCGCTCGTTAATCATTAGAACCATTAATTTATATGGAACTAAACAACCAAGTTTTACAGCCTGAGAGAACGATAATTTATAGATTACTTTTCCGTAAATGTTTTCATCATCCATAGAACATAAAATTGAATTAGACAATTTTGCCTTTTCTTTAACGGTAGAACTGTATAATCTAGGCGTAGCGGTCATATACAATCTATATTTAGCATTAATATTGTCGTTTGAGTGAACTTTAATATAATATGAATGTTTTTGCGACGGCGTCTTAATTGAACCAGTTGTTCTATGGGCTTCGTCACATATTATCAGATCAAATTCTGGCAAACCAAGCTTTTGTGCTTCAATTATAACGTCAATTGATTGATAGGTGGAAAAAATTACTGTTAAATTTGATTTGTCAAAATTTAAATATGTGTCATACAATGTTTTAGGATCTGTTGTAGCGGGATATGCTAGATCTATGGTTTCGCCAGTCACAAAATCAGAATTTTGGTCAACATTTGACGCAGAAACATTTGGATCAGAACAGACGCAGATTTTGTTTAAATTTGTTTCGTTTGTTTGATTTGCAAACAATCGTAAGGTTTGAGATTCGAGAGAAATAGAAGGACTGAAAATTATCACAAGTCTGTTGAAAATAGCCAGCATTTCAGCAGCACGTAATGCAGTAAAGGTTTTACCCGTACCACATGCCATAATTAAACATCCTCTATTATAGATTTTATAATGCTTAAAAATTGCACCTATTGCATCAATCTGATAGTTCCTCAATTCTAATTGTTTAGGTTGAGCCCATGTTAAAGGTTGTTCGTTTAATAAGACTTCCCAGTCAATTCCAGATTTATCTAGATCATATTGGTTAATCCTAACTACAGGTGGATTTTGATTGCTTAAAGTGTTATTTGCATGATCAGTTAACTTTACAGATGTAGAAATCCAAAATCTTCTTGAAAATGTTTTAAAAATGCCATTAACCTTAAATAATTTTGAAGATGTTGCTATAAATGTATTAACTTGAGATTTAGTTATGATTGTATCAGCATTATAGCATTTGCATTGGATTGCCCAAAATTCGGCATTATGAGTGATAACGACGAGATCAATTCCAACGTCATGACCACTTCCAAATTCCTTTTTAAAAGGAAAATCGCGCCAAAGGTAAATAGAATGAATATCTGCACAGTATAATTTGTCTGTTAAGAAATACTTAAGAATTATTTTTTCAAACACTGTGCCGCGAATAAAATTATCGCGATACTTATTTGGTAAATAAATTAGAAGTTGGCTGAATAACATAAATACCTATATAGTTGAATCTAAAGTGAAGAAAACATACTTATTATACTAAAGTTTGATGGAATTCGCAAATTGATTTTAAAGATTAAATTAAAAATATGAATAATGACAGTTGGCGAGGGCATATACATTGCGCTTGACATGGAGCAGGATTATGAAATTAAAAATGATGAATGGTTCACCTACATATCAACAGCAGCTATTGAGGAATATCTAGCAACGTGGTATGCAACAGATGATACAAAAGATCAGGAAAATTTATCAGATAGAGCTATCAAGGCATTAACACATGCAACTATATCTCCAGATGCATATACTGCTGATGAAACCTTGGTAGGTTCGAATACAGCTAGTTTAAAGGATTTTCTAGCTAATCAAGATTTTCCTAAAGCTGCAGTTGACTCATGGCTTAATGTTGACCGTCCTATCAATGACAAAGTAGAAACAACATCAGTAAGTT
>JAIRKT010000103.1 GCA_031259965.1 Christensenellaceae bacterium | reverse complement strand
AAATTGCGTCTATCATATATTTTTATTGAAACTGGTACTTTAACCTCTTGATAATTAAATTCTAGCGTCACCTCTGTGATTTCAAAGGATTCAAATGGAGCATCTCCTATCAAAGTTACTGAAAACAAAACGGTATATATATCATAATCATAATCAAGATCTTGATCATAAATATCTAATTCCTTAATATATGCAGGTGAACAACGATAATATTTTACATTAAAACTTAATCGGTTCGTCGTGGTATTTACATTTCTCAAAATGCAATCATATTCTCCATAATCTTCATCCTGCAAAGTGGCTAACGGAAGTGCTATTTCTCTAGTCGGAATTAAAGGAGAGAGTAAAAACTGGCTATTCACCACCGTTGACATTGGAATAAAATGCAAGGGAGGACCAGGTGGTATGCGTTCATTAGTTTCTTTATCATTATTGTTATCATTTTCACAACTTTGTAAAACAATAGTTATTAAACAAACAATTAACAAAATTAACAAAATATTTCGTTTCATTACAACCTCTTTAAAAATGCAATGCATAGCATCATGTAGATATTTTAAAACTTTCTCTTTCAATTGTTATAGCAAACCAAATTTCAAAAATGTCTGTTGATTTCAAATGTAGTAGTGGCTATGCTGTTTATAAATACTAACTTAAAATCCACTCTAAATCTACACTCATTGCTGGTTGATCATCAGTTTCCTTTAAAAACATCTGATTTGTTACAAAATATTTCTTTAAAACATAGTTTTTTGAATGTTCTTGAATTGTTATTGTTGTTTTTGTTTTTCCATTCTCAATTTCTTCAAATTTCTTCACTTCTAATTCTGTAACGCCTACTAGATATTCGATTAAGTAATATTTTTGAACGACATTTATATTTAGTGCATATATGCCAGCTCTTGATCCTTCACCAACTGATACAGTATATTTTTCTCCTTTTTCTACTGTCCTTTCCTTCGTTTCACCTACGCTTGATTTTAACTTGATCGCAGCCTCTATTTTTATATCGTCAAGCATTGGAACCTGCGCATTTGCGCTCATAGCAGTGCCTGTAGATAACGAAAATTCCTTTGAAAATTTAATGCTTTTTTTCATGGCATATTCAATAGTTAATATTTCTATTGAATTATGATATGCGCGAGCAAGCTCTATAAGCTTCAATTTTGAAGTTGAATTTCCCTCGTAAATTATTATCATATCATTATTAGATGCGCCATCCGGCTGTATTCTATCTATTTCTGTATATAATGCATTTTTTAAGTTTTCATAATCTAAGACCACTTTTGCAACCCTAGCTACACCTCCTAAAATTTCACCTATTGCTTTGAAAAAATCGCCTAACACGGATGCATCGGCCCTATGTGTCTCTATATTTAAAAAGGACATCATAATTATCATTGCTACCAAAAAACATATTGTACAAATTTGCATTATGCGTTTAGTTTTGAAATTCATTTTCATTCTCCTTAATCTTTTATTAACATATAATATGGAATAGTTTCATTGTCTATAAAATAACACCGCCTATTAGATAAAAGTGGGTTTTTTTCGGTAGAATAACCTTCTATTACGTTAAATTCCTTTATCACTGTTTTTTTGCCTTCCTTTACCGATACCACTTCTACATCAAACTTAGGATCATATATATCAATGATGTATTCAGTTACGTCTATTGACAAATAAATTTTGTACGACCCAGATGTGGACTTGTCTGTAAAAGTATATGTAACGCCCACATCTTCGCCCTTTCCATATTCTAATGATGCTTTTATTTCTGTTTGAACAGACTTTACTAGCTCTGTAAAAAAACTCGAAACACCAGTTTCTAACTCGGTTGAATAAGAATTTGAAAGCTTTTCTGTCTTTGTCAGGCCAAATGTAATTCCTATACTGCCGCCTTGACCTTTATCAAGATCCAAACTAAGACTCGTCATCTCAATAATCTTCTTCGTTGCTTTGGTTTTCCCTTTATGGACAACTACGTATTTAGGAGTGGACAAATTCTCCAAAGCCTTTTCATAAAATTCGGATTTGCCGTTTGGAAAGTATTCAAAATATTTAAGAAATTCAAAACCTTCGTACGATGAAATGTTTAAAGTTTTAGGATCAAAAACAGTTTCACTATTTGCCTGTTTTTCTACTGCTACGAGCGGCATTATACTATTTGAAAGACATGCCACAATTAAAATACAAAATAAGATGTTAATACCCAACTTCAAAAATATTTTCATTTTTTTTCCTCCAGAGATAAATCTCGAATTCGATAACAATATTATACAACAAAACAATCCACTTGTCAACACTTTATATAAAAAACTGACAAAAAAAAAAAAAACGCTCGTTTTCTTATATATTTCTTATACTTTTCACAATTTTTTAATATATCGCCGATGTTTTCATTTATGTTTTTATAAAAATTTTTAAAGTTTTTTCTGGGATTTTATATGAAAATCTGCCTTTTTCTGGGGTTTTAGCCCGCTTGTAGCAAATAATATATAATTATGGGAGATTTTTTGCTAATTTTCATCTAACATTCAAATTTTTCAAACTGATAAATTTACTTCCTTTTTTTATTAACTTATCACCATTTTTTCTTTTGTAACCCAACTAATGTTTGTAATTCACATAATTTCAGTTTGCCGTATCATTTATATGAATACTCCACTTGTGTCATCAAATTTAAAAACTTTTTTGTTGGATGCAAAAAATATCGTTGTCTCCATCTTTGTTCGACCACCATGCTTTTTTCTTACTCCACCATGATCCGTTGCAATTAATATTAACCAATCCTCTTCTTTATACGTTTTTCTTGCTATCACATCCTCAATTATAATATTGGCATATGTTTCTGATGTATTTAAGGCATTCATATATTCCTTGTTGTTGATTGAAAATCCGCTTTTGTGCCCTTCATGATCGCAATGTTCAAAAATCCCAAATATTGCACAATCTCCTGCCTTTAGTCTAGATCTCATAAGTTCTAATGTTTGTTCGTCATCCTCCGCTTTCAAATATCTGTTTGGGTAGTTTTTTGCTTCACGGTTGTACGTAATTTCTTTGTGGCATGCCCACGAAAAAACAAAACTAGCTGATGTTCCTTTCAAAAGCAATTTGCACATTATGCTTTTTGTCTTTTCAGATAGTACATCCGAATTGTTTATAACTCCATTTTCTCTGCCCCATGCCCCAGTAAAAATTGATGCCCATCCAGGAGCTGTGTCCGTTTGCTGATCGCCTATCCGCTCTCCACCAGTCCTCCCTATATAAATCGCGCCTTCTTTTAATATTTTTCCTATAGCACTCGTAGGATTCTCTTTTGTAATCGCAACTGCGTTAGTTAGGCAACCATCATAACCTATAAATAAGAGCATTGGTTTTTTTAAGTTTGGCTTCTCAAAGTGCTCTTGCATTTTATCAAATAATTTTGTTGCATCTATTGCGCTCTCTAAAGCATTATCAAATGAACCGTAACTAATTTCTCTCTTAAATTTTAATGTTTTTAGCATCTTTCACTCCACTAAATTGCGTCATTTTTTGTTTTGACGAAATAAAACTTCTAGCATCACAATTTGCTTCCTATATTGGTTTTCTTGTTTTATAAACTATAGCACAAACTATGTTTGCGCAGTTCAGACATTTTAAAAATAGTATTGATTATGTTTGCTACTTTTAGCATTTCCACTTATCAGTTGTTAATTTTTTCCACATTTTTTGTTTCAATCAAAAACCCATTTTCAAGTTTGTACACTTTGTCTGCAATAGCTGCAGTTGATTCTCTGTGTGAAACAATTATAATTGCTTTTTCCTCCTTTATTTTTTTTATCGCGTTTAATATAATATTTTCATTGCTTGCATCAACATTACTAGTAGGTTCATCTAACAAAATTACTGGACTTCCTCGTAAAAAAGCGCGAGCTAACCCTAAGCGTTGTTTTTCACCTGCAGATAATTTGTCACCCAACATCCCCACTTTTGTTTTATAACCATTTTCCAAAGAAGCTACAAAATCTCCTATTGCCGCTGCGTCACAGGCACGTGTGATTTCCAAATCAGACGCATCTAAATTAGCTATCCTTAAATTATATTCTATTGTCTCATCAAAAAGGTATGTAGTTTGATTTATTAATGTTATGTTTTGCAGCAAGCTTTTTGTGTTTATTTTATCTACATCTTGACCATTATATAAAATTTCACCTCCCTTTTTGTCGCGCTCTCTTAACAGTAATTTCAAAATAGTGCTTTTGCCTGATCCAGACTGTCCTACAATTGCGATTATCTTTCCCTTTTCTAGTTTGAATGTAACACTAGATAAAATCAGATCTTCATCATAACCAAAACTTAAATTGTTAACCTCTAACTTATCAAATTCAAAATCCAACCCATTAACAACTATCGGCACACTGGGTTTTTCGTCTAATAAATCTAGAAACCTGTTAGCGGATGCGAAAGTGTGCGCCAAATTAGAAGGTAGTGCCGCTAGTGCGATGACTGGCCCCATTGTGCTAATAAAAATAGCAAATCCAATAATTGCAAAGCCTTCAGAATAATTATTTTTTTTCATTATTAGAATTGCTATTATTAACACTATCACAGTTACAGAAGATGCTATTAATTGTATTATTGAATTAGCCCTCGACGTCTTTTCGTTTTGCTTCTTCATGAGTGTCGAAAGGTTGGTAGAGCGCTTGTTAACCTCTTCCACCTTCATAGAACCAGCATTTTTCATTACAATTTCTCTAATCCCTTTTATATTATCCAAAAACCACGAATTATATTCAGATAAATGTTTTCTGTATTCGTCACCTCCTTTAATTAGCATTCTATTGATGAATTTAGGAACAATTAACCCTAAAACTAGGTATCCTGAAATAGCTGTTATTGCTAACTCAAAGCCTGCTATAATCCAAATCAATATTGTTGATATGGATGACGTTATTAAAGCAATAGAAATAGGTGATATTGTATGTGCATAAAAAACTTCCAAAGTTTCAATATCAGATGTGAGAATAGTTAACAAACCGCCTTTCTTTTTGTCTTCTAGTTTTGATACATCTAAATTTCGTAATGCATCAAATATTTTAATTCTAAGTGTTGCGAGCAGCTTGAATGCTATATAATGATTTAAGTACTGTTCTAGATATCTTAATATCCCCCTTGAAACACCACACAAAACTGCCAAAAGTGCTATTAGTTTATATGAAATTGTTATATTTCCACTTACTAATTTGGCAACTGCAAGTGTGCCCAACACAGGTACAGATGATGCTGCGACATTTCCTAAAACACCTGCGCATATTGCAATTGGCATGAGAACTGACAAACTTCCCAAATGTTTAGCAAGACGCCACATTATTTTTAAAGGACTTCTATGCATTTGCAGCACCTCCATTCTGGAGTGCTGTTTGTTTATTATACAAACTAGCATATTCGCCATTTTTAGAAATTAATTCCTTATATGAACCAGATTCTACTAAAACACCTTGTTTTATGTGATATATATAATCAGCAAATTCTGTGTTTATTAATCTGTGTGTTATTAAAACCACACTAGCAAACCGCTTGAGCGCTAATATGTTTTCTATAATTATCTTTTCGCTTTCTTTATCAATTGCACTTGTCGCCTCATCAAATATGTATAACTGTTTTTTAAGTGTCAAATTTATAGCCAGGGCCAAGCGCTGTTTTTCACCACCCGAGAGATTAGAAGCGCCCTCATATATGCTTTTCCCAAGGCCACCATTTTTTTTAACAAACTCATATAATTGGACTTTTTTTAATGCCTCCCAAATTTCATTTTCTGTAACATCTGGTTTTGCTAGTTTAAAATTGTAGAATATTGATTCGTTAAAAATATAGGAACTTTCTCCTGTTATTGCCGCATTTTTATAAAGACTCTCCCTTGTAATCTCTGCAATGTTTTTGTCCCCTATTATAATTTCACCAGAGGTTGGCAAAATTTGTCCCAGCATTATTTTAGAAAGTGTTGTTTTGCCTGAGCCAGATTCGCCAGTTAATGCAATTATAGATCTGCTGGGGATTAGCAAATTTATTTTCTTTAGAATTTCTCTACTGTTGTTATACGAGAACGAGACATCTTTTAAATTTATGGGCATATTCCCAAATTCCGATGTCCCTCTATGAGGAGAAACAAGTTTTAATATTGTTAAAATCTTTTTGCCCGCTGAGGCCCCATTCATTGCAACATGAAACGCACTCCCTAATGCTCTTAGTGGCAGAAAAAACTCAGCCGCTAACAATATCAGAAAGAACAGATGAACTGGATTTAGTCCGCCCTCTGCCTCAATAACTGCTCTAGCAATACCTAATCCTGCACCTCCAAAAGCAACTAAATCCATGATAGTAATAGATGCTAGTTGCATAATTAATACTTTCATTGTTACTTTCCTGAATTCATCTGCGTTGTTTGCAAGCTTCTTAGCGCCCACATCATCTGCCATAAACATTTTTAGTTCTCGAAGCCCTTGCAAAGCATCCAAAAACCCATCACCCATTGTTATGTATTTGCCCCAGTACTTTGCAAAGACCTTTTTCGCATATTTAGATGTAAATATGATTGCAATTGGTATTACTGGCAAACAAGCTAGTAATATTAGGGCCGTGCCAATTTCTATAGCGGCACATATTATAAAAAGAATAATGGGTGAGGCCATTGCAAAGAAAAACTGTGGGATATAATTTGTAAAATACAAATCGAGTTGCTCTATCCCTTCAATCGAGATTTGTGTGATACCTGCTGCTCCTATTTGCTCCTCAACCATACCCTCCAGCTCTAGCAATTTAAAAACCAAACGATCTCTTAAATCCTTTTTCACCATAGCTCCCAGCATTGCTCTCTTTTTTCCACTGATTAGAGAAGCTAAATATCTCAAAACTATCCCGCCTATTATTGCATTAAATGGTAAAATATACCAACCTAAATCCGTTTCATCGGTGTTTCTTGAAATTGTTATGCTGATAGCTAAGCATATGCCCGCAGTGATACACACATTGGCAATAAGAGCCAGCAAATTTAGTAATGTGCATTTTATGATTAGTTTAGAACTTCCATTGACTAATTTAATTAGTTCTTTATCAATCATTTAGCGTACCTTGATAATTGTAGAGGGTGCAATCCCACTTAGAATATCTGTTATAGTATAAGCACTATTAGCAATGTAAACAGTCGTTCCCAACTTAATGGGTTCTTTAACAAATTCTAACTTGTATCCAGCACCATTTGCACCTGGTCTGCTGCTTCCTCTGCAGAATGCCTGATAGTATTCTATATTTTTAATAACCTCGTCTATGTCTTTACCTGAAATTTCCCTTACCAGAGTTGCTTTGTCAGAAATATCTTTGAATATACCATCAACGCTAGTTAAAAGAATCAAGCATTTGGGTTTAAGTAAACACGCTATCTCTGAGGCTGTTTCATCATTATCAACACATTCAGCCGCTCTTCCATTCTTAACTAGAAAGGCTTTGATTTCCATCTTTCTGTTCTCTGTTGTGCTCACAGGATCATTATAATTGATAATAGGTATAGCATTTTGTGCAGGACATCTTAGCAATGCGTTTTTTAGATGTAATCGTTTTTCAGGATCGTTAAAATGCTGATGTTCTACTAAAAACTGTCTTAGGGAATAAGAACTTTTTATAAATCTTCTATATGTCTCTAGTAATATTATCTGTCCTTGCGCCGCATAATCAGTCTTAATGTCATCATCCGCGCCAGTAATCTCACAGCCATCCATTCTTTTGATATAATCTAGTCTGCCTATTTCAACTGCGCCAGATGTAATCCAAACAATACCTGGTTTTAATTCACGCGATATGCTCGATAATATATTGTAATCTAAATCATTTCCAGATTTGTTAATTAGCGCCATAGAACCGATCTTGCCCACTATATCAATATCAAATTTCATGTTTTTTCCTTATACACGTAGACCAAAAAATTTTTAGACACTTTATTATACATTTTTTTTATAACTTAAGTCAAATTTACTAGTTATAGTAATAAAAACTAAAAGTTTTTGTTGGTTTTTTAATTGTGTAGTATTTTAGATCGTTTTTATCGCATTATAAAACCTCCTCAAATTTTGTGATTTGAGGAGGTTTTGATACATGAAATATTACAATCAAATTTAGACTTGCAGTTCGCTTAGTTCGTGTATTGCGCCTGTTTCACTATTAGCTAAATTCCAGTCATCTGCCCATCCTGTAGGCCAGTTAACCTGATTTGGTGTAGCTACATATATCAATGTACTGCAATTTAAAAATATAGCACTCCCCAAAGAAGTAACTGTTCTGGGTATCGACAGTCGTTGAAGGTTTTTGCAGTTTTGAAATGCTCCAGCACCTATACTGAGCAGATTCTCTTGTATTCCAACTTGAATTATTCTTTCACAATCTTTGAAAGCTTCCTGTCCTATAGATCTCAGTGTGTTTGGTAGAGTGACTCTATCTAAAGAAGTGCAACCTCTAAACGCAAAATCACCGATCTCATATATCTGTGAATTAACTATACCTTGCAAACTATTTATAGAACTACAATTTTCAAATGCATACTTGCCTATAGTTTTTAGAGATTCCGGTAAAACAAAATCAAATAAAAGACTACAGTTCTGAAATGCCTGGTCGTCAATTCTTATGAATCCAGATGATTTCGGAAATTCAACCTTTCTAAGTGACAAACAACCAGCAAATGTTAAAGCCTGTATTGCAGTTATCGCTTTTGGTAGCGTTATTGTAATTATTGATTCACAACCAGAAAAAGCACCTTTCCCTATTGCTGTAACAGAATCTGGAAGATTTATGTCGACAATATTTACACAACCGAAAAAGGCGTTTTCTCCTATTTCAGTAATCGTATCAGGTATTGTTAAATTTGTTATGTTTGTTGCTCCCGAAAAAGCACCCGCAGCAATTTTAACAACCTTTTTGCCTTCGTGTTCAGCTGGAATAATAACTCTTTCGAATCTTCCACTATAGGAGGATACCATCAGAACATCGCGATCATCATGAGGTACCTTTGAAAATTGCAATCCTTGTGTGCCATACTGAACCCATTTTGGTCTTAATAGAACATTACTAGCTATTGCCCATGCACCAATTGCTTCAAAATCCACCCTTTCATGTTTTTCAGCATCATAATAGCTCCAACCATCAAAATCATAGCCTGTGCGTGTAGGTTCTACTTCCTTTAGATCCTCTATATAATCAGCATATCCATACATGACCGTTATATATGGGTATTCAACGTGCTCTCCATTATCTGTTGTTGGGTATAAACCAACTATACCAGATGAATAACTAACATCTGATGCGGTTTCAAAACATATTTTGTAGCTCTCAGCTGTGAATGTGCCGCCTATTGTTATATGTTGTGCTGGCATTTGTGCTGGTATATCACTATCCCAACCATTAAAACGCCGTCCTTGCATGACAGGATCAGGAATTTTCGTGACTGTTGCACCAGCTACATAATACTCAATTTTGTAAACTGCACTATCTACACGATATGTTATTGAAAAAGACGATTCCCATTTCGCATAAAGAATAGTATCACCCAAAATTGCAAGTGGAAATTCAGCCTTATAATTCATTTCTTCATCTAGATACCATCCTACTAAAATATAGTTCTCTCGCGTTGAGACTGGGGCCTCACCAATTCGATCCGTTACAACGGCTTCTACAGGTGAACCATCGTCCACTGCAAATTCAACTTTGTAGGCAGAGGACCCAGAAGATGCACACGCAAAAAGAAGTACAATTAAAGCAGAGAATAAGGAGATGATGAGCATTTTTTTCATTATACCCTCAACAAAAATCGGATACCGACTCATTATGCTTATAATTCATCAACTCATCTGTTGATAATCTCTCACATTTGACATTTAAAAATGTAAAATTTAAGAGTGCTTATATATTATATAATATTTTATCGGTTTTGTAAACAAAAACTTTTTATTTGCTTTGATAAAACCTTTTTATTTGGTTTTATTAAACATATCGCCTATTGCAGTGATTCTTTACACCTTGTTTCAATCAGCAGTCAGACTTAAATATTACACACCTGACTGCCTTTTGAAATATTTTTAATCATAAATCCTCTTATTTTTTTTATAAAAATACTTTAAACTTTGTTAATTATTGACAATTGCACACCTAAATATGTATAATTAAGAGTATCTATATAAATGAGTTAACATTTCCCTAATTTGTTTACACATTCGTTTTATCGATGCGTTAACTAATCGTAACCATCCATCACAACCCACAGTTTTTTTGGTGCTTTTCAGCATTTAACATTCTTTGCTATTTAAACTATGTTAAAACAATAAAAAACTCAAATTTCAACTTCGTTTGCGCAAAGCAAATTAGAAGAGTTGTTATGGTAAAACCCACCATGCAAAAAAAATCATTTTTAATAACTCGCATAGTTTTTGTTGCTTTGTTCATCTCACTTTTTGTTGCATTAATTGCTCTATCACTTGATGTAAATCTGAATGAAACAAACTATCAAATCTTTGCGGAAGAGTCTTTATCTCTCCCAGATTTTGTGGTTTCTGCAAATAACACAGAAATATCCATACCTGAGCGCGAACCTCTACCTTCTAAAAATCAATATGTTCTAAAAGTAGAGTTGAAGGCCGATATGACAGGTTCTGTAGGCGTTGCTACAAGACAGTACGTTAGATTTTTATACAGCACAAACAGTGGTGCATCCTTTTCGGTGATTCTCCCTCGCTCTAACACCCAAATAACAACTCAAGATAGTTATAACCACGGTGACAGTGACTCGAATGGCTGGTTTGTTTATGGCATGGTCTCCTCGCCTGGGGAAGTAATTAGTAGTCCTTCGCACTATATAGAAAACGCAGAGGTTCATAAAATTCTATGGGGAATCTTAGTGAACGAACACTACAATAATATAGACTATCCTATCTATGATTCTACAACTAGCGCACCTACAATTTATTTTGTTGGCACATACGCAGTTCCTTACAAAAGTAATTTTAATTTAGTTTTGATGGCTGGGAAGAGCTGTTTTTTATCTGGTTCCATCGCGCTTTTAAGCAATTATTCACAAAACCAGAGTAGCGATTACGAAACAATATCAGCATTTCAATTCGACAACGAAAGTTATTACAAAAAGCCAACGTCAAATGATAGTTATGATGAAAATGATTTAGATAATCCCATAAACAATCTGAATTCCCTTTTGTCAGGATATAATTCAGTTTCTGATAATTCTGCTGCCCTCCCTTATTCAATATACAGCGATATTAATATAGGTATTGGTAAAAATTATGTTTTAAGTCAAGAAACTATTTCGAGTGATTATTATTTTAAAAGCACAGGTCCTGCCTCAGCCCCAATCCTAGGCCTTGATAATTCTCTAATTTACCGAAATTCTTCATTGGTCGTTATTAATGGCGCCGCTGATGTTTGTTTTTTTGGCGGGACTATAGGCGATGGCAGTAGCGGTGCTGCTATAGAAGCTTCTCCTAAACATTCTACAATCCTTTTATCAGGTCCAGACACTTCTATTACTAAAAGCACTCTAGTTATTCAAGATTCTGCTACTATTTTAGACTTCCATTTGAACGCAAACATTACAACCTCTAATGCCTATACAGATGTTATATTACATACAGGTGGGATAATTGAACGCAAAACCACAGGTGCTGTAGTAGAAACCACAGAAAGCAACAATAAAATCGCTAACCTTTATCTACTGGGCGGCACTTTGCAAAACGCAGGCGGGACTGCAATAAATTGGGGTTCTTCTCAAACTAGTTATCTTATATTGGTTGATAGTTATGTTTCCACAGGGGCGACCCCATCTGTCGACAAAGTATCAATTAACACATCAGGTGTGGTTGAATTCATAATGACAGGTGGCATTATTGAAAACAAAATGTCCGATGGAAGTGTAATTAAAAATTCAACCCCAAGTCTAATCAACATACAAGGCGGACAACTACTCTGCAAAGATTCATCAAATCCCACAGTAGAAAATTCTAGCACTGGCACGATCACAATACAAAACAATGTTTATATAGCAAACAACAAAACAGATGGGATTGCTTTGAAAAACACATCAACTGGACAAATAAGATTAAGTTTGGATGCACAAATTATAGGAGGACTAGATTTTAATATTTCAGGATCTTATGTGTATTTTGCAGACATACCGAATTCCACAGAAAATCTCGATTGTCTTTATGATGATATATCTCATTTGAAAATAGGCACTTCCTATTCTTTTGTTAGCACAAATGAGGACTATACCCTTAGTGAAGCAAATGGTAAACTTTATGCTTTAATCTACATAACCTATATTCAATACACAGAAACTGATGATAGCAACGATAGTGTGCCTGGAATCGATGGTTATTACATAAAAGCCAAAGCCCTAGCAAAAACAGGGAAATATCCCTTAGAGTCATCTGAAAGTAACAATTACAACTCTGGAGACTATTTTAAAGCCTATCCTGGGTTTTCTGTTAAATACTATGTGTTTGAAACGAACATAGAAGTTTTCCCTGGTGATATTCTTACAGGGGACTATAAAAAACCGCATACGCTGCGATGTGAATTGGTTTTAAATTCACCAATAATTGATTTGACTAATGAACAAATTAACGCAACCTATGCTAAAAACAAGGAGCACACTATTTCAATTTCCTACTCTCACCAGCTAGATAACAATGTAACTTATCTGTCTGATTGGAGTGTCGACAAAACAAAAACTGGGCTCAGCTATACTAAAATTGATGGGCTCGCGCCAAATCAAACCTCTCTTAAATTCTCAAACGTTATAGACTCAGGCTATTACAGACACACATTAATAACTAGCATCGCAAAATATGGCATAGAACATAAAACAAGCCCTATCGATAGTTATTTTGATGTGACAATTAACAAGCAAACTGTTCCCATTAACAATATCCTTTTGAGATTTCAAAACACAGCAGACTCTTTTTCAACTGAGCTGCCTAGTGTTATTACAAAAGGCATTTCTTTGCAAGCAGAGTTTCAAATTACGGATTCTAATAGCACCTCGTTAGATGAGTCAGCTCCTGCGCTAGATTTTGTCGCTGCATATCGTAATAATGTGTTTGCAAATAATGATGGAACTAATGGCATAGCTGAATTAACAATAACATTCTCAGATAATTATATAGTTGGTATGGGTGGTGCCCTTTATCAAAGCATAGTAACTAAGACATTTGAAATAATTGCAAGAAAGGTCGTCTCTATTGCTGTTACTTACTTTGATTTTACATTTGCCACATCTCACTACAAAAGAACATATAATGCTTTTGAAGAAATTGATATCTATGGAATAGCACTCATTGCGACATACAATGATGGCTCCATTTCGCAAGTTCTTCGAGATCACTATGAAATACAGTATCTAAGGTCAAATGGAGAGGGCTCTCTAGAACACACACCCAATACTGATTGTTTTTTTGCATATTCTGAAAGCCAATCCGTTCTTTTCCTTTATGAGGGGCTCTCTGTGATTTTTGCTGGCGAAGAAACGCCTGGAGATTCCCAAAACCCACCTTCTGTAAATGATTACAACTTGCACGTGACGCAACTCGAAACTGGGGTTTATGTTTCACTACCTATGGATGAATCCTTATATACAAATAATCATTTAACCAATTTTGCATATAATCCAAATCAAATCCAAGGTGTTTGGAACTTCTCGCCATCCTCCTTAATTACAACAGCGCTCAGTGACTATGCCTGGACATTTACACCTACAGACAATGTAAATTACAAAACCGCCTCAGATACAATCAAAGTTGACGCAGTCGATGTATCAACCATTAATATATCCTTAGAACGCGATGGTCTCTATTATTTCAGTGCATTTCAGCGGTTCAATCCTCTAACATACAAGGTGCTACTTAACTATTCAGATACAACCACTTCAGATGTAACATTTGCATCAGACATAATATATTACCACGGCTCTCAAAAAGGCACTAATGATATTATTAGTGATGTTGCAAGCTGGGATTTAGAAACTGTTGAAGCCGCCATAAATAGCACTTTTTTAACTGGTGATACTGTGTTTGTCGTTAGATATATCCCTTGGGATAATACTTATGGTGAATTCGGCCCACCATATTTTGCTGTTTTTAGACTCGATGGTCCAGTTTCAAAAATTATATTAGATGTGACGCCTAACATACCCGCTAGCGTTTATATTGATACCCCATTCGCTAGTTTTGCAACGCAAAACATACTCCAACATGGCATCCTCTCCTGGTATCTGAATTCAGAGCCTGTATTATACCCTTTACAAGGATATCATCAATACACTTATTCATTCGCACCAAATGACAATGCTAATTATGAATCCTCAATTGGAATGGTTTGGATTGACGCAGCACCAGTCATGTTAGAAAAAATAGAAGTTGAAAATTCTCCTTCCATCATACGCACTGCAGGCACGACAAAACCTACACTAGATGATCTTTTTGCTGCTGGTCTTGTGGTTGTTGTTTATTATAATGATCCAAGCAAAAACACAACTTACAATAATAAGTCTTCGGATTTTTCTGCATTTTCTCTAGATTATACAAATCCTGACGCTTCAGATTTTATTGCATCAGACGAATATTTAGTCCTATCATTTATTGAAGATGGCATAACAAAAACGCACAAAATACCCGTCAAAATAACTAAAAAAACTATCTATACGCAACTCAATGAAAATCTCCCTGCTTCAGATTCAATCGTTAACTACGATCCTTCTATCACATATGAAATAAGTGTAATTTCAAACCCTGCAACACCTTATTTTCTCTATACAAAAGTAACTCAAAATGAATATGAAATTACCGATTCAGATTCGAGATTGATGAGAGGATTACTTAACTCGCGATCTTATTATGTTAAAACAAATCTCAGCGCAACTAATAATTCTATTTATAATGCAGGCACTTACAACCTGTTGATAGTGTTTGATGCTAATCTAGATTATTATAATCAGCCCGATGATATTTTGTATAATTTAACAATAAACGAACTAACTATAGAAGCGTCCGCATTTAACCTCATTTTTTCAGAGCCCACTCCTCAATCACCTGTAAGTGAGTTATGGAATAATGACTATTGGTTTAATGGGAATTTGCCTAGTATAGTTGTTGATCCCACCAGCTCTGCAAAAGCGGTTATAGAGTCTGGATTCTTCAGTTGGCTTCAAGACGATATCCCTGTTGAAACTTTAAAATTCATGGGCGTCACTTCGGGTGCTAGTATAGTTTATACCTGGGTGTGGAATAAACCCAATTATACAACAACAACAGGCACAGTCACACTCAAAATTTATACTAATGATATTACCTCCATCAGCGCTGGTTATAATGGTGATCCTTATATCTATCATCCTCTAGACACTATACATCTTGTTTCAGACGGAATAATTGTCACTGCCACCTACCGCGATGGTCAGACTCGCGCATTATCTGAATCGCAAATTAAAGCAACATATAATAATGCTAATTCTTCTGATCCTGATGAATTTAGATTATATGGTGACCATACAAAGGTAACACTAACTTTAATATCAGATCCGGCAATTAGTTGTATTCTTGATATAACCATGGAAAAAAACAACTACTTCCCATCAACTTTTGAGGAAGTTAAACTGACAGTTAAAGATGGCACTTCATACTCTGTGTCCGCCACTATTAATGATTCTAACTTGTCTGCTAAATACTATGTTTTTGCGGGTTCATTAACAGGGGCAAAACCTAGTGATGCAGATGTTTTAACTATCGATTCTAATACTTCTAACATCTCGAATTTAACTCCTGAATATTATGGTTATTACATTCCATTTACACCCATAAATGCGGCTGGAACTTATAAAGTGCTAGCACATTTCATTCCATCAGCACTAACAGCGAGAAACTACAACCCCCCTCAAGACCTTGTTTCAAAATGCTTCGTTTTAACAGAAGTTATAATAGCTACCAACGGGTATAACGCATATTACAATGTCGAATTTCAGTATGCTAGTACTCAGACGGATAAAATATCACAAAATTTATCTTATGCCCTTCGAGCATACTATTCAAACGCACAAGGTGGTGAAGTATCAGTGCCTGGCACATTTGCATTCGTAAAAAAATACTTCGATATAGCCTCCGTTTGGATCTCTTATCATGGCGAATATGTTGAACCAACTCCTGTAGCATACAATGTGGTTTTTACCCCAGATAACACTGAACAATTTGCTAAGGCTTACTATTCACTAGAGATCAATGTATTGAACATCGACGACGAAGATCCTTTTAATATTGTAACTTGTTTTAATTATAACCTCTTTCCAGATGAGCTCTCCAGTATTACTAGATATGCAGGAGATAGTGTCCTAGACTTTTTAAAAACTGTATTAAATAATCCTTACTTTACACCTGACCCTGACCCTGATCAGACCATTTTTACTTTAGTTACTCCAACATATTTCATTGTTAATTATCCCATAGGGCCCGATTATCCTACATATGGCATCGATCTCAATGTATGGCCTGCTGGTAGTCTTTTGGATTTTAGAAATGTACTAAACGATACATCGAATTTTAAACTTCTAACACAAACCTTTTACATACCAGATCCTTCAGATGAAAATCAAATTAATACTATTCACTTCGAGTATATGTATAATGGTTTTAAATTAACAGGCTTTTTTGATATATCATACGTACAAGTTAAAAACCTAGCGGATTACATAACAGTTTCGGATTCTCAGTCGAAGGACTATGATGGAAATTCTTTTGAATTGAACATTGTGGGTTCAATTGAGGGTGATATTATCACTTATAAAACTGAGGCCAGCGAATACCAGAGTGATTTATCTTCCTTGTTTTCTGACATGTCTGCAGTCGGAATATACACTTTTGTAATCAACATAGAACGAAACAACTATATAAAACTCAATAAAACCATAACCTTCGAAGTTTATTCCAATATTACATTTGATATGTCTAGCGCTACAGGTGCAACCTTCGTAAATGATAGTTCAACATATACAACTAAAGCTCCAGCAAAAGGGTCATCAGGTTATGATAATCTTACAACTTCAATACACCTGCCAGATTACTATGAGCCCCTTGGTTGGTATTATGTTAAGGATGGCAAGGAAGTTTTACTCTTTAAATTTAATGGTGGCACTCTCACCCCATGGGTAGACATGCCCTCAACTATCGTTTATCTCAAATGGAGATATGTGCAGTACACAATCACTTTTGATATTGGAATTTCAGCCGATTTCACAGGAACAAAACCATCCTCCACAAAGCCATATAATTCATATTTGCTTTTGACAGATGAGAGTGGTTCATGGGAATGTCCTGAAATTCAAGGTTTGCATATTGTGGGTTGGTTGTCTTCTTTAGGCGAACATTATACCTTAGACGCGATTACTAATAGTTATAACCTCTTAGTAACTAAAAATGATACCTTGCGTGCGATATGGGCATCGGTTGTGTTCAAAATTGAGTTTGTTTTAGATGAAAATACCTCTACCTTTGTAAAAATAGGATATGGCGAACTCGCGGATTTTTATCCCCTCACATTAGAACAATTATTGCAAGCAACGGGTTTGACTAGCGAATCCATCTCACAATTAAAGAGCAGCATTTTAACGGGTTGGACTGCGGAATCTGGGTATTTCACTTCATCAAACTTCTCGTTTTCAACTAAAATATCTACCACACCTCTAGGAGTCGTACAGGATTCGGTTATTAAATTCTTTCCTGTGTGGGATACTAAAATATTTGAAATAACTCTTAACAGCAATTATCCTAGTAGCAACTCCAAAACCGTTATAAACCATACTTATGGTGATGGTTCTTCTGCCCTTACCAAAGAGGTTGAATTTAGCAGGACTGGCTACCTCTTTGTGGGTTGGTCTGATACATCTGCTGGGACTATTGTTTTCAAAACAGGCGACTCGCCAGATTATGCTGGGAATTTAGTATCAGTTGATCCAGAAAATCCATCTTTGTTTAAATTAAATCTTTACGCTATATGGAAACCTATAACATATTACATAAGATATTTTTCTGACTCTTCACAAAAGGCCATAGACGATGAGCGAAGTTTTAATTACGACACTTTCTACAACTTAAAGGCTCTGCTGTTTAATAAAAGTGGCTATTCCTTCCTGGGTTGGACACTTGATTCTGAAAAAACCAGCGCGGATTATTATGATAATGACACAGTATCAAATTTAACTAATATTAATGATTCTGTTGTAAACATCTATGCTCTCTGGTCACCAATTAAATATTCTATACAATTTAACGCAAATGGCGGTGTGGATAGTCAAGGATTAATGGAGGACAAAATTTATCTCAAGTTTGATGAAACCATAGCTCTAATAAAAAACAGTTATACAAGACGAGGTTATTATTTTTATGGTTGGACTATAAATCAAGAAAGCGATGAATTGTTATACGCTGATAGTGCACTTGTTAAGAATTTAACCACACTTGACGAGTCCACAGTGACACTTTATGCAATATGGAAGCTGACAAAATTTGTAATAACCTGGAATCCACCTGTTGGCGCTGTGGGTTATATGGAAAGCGCCACATTAACAATCGAAGAAAGCTGGCCAAAAAATGGCTATTTAAAAAATGGTTATACTTTTGTCTCTTACTCTATAGCTCCAGAAGAAATACCTTCTTTTGCAGAAGAATCTGACTTGTTACAGACCATGATTTCAGCTAACCTCGCAGATACCAATAATGAATTTGTCTATCTTGAAGTTATTATTGAATTCGCCCCCATCAGATATTCAGTTAAATATGTAGAAATAGAAAATACTACAAAAGAACAATTTGTAGATTATGACGAGCATGCAACTCTTTTAGAAGTTGATAACTCAAGAGTGGGCTATAGTTTTAAATATTGGTCTCTGTCTCCTGAATCTACTGGAGAGCCTCTGTCTGAAATTTACAATCTAACAGACAAAGTTCAAACAATTTATATCTATGCCCTCTGGACACCATACAAATATACAGTTAGCTTTAACTCAGACGGTGGAAATAATATAGATCCTATAACATTTACTTATGATGAATATTCAAATCTGCCTGAAGCAACTAAGGAAAATTTTATTTTTACTGGTTGGGTGGACGCAGATCTCAATCACTATTCTGCGGGCTATTATAAAAACCTCGTTAGCAACCCCTCCTCAGATAACACCTCATCTATATCCCTCTCTGCTCAATGGATCACAAAGGGTAATCCTGGGGTTCAATATATAAGTAATGGTGGGAGTGGGCAAATGCAAAATACTACTGGCAGTGCAGCGACAATGGTTACATTAACCGCAAATTCATTTACTCGCTATGGATACAACTTTAAAGGTTGGGGCTTATCTAGCGCTTCTTCATCTGTCTCTTATCAGGATGGCACGCAGATATTGCTCGAAGACAATTTAATAACCCTCTTTGCTATATGGGAGGCATTAACCTTTACTCTTTCCATTGATAAAAATGGAGGAACGACTGAATTCGATGATCCCTCTCAACTAGTTTTTGCATCTGCATATCAAATTAATGCTCCTAAAAAAACGGGTTATGTTTTTGTTGGTTATTATTTAAATAATTCCGAAATTCGATTTGCCCTAAGTGGTACTTTCCTCAATGCGGATTTGCAAACAGTCACATTATCTGCTCGCTATCAGCCCATAGAATATTCAATAGTATTCAATCCAAACGGAGGAAAGGGTTCTATCGCGCCACAGGAATTTTACTACGATGAAATCAAAAATATTACAAAAACCACATCCCTCATAACAAAAACCGGTTCTTACTTCGCTTTCTGGTCGTATGGAGAATATAATACAATCTTAGACGGCGCTAGCGTCTCTAACTTGACTACAATAGACCGCGAAGTAATAACTCTAACAGCCAACTGGTTTTTAAATCCCTATTCTGTTGAATTTCATTCTAATTATGGAGATGATTCAACGACATATCAAAATTTGACTTATAGTATACCTGCTAATTTAGATATCAATCCTTTTGAAAGAACTGGTTATTCTTTCTCTCGCTGGACACTAAATAGTGATGGAAGTGGAGCTTGGTATGATGATGAATATTCGGTTGTTAGCCTAACTTATGAGTTTTACGGAACTATTCATCTCTATGCTAACTGGACACCTAACACATATTTTGTCGATTATGATTCCAATGGAGGGAGTGGAACTATGTCGCGTGATAAATTCACATACGACGAAACTAAAGCTCTCACAAAATCTGTTTTCCTTAAAGAGGGACACGCCTTTATAGGATGGTCATTAACTCAAAATGGTAATGTCTTCTATCAAAACTCTGAATCTGTACTTAACCTATCATCAACTAATGAGGCTGTTATAACTCTTTACGCTCTTTATAAAGCTGGTGCATATATCGTGCATTACGATAAAAATGATCAAAATGCCACGGGTTCTATGCTTAATTCAATCCATGAATATGGCACTATCAACCCTCTCAACAAACCTGCGTTTGAGAAAACTGGTTATTCAATAATTGGATGGAGCCTTCTACCTGGAATTTCTAACAAGGTTGATTACGTAATAGATTATTCTAAATCACAATTAACATCGAAAGAGGAAATAACACTATACGCAGTATGGCGCATTAACAATTACACATTAACCTTTAACACAAATGGCGGATCATTTGTGCCTCAAATCACTGCAAATTATGGTGATCCTATTTTCCTCCCAGATGAAGAAGAACTGCCTCTAAAACCTGGTTTTGAATTTAATGGTTGGTTCGCAGACACAGAGTTAACTATCCCATTTGACCAGCTCACAATGCCAGCTGAAAACCTTACAATTTTTGCAGGATGGACTAATTCTAATATTTATTATGAACTGTCCTTTGATTCAGCAGGCGGTTCACACATTGATGCTCGTTATGGCACGTATGGTACGCCTATTACTGACGTTTCCACGCCTACGCGAGAAGGTTATACATTCATTGGTTGGTATTTAAATGAAACCGACACCTCTGAGTATATTATAACTACAATGCCCGCAAAAGACATTAAACTAACGGCTCGATGGAAACCAGCTATTTTTGAAATATCTTTTGTTACATATGGTGGTGGCACTGTGCCTACCATAATCGAGCATTTTGGTTCTATCCTTGAATTACCATCCCTTTCAAAACCTGGCTATACTTTTGAGGGCTGGTATACTGACACTGGTTTGACAGATAAATTTGAAAACAGCACTATGCCTGCAAATCTTGATACTTTGTTTGCAAAATGGAGCAAAAACAAAATTACTATATCTTTCAATACATATGGTGGAACTTCTATAAGTCCTATAATTATAACAGTAGGCGACCTTATTCCAAATGAAACACCTAAGCGAGATGGTTACTTGTTCGCGGGTTGGTATTTAAACAAAGAATTATCTATTCCTCTAACCGATGAATTTCAACCTACTTCTGATACCATGTTGTATGCAAGTTGGGTTGAATTCAACGAACAAAGTGCCCAAACCCCTGCCTGGCTGATTATTTTAATAATACTGATTATCTTAGTTATAATTGCAACTATTGTATTTATTATACTATCAAGAAAAAAACGGGAGGATTTATGGAAAAACTAAAAAGTCCTATTTTAGCAATTCTCTTATTTCTTTGTGTTACTATTGTACTTTTGTTACTATCAACTCAAGTAAATTCTATACTAGCAGAAGCTGCCCCTCTGGAATTAACCTCTCCTGAGATTGTTTCAATTGATCATAGTTTGACTAGCGCCTACGCAGAGGACTCCGCCTTTTATTCCTGGATTTCATTTGAAATTAAAGGTGCAAACTTTGAAACAGGCGAATTTTATGCGTTTAGTTTAGATAATGGTACTATTTGGAAAGATTTCTATCAATCCTCTTTGTTAATCGATCAAACAACAAACGCATCTTCTATCTTATTTAAAATCAAAACTTCATCCTCAGATGGCCCTGTAACAACATACAATATGCCAGTATTAGTTGATAGTGCTCCTTCTGTTGATTTTATCTTGCCAGATGCAGCTTTTTATTCACAAGAAGCCTACGAGGTCTCTTTTAATTATACTCCATCATTTGTCTCTTTTTCAACTACCATACAGCTTCTGCCTGATGGTGATCCTGTGGCTATACCATTTGGTTTTAACAAGTTTTTGGCCTCAGAAAATGGTTCGTATAGAATAACTACAACAAGCGCTACTGGTGCTGTTCGACATTCTGATTTTGTAGTTGATCGGATTGATACTACCATTCCCGAATTTGCCGTGTTTCCCCTAGCTAGCGGCAACGATGGCGTCTGGGCTCCATCGGTTACTTATGTTATAATTCCTTATGCTATTCCAAAATCGGGTGTTGTTTATCAATATTCCTTAGATAATCATAGTTGGACATCTTCTATGTCAGATCATAATTCTGAATATGTTATAGACATTATACCAGAGATAAACAAGCCTATTCTATTTAGGGCAATATCAGGATCCTCGGTTGTCTTCGATTTTGAACCAAACCCTGATGAAACAACCAAATTTATTACATGTGTCGATTCTGTTAAACCTCAACTTTCTGTAGAATTGTCCTCCTCGAAAACAACCCCTACAAACAACCCTGTTGTTTTGGACATCTCATCTACGTCTGGTGTGAGTGGTGTCAAGGTTTTCTTCTCAACGGAAAATTCATCGCCTCAGGAACTTTTAGATGGACAGTTAACAATTTATGAGCCAGGTATATATAGATTTTACTCAGTTAGCGGAGCGGGAATTACATCTGACGTAGTAATAATAGATTTAAATCATATTGACAAAACACCACCTGAAATAAAAGGAGTTGCCTCTGGTGCTCTTTGCAATGAAAACGTTGTAGTGGGAATAACAGGAGCTCATTTAGTAACCGTCAAAATTAATAATAAAGAGGAAACTCTAACTCTCTCTGATTCTGACACCGTTACTTTCACAAAATCAGGCAACTATGTTTTAACTGCTATTGATGAAGCTGGCAACCAAACACAAATTGTTTTTGATATAGAAAAACCCAATGTTGCTTTGACTGTTACCCTGTCTGTTGTGTTCACTGGACTTGTTTTGGCCTTGATTTTTCTTATAATCGCCAACTACAAAAAAGCTGTATCTATTAAACAGCTGATAGAAAAAACTACCACTTCAGATAACAATAACAAATTTTTAATGTTTAAACGAATCAGAAAAGAAAAAGGCGGTACCAAATAAAATGAGATTACTTAGATTTAGAGTTACAGATTTCCGTGCATTCATAGATAGCGGATGGATTGATTGTCAAGATGTAACGGTTTTTGCTGGCGATAATGAATCTGGTAAAACTACCCTGTTTTATGCCCTTCTAAAGCTGACAACGCCGCGCATGCTAGATTCTCTTTTAAAAAGCAAAGCTCTAGTTCACGATATTGCAACAATAAAAATTTCAGACGATGTGCCCATAGATCGGGTCGATTCCATTATACCACTCTTAAATGACACTGTTTTTGTGCGTGGTGAATTTTCAATAACCAATGAGATAAACGCAAAACTAAAAGCGCTTTGCGAAATTTATCTTCCCAGAGGCTCTATCGTTGTTTCCAAAACATATTCGGGCACTTATGAAATAGATGCGACAAAAGACCTACCAGAAGACAAAAAGGCGCTAGCTAACGAATATATTTTATCTCTTATGCCACAATTCCTCTATTATCAGGAAGTCACAGAAGTGTCTGGTAATATAGATTTTCTAACACTTGCAGAAAAACTAAGTGGAGTAGCAAAAAACACAATTTTAACATCATCTGAACGGATGTTTAGCAGACTATTAACTTGTCTTGATATATGGGAGACAAATCTTGTAAAAACCATAGCGGAAGCCTCGCAAAAACTCAAATCCGATAGCTCTGAAGAAATAGACTTCCGCGATGTACTAGAGGCAGTGCCTCTATTCCACAACCGCATTAAAAAGGGATTCGAAAAACTTAACGAACAATTTTTGGAATGTTGGTGTAAAGATGATACTATTATCTCTTTTGAAGGTTACAATAGAGGTATAACAATTAAAATTATTGATAAGAAAAGTAAAAAAGCATATAATCTCGAGAATCGCAGCACTGGTTTTAGACGCTTTTTTGCGCACTTTCTCACTTTCTCTATAACAGGACTCACATCTGATATGGGTAACACATTGCTAATGTTTGACGAAGCAGGTGCAGCTATGCACCCAATAACTCAAAGGCGGCTAGCTGACTATTTTTTGAAAGTTAGTGAATGTTCTCAGGTCTTATATAACACTCATTCTTCTTACATGATACCTGCTAAAAACATGAATAATGTTAGGGTTGTTTATAAGGACAATACAGGACATTCTTGTGTGAGTGCTGATTTGGTTATAACAGAGGATAAAACAAACGAACTATCACTGTTTCCAATCCAATCATCTTTGGGTTTGTTTGTTGCTGAAAAATCATTAGCGGGATGTCTGCCTATAATAGTCTTAAATGAAGAAGATGAATCATACCTTTCTCTTATTCGAAATATTCTTTTTTCCAAGCGCAGATTGCCTACAGTCTATCAAACTTCCGTTTTTGCGGCAGGCGTCTCTGGCATAGACTCTATTTGTTCGATGTTTAGTGATAGTGGAGACTTCCCGGCTGTGCTTTTGTCTAGCGACGAAATTGGTCTAAAAATTAAGGATCGTTTGGTTTACAGAAAATATAAATCAGCCCCTCAAAAAGTAAAACTAATATCTGATTATTTAAAGAACGCAGTTTTTATCGAAGACTTGTTTCCTGAAAATTATATCGAACTCTCTGCTAGATTGTATCTAAGCGAAATAGTCCCAGGATTTCAATTTAAAAAAGGAACTAGCCTTATAACCCAGATTTATGATTTTACTAAGGTTAACAATATTTCTCTTCCTTTAAATTTCCGTTATGAAATTGCAAAACGTGTTAAACTTAATCTTATGACGTTTTATAAGGATGTTCATATTCCCTTTAAGTATGTTAATTGTTGGGCAAAAATATGGAATGATTTAATAGGTTTATCAGAATAATCAAACAACCTTTGTTTTCGTTTATTGCTCTTGTTTAAAACCTACATTAATTCATCCTTTCTCTTTTCTTTGGTTTTTAACACGCAATTGCATTCATTGCTTTTCTCTATATTAAAAAGTTATTAACATTCCTTTACAAAACTAATTAACTTTTTTAATATATTATTGTATTCAGTTTTAATCAAACCTCACCTTCAGGAGTCTTTTCATGGAAGTCACTTCCAAACGACCAAAAAAACCATCTTTGAATATATTGCTAGCTATAATATTCTCTATCCTAGTAGCACTGTTTTCGCTAATGTTCTTGTTTTGGATTAAAGATTCCATGGAAGATATTTTGCTCGCAGCAGAGGATCAGTATATAAATGATCAAAATTCTTTAACAAAAGGTTTATTCGAAGACGAAGTAATATCAATGATCGTTACAACAGATGACATGTCTGTTTGGCCCGATGTGGTTGTTGCTGTAGAAGAGACATCTTCGAATGAAGATGCATTTTATGATTTTATGACTGAAGCATATAGCGCTAACAACTTTCTCGCCGTACATGGTTATAATTTTATAATAGTTCGTAATGCTGCTGGCAAAATAGTTTACGAAGACGCCTTTGACATCAAAACACGCAAAACAACTTTTCTAAATCCTTCATTAAGAGAAAATATGCCATTGGACTTACATAATCTAACGTCAGAGTCATATACAAACTCTGAATATATAGATGGCATCCCATCACATGCAAATAGTGCTATATTCTTTATAGACACTGTCTCATATCTCGCAGTTAATACACCTGTTTTGAATGATGTTGAAGATTCTGTGTTTCATGGTACAGTTACTTTGGGCGTTATTCTCAATTCAGATTACTTTATGTCTATAACTCATTATCAAGCTATGAGTTTTGAAATATTACCAACATCTTCAATAATAAAAGGCAAAAACAAAGTTGAGGACTCTAATTTCACATCCTCTACAATTCAATTCGAATTTGATATGATTGGTGGAGATTCCTATTTGTTAATTAAAAGTCCTCGCACAGTTTTTGCCGAGGGTTATAGAAACATAACCCTTACTATTATAGTCTTAATAGCCTCTAGCATACTGGCGTCTGTAGTTGCTTTTTGGTTGATTCTGCGAATAATTGTCCGTCCGATTAGTAAGTTGAGTTTAGATATAAGTAAAACCGATGATGCGGATTTTGAGGAAGATGCACAAGGCGTGATTAACCTTGCGAAGTATGGACCATCTGTAGAATTATCCAGTTTAATAACCTCTATTAATAAAATGATTATTAGACTTAGAGAATCTCAGATATCTGTAGACGTTTTTACAAACATATTTAATGGGATGGAGTCTAACATTTGCGTATCAGATTTTGAGACAGATGAAATTCTGTTTATAAACGACAAAATGAAAAGGGACTGTTGCGTTACAGATTCTGTAGTAGGAAAGCCACGCACTAGTGCGCTTCCTCAAAGAAATATATACAAATCTCTCCCTCCACATATTGCACAAACCAGCGATATCGTTACTATGTGGGAAGAATATGATCCTTATAACGATCACTATTACAGAACCTCAGGTTGCACTATCCGATGGACCCGTGGCAAGCAGGCGAGCATTCAGCATTCAGTAGATATAACAGACATTAAAAAAGCTGAATATTCTTTAAACAAACGTCTAAAACAACAAGAAATTTTGTCAAATGTTACACAAGGTTTTATTTCTAACGAAAATACATCCACTCTAATCGAAAAATCTCTGTATGCTATGGGTGACTTTTTAAATTTAGATTCTCTGTATATTTCGGTGGCATCTGACGACTGTACTTGTTTAAAATACAAATATGGTTGGCATTGCGCTCTTCCAAATTTAATACCCAAAGATCCTGAAACCCTTATATCAAAATTAGAAGAAGGCAATATAGTTTACGATTCTTTTGTTTCAAAATCAACTGAATTTTTGCTCTTTGATGGACCGAATGATTCTGACATATTAAAAAATATTGCACCAGATAATGCGCCCTCAACACTTATTATTCCTCTATGCGTAGCAAACACTTTTAGAGGCACACTAAACGCTACTTCATCGCTATTAAGCGACGAAAACTCTACTGAAAATATTGATGTGCTTAAACTTTTTTCAAATTTGATTTCGGGTGTTATAGCAAGGATAGACGCAGAAGAAATTTCTGAAAGAATGTCATCTATCGTTAATGCCTCTCCACAATTTATAGCATACATAAATGAAAATGGTATGTTTGAATATATAAACAATGGTGCTTCCGCAATTTTACATTATTCATATGAAGAATTGATGAAAGATGGACTTAGACTCTTTTTTGGTGAACGCACTGATAGCATATTAAACACAATATACTCAAACCTCGGATCAAATGCGGCTCTTACTTATGAGTTTGAAATTACAATAAAAACTGGAGCCACCATAACCTTGATGGCATCAATTTTCCCAACCGAATTCTATAACAACGGCTTCGGTTTTATTGGTATAGACATAACAGAAATGCGACGGCTTGAACGCGAGTTAATGGTCGCAAAAAACCACGCCGATGAATCCAACAAGGCTAAAGGCGAGTTCTTGGCACGCATGTCACATGAGATGAGAACACCTATGAATGCAATTATTGGCATGACTAATATCGCAAATTCAACAGATGCGGACATAACAAAGAAGGATTATTGCCTGCATAAAATAAGTGAGGCTTCTATACATCTGTTAGGCGTTATAAACGACATCCTCGACATGGCTAAAATTGAAGCTAATAAGTTTGAATTATCACCAGTTGAATTTGATTTTATGAAAATGTTAGTCCGCGTCATTGATGTTGTCAGGTTTAGAATTGACGAGAAAAAACAGCTGTTTACCTCTGACATAGACGAAAGAATCCCACCGCTTTTAATTGGCGATGAACAGCGCATAGCACAGGTTATAACTAATTTATTATCAAACGCAGTTAAATTTACGCCCGATAATGGCATTATAATTTTAAAAGCTTCCCTTGTAGCCTCTCCCAACCCACTTGAGTGTGTTTTATGCATGTCGATACGTGATACTGGAATAGGCATTTCAAAAGAAAATCAACAAAAACTATTTCACTCATTTGAACAGGCCGATGGTGGCATTGCACGCAAATTCGGCGGCACCGGTTTAGGGCTTGCAATATCAAAGCGCATTATTGAAATGATGGGAGGCAGCATCACTGTTAATTCTGAGCTGGGCAATGGTGCCGAATTTGTTTTCACCGTAAAAATGAATATTGGATCGCACGAGAATGCAACTGCACCTGCGTCTGATTCAAACCTCACAAACAAAAATCTTGATGGTATATTTAAAAACAAAAGAATTCTTTTAGCTGAAGATATTGAAATCAACCGTGAGATTGTTAGAGGATTACTAGAGAAAACTGAAATTATTATTGACGAGGCTGAGAACGGAGTAATAGCATATGAAAAATTTATTAAAAACCCCTCTGCTTATGATATAATATTTATGGATATTCATATGCCTGAACAGGATGGCTATCAAACAACAAGAAAAATAAGGGCTCTTAATCTCGCAAAAGCTAAATATATTCCTATTGTCGCCATGACGGCAAACGTTTTTAAAGAAGACATTGAAAAATGCATCGCATCTGGAATGGATGACCATGTGGGAAAACCCATAGATACAGACGAAGTTGTTAATAAACTTTTAAAATACATTAAACCTAGCGTTTGTTCTTCAAATAAAGATTAGAAATTGTTTGGATTTACAGAGTACTAAAGCCATTAAAACTATGACTTTCTGAGCTTCTACACTCTTGTTTATTCCTCAGTTTTCTATGGATTCTGTTTTCTTTAACTCTAAAACAAGGGTCTTTCTAAATCAAAGTTAAACTAATGACTCATTCTTTTTCCTTTGCTTTTAAGAAGCACTCTATCTTTTAAAGTGTATTTAGTTTTCTCTGCAGCTTGCTCTCTCTTTTTTCTCATCCTCTCATCACTAAAGTAGCTGCGAAACTCTAATTTGTTTACCAATTTTTGCTTAAACAAATGCAGACTCTCACTATATAAATGCAGACTCTCACTATATAATTAATCTATAATAGGAGGCAGATTCATAAAGTTTGTTTAATAAAATTGCTAACTCTTTAAAATTAGATCTCTCGGTTTTCAAAACAATTTACACTATTGTAAATTTTAAACTCAGACAAAATTTTCTACTTCCTACAAACGATTAAAAGCAATCGTAAATGTAGTGCCTATAATAATAAAAGTTAAGGTTCTCGCCTTGTCTTGATTGTTTGTCGAATGTTTCCGCTCTGTAGGTAACTTTAATGACTTTTTAGAATCTTCGGGTTTCAAATTATTACTTGACCTTCTTTCCAAAAAATGCTAATTTATAGTAGCGTACATTAAAAATTTTTTGTTTTTGATGCGAAAACGAACAACATATACTCTAAAAAATCAAGATTCTATTAGTATATCAATTAAATAAACATGTTATAGTAACAGGAGATACTAAATGATAATAACCGGATTAAATGCAGTAAGTGAAGCTCTTGAGAGTGAAATGACTGTTGAAAAAATATATATACGAAAAGATAGCGTAATGACCTCCAAAAAGGCTGTTGACTTCATTTCAAAAGCTCGCAAAAAAGGAATACGTATTATATTTGAAGAGCGAAGCAAACTTGATGTTTTATTTCCTAATGAGAGGGATCAACGAATAATAGCAGAAACTACTGAATTTAAATATATAGATTTTGATGAGTTGCTATCTAAACCAGGTGAAAACAAACTCTACGTTATTCTGTCCGGCATAGAGGATCCCCATAATTTGGGCGCAATTTTGCGCGTCTGTGAGTCCGTTGGTGTAACTGGTGTTATTATTCCTGAGCGACGCGCCGTGGGCGTTAACGACACTGTCATGCGCGCAAGCGCCGGAGCTGCGACACATGTGCCTACTGCTAAAGTCACTAACATAAACAATGCAATACGAACATTAAAGGATAATTTTGTAAATGTTTATTCCGCTGATTCTAAGGGCGAATCTGTTTACTCTCTAAAACTTTCAGGTGACATAGCTGTTGTGATTGGAAGCGAAGGAAACGGCGTGCCTGAACTTGCTAAAAAGTTATCAGATAAAATTATTTCCTTGCCGCAAAGAGGTAAGGTAAATTCCTTGAATGCTTCGGTTGCAACAGGTATAATATTATATGAAATTGCAAGACAGCGCTTGGAATTCTAAATCAAATCTTAAATAACAGTCGCTAATTAAAAATATATAACCCATAAATTGTGACTGAAAATCTTTAATAAGGAATTTTTTTATGGAACTAGGAATTGTAGGACTACCGAATGTCGGGAAGAGCACACTCTTCAACGCAATTACAGCTGCTGGTGCAGAGACTGCTAATTATCCTTTTTGCACGATTGAACCCAATGTTGGAATCGTTGCAGTGCCAGATGAACGATTGTACAAATTGGCTGCCCTTTATGATTGCAAAAAAATAGTTCACGCTACTGTGAAATTTGTAGATATTGCAGGACTAGTTAAAGGAGCAAGTCTGGGAGAGGGTTTGGGAAATAAGTTCTTAGGCCAGATCAGGGAAGTCGATGCAATTGTTCACGTTGTGCGCTGTTTTGATAATTCAAACATAACACACGTTAATGGTGCTCCAGATCCAGTGCGTGATATAGAAATAATAGACACTGAATTGATTTTGTCTGATCTTGAAACCCTAACCAGACGAATAGACAAAACGCGCACACAAGCCAAAAATGGTGATAAAAAGCTGCTGACGGAATTAGAACTTCTGAAAAAAATTTATGCTCACTTAGAATCAGGAAAGGTAGCAAGATCTATGATTTTGACTACTGAAGAACAAGAATTTTTGGATTCGCTTTTGCTTATCACATCAAAAAAAGTTATCTACTGTGCCAATGTTTCTGACAACAAGGAGGCGGACGCACTTTACATAAACGCTATTCAAAAATATGTAGAAGAAACTGGTGGTGAAATGGTAGTAATTTCAGCTTTAACCGAAGCCGAATTAGCATCGCTCCCACCAGACGAACGCTTTCTTTTTATGGAAGAACTTAATTTAGATAAATCTGGTTTAGACACATTAATTTCTAAAGCATACAAAGCACTAGGACTTATGAGTTTTCTAACAGCAGGCGAAAAAGAAACCAGGGCCTGGACTATTCCAGTCGGATCAAAAGCGCCTAAGGGGGCTGGCAAAATCCACACTGACTTTGAACGTGGGTTTATTCGCGCAGAAGTAATAAATTGCGATCTTCTCCTCGAGTGTGGTTCTTTTTCAACAGCGAAGGAACGTGGTAAAGTTAGAAGCGAAGGGAAAGATTATGTTTTAAAAGAAGGCGATGTCGTCTTGTTTAGATTTAACGTTTAGATTATAGTCTGTCAATTATGCTTCTTCCTGTTTTTGTTTTGTTACATTCTTTTCGCGCCTCTTGCATATTATATCTTTTGTTTAGGTGTGAAATGCAATTATATCTTAAAAATGTGTTACCCTTTTGAGATTTGTTTTTAAATGGAGTCCTTGTTATGAAATTGCTATTAGTTGTTTTTGCTGTTTTAACCTTTGTTTTACTAACAGTTTGTATATTTTTGATTTTATCAATTATATCTAAACTCAATTCTCGATCTGTAAAACATGATCAAAATTATGAGATTCGTGATCTTTTCGATCGATCATCTAGTGAAACGCGACACTCACTTTCTGCATTCAGTGCATCCATAGGAGATCTTTTGTTTAAGGGTATTAATTCTACCAACAATCAAATCCTAGCAAATGTGCAAGCTATGAGTGAAGTAAACACTCAAAAAATATCGGAAATGCGCGAAAGCTTGAAGAGCGGATTGTATGAGACTCGAATCGAATTAAGACAGGTTCTAAACGATGTGAGACATGATAACAATGTACAACTCGAAAGAATGCGTGAAACTGTCGACGAGAAGTTGTCAAGCACTCTAGATGAACGCTTAACTAAATCATTTAATCTTATTTCGGATCGCCTTGAAGCGGTGAGCAAGGGATTAGGAGAAATGCACACCTTATCTGATGGTGTGGTTGAATTAAGAAAAACTTTAACCAACGTTAAAAGTCGAGGCACATGGGGCGAAATTTCTTTAGAATCAATTTTAAGTGATATCTTAACACCTGATCAGTACGAAAAAAATTCTAATGTGGGAGATGTGGGCGACAGAGGGAGAGTTGATTTTGCGATCATTTTGCCTGGTAGTGAATCTAGCAAGGTTTACTTGCCTATAGACGTAAAATTCCCGACAGAAGATTATCAAAGAATGACTGATGCATATATTGAAGGAGATAGTGAGAACTATAACAAAAGCCTCACAGGTTTTTGTTCGCGCGTCAAAGCCGAAGCAAAGCGTATTAGTGAAAAATACATACTGCCTCCCAAAACAACTGATTTTGCCGTAATGTATTTACCTACAGAGGGACTATTCGCTGAAGTTTTAAAACAACGTGGATTGTTAGATGAATTGCAGAACACTTACAAAATAATCCCAGCAGGTCCAACTAATATTTCTGCTATGCTAGGGGTTGTCAGACAAGGTTTTAAAAATATTACCATTAGCAAATATAGCAAAGAAATTTATTCTGCCTTATCTACCTTTAAAAAAGAGTTCCACCTTTTTGCTGAAATTGTAACTAAAGCTCAAGGACAATTAAATACCGCTTCTAAAAGTTTAGAAGAAGCTGGAAAAAAGACGGACACTATAAAAAGAAAATTAGAAAAAATCGAAACTATATCATCTCCAGATAACGAAGAAGAACTCCCTCATAACGAGTTTTAACACTCCGCTTTCAGCGCTTTACAATATGTTTGATTGCTACTTCCCGAATTTTTGAAAATTGTAAATCGTGACAAATACGCTTTCTGGCTTAATTACCAATACTAAAATAACACCTTAGTGTGCCATACTGCAAAGCGACAGTGTCGATTTTAACTAGTTGTGGAGCAACTGTATGTGATTATGGGGATGGGGACTCGCGGCACTTGCAAGGCAAATGGATTACATGAAATTAAAATTAATCACAATAACATAAAGCTAAAACGCAGGCACTGACAGATTTATACAAATCCCAGACACCTTTTGAAAATATATTTAGCACAATGGATAAGAAAATAAGATACAAAGGTTTAAAATTAATCAAGGCATAGCCTATATAAAAGCCGCTCCCTTCAACAAGAAGAGGTATGGGTGCTAACTGCTTGAAATAACAAATGTAATTATAAATGTCGTAAAATCCGCATAAATTTTAAAGGTATATATTAGAGAGGTATAATTTTCAAGGCTGTTAGTACATCTCGTTGTCGCTTTGATAAAGGAGCAACAATATCTTTGATTCCACTCTCAA
>JAIRKT010000098.1 GCA_031259965.1 Christensenellaceae bacterium | reverse complement strand
CAAAAAAAACACAAAAAATTAACATTTTTGTGCAAATATGTGCGAAAATAGTAAACTAAAAGTAAATAATTATTAATTTTTTTTTAATACCTTTAAACCCTGTGGGATTTTAGGTAAATGTGCTACTTTAAATCATAACTAGAACAACTCAGCTCTTTAGCAAAAAACCAAGTTTTCTGCGATTTTTATCACAAGAATCGAAGAAAAAACTACTTGAAAATCCCTCTTAGTGTCCGGAAATTTCAGATTTTCGTGGGTTTCATAACACAAAATGCGCCATTAAAATTTCGTAATAAATATAGGTGTTTTTCACCCACTCTTTATATATTTTTTTGCTCCTCTTATATTAACTAAAAAAACAGTAATTATAAATTACTGCTTTTTGTGTGGTGCGATCGAAGAGACTTGAACTCATACATTTTTTCAATACTGGATTCTAAGTCCAGCGCGTCTGCCAATTCCGCCACGATCGCATATAAAAGGGATTGCCCCTTTTTTTAAGAACCTGTTACATCCTCATATAGTTTGTCTACTTTTTTCTTGTTGGTTTCTACTATTTTTGCATCTTTGTGAAGATCTGCCGGAATCAACTGATTTGTAAATTCGTTATACAATTGGGTTTTCTTTGCATCCATTAATTTCTTTAATAACACCTTGTATATTGTGTTGTTATTCGGATCTGCTTCGTCAAGTTCTCCTGCAACATTAATTCTTGTGCTTTTTATATATTCATATATTTGCTCGTCACTAGCTCCTGCTAACAATTCAGCATTATCATAATCAACAAAAGGCATTAAACTTATCATCATCAAATGCACTCCATAGTCAGTAAATGCATATGCTAGTTTGTAACCGCCTTGATCATCAGTGACAAATGCGTTTCCAACATATGACCCAGCACTATATATTTTATGAGCTAACTCTACAAACGATTCATAAAATCCGTTTGGATCATCAACACCTTCTGGAGCCATGAGATAACCAGCAGCGGAGTTCATAATACCTGGATCGTCGTTATATTTATACATATATTCTTTAAACAACTCAAGCGCTGCTCGTTGAGTATCTGTATTTTGCAGGTTTTCTAGTTTTTCTCCTACAATATCAAAAAGAGCCGTTTGTAATTCGTCATACACGTTTACAAACTTTGAAATTTCATAGTCACCATTTTCGTCTGTCATATAGGCCAAAGAAGGACAATCTTTTTCATTTTTATCAGGGTTTTCTTCTAGATATTTACATGGTGCATCTTCTATTCCTAATTCATGTTTTTCACAATCGTAATCTGGATCATAGTTTGGATTACTTATTTTACCTTCTATGCCTTCTTTAAGATACTCAAAATATTTGGCTTTGATTTCTTCACTGGAACCAGCTAAAGCTAACAATTCCTTTTGTTTATCACTAAAATTGAACAATATCTGATAAACATATACATAGGCATTTAGATTAGGTACTATCGGATGATAATAATAAGCATCTAAATTACTCTTTATTTCGTTAGCAAAGGCAATTGCAACCGCATTATCAACATCACTTTTTTCATCGTATGTTTGCTTGGCGTTGTTATAAAGATATTTGAATTCGACTAGTACTTCTTTTTCCCAATAATCACCTGTTTCAAATTCCGACATTAACTCTTTTTGTTTTTCCTCAGAGAAAGCTGTTGAAACGGCAGATTCGTATGCTTGTCCATATACATAATCTAGTGTTTTGTAGTTTTTTGTGAGATTTTCAATAATGAGCCTGTATGCATCAACGAGGTCTACATTCGCGGAGGCGCTTTTTCTTAACTCTTCGTATTTAGCGTCTAAATCTATAATAGCCAAATCATCAAAGGCCTCACCCAGCGTGTTTTTTATAGTTTCAAGTGTGTCATACCGCTTCACTTTTAGCGTTCCTATCGTTATTTCGCCACCACCTTCATTATTCGTTTTTTCAGTTTTAGTTTCTGTGGCCCTTGGTGAAACCACACTATATGTGTGTTCTAATGTGTGTGACTCATAAGTAGTGCCCGTGGATTCAGATATTATTTTTTCATCCACTGTTATCTCTATTTTGGAATCCGTGGCTTCCGCTTCAGATGTGAATGGCGTCGTATACAGCGTAGTAGGCACTAAGATAGGATCTGTCTTTGTTTCATCATCATAAGTTATAATGATTTTTATTTGATTATCATCTATTCCTTGATTTACATAATACTCTTTCTTCAGGTATGATAACGTGCTTTCAGCAAATTCAACACTTTTAATCTTTTCTTTTGAAATTTGATTATATGTTGAAAGAACTTCTTTTTGTCCCGCTGATTTTAAAGAACTCTCTACTGATGTTTTTATTGAGTTGTTTACAGAATAAACAGCCGCATAGTATTCAGCCCATGTAAGTACGTCTTTTGGAGATTTTACACTTCCTTTGCCAACTAATACGGGTTTTCTGGCTTCGTAGTCTTTCGCTAAAACACTCATCGCATAAGTAACTAGATACTTGTTTTTTATTTTGCTTTCTACAACAAAATCTAAAGTCTGTTCAACTGTATAACCATAATTGTTAATAAGGGTATATGCATAATTATTATAATAATCTACGATTTCGTTTCGCGTTAAATTTAACGTTATTCCATCATAGCCATTAATAGTATATAACACCGCGTTTGCAATCCTTTCTTCATTCACTTTAAAAAAAGTACAACCTGCAAAAAAAGATGCTATTAAGCAAATTACGACGATAAAAGCCGAAAGCTTAACTATAATACGTCTCTTCATTTTCTCTCCATAAGATGTTCTTTTTGGTTTATTAACATAAACACAAAAGAATAGTTTTTCGAGTGCATAATATTATACGATATTTAAAAAAAAATATCAAACAATTATAAGCAAAAAAATTTGCATTTTTTATCTCTTTTTGTTTTTCCTTTTTTTTTTAAACTCACAGCCTTGTTTTGTCTATCTATTATGCCTTTCACACACAATTTTTTCACTCGTAAAGTTTTTAGTAAATTTTGTCTTTTGAAAACTAAAGATTATTATTAATTTGACATATTCCTTTTGAGTGTGTATTATAGTTAGTGTTATTTTTTAACAGGCTCTCACTTTTAATGTCGCTTTTTAAAATCATTAAAACACCAAACCATGGAGAAATCGCCTAGCCTGGTCGATGGCGCACGACTGGAAATCGTGTAAACCGTACAACCGGTTTCGAGGGTTCGAATCCCTCTTTCTCCGCCAAGCGGGTTAATATACGAACTTTCCGATGGGCAAACGGTGTATTACATCTTTACGCGCGTATTGTTCGAAATATTGATCCACCGATAATAAAAAGCCCGTCGGCGAATTGTGCGGAAACCCTTTATAAAATCGCGCACCACGCCGCACGGCGGGCGGACGCGGCGTTAAATCCGCAATAGATAAAATAAGCCGTCCCGCGCAATTTACGGGTTATAGCGGCTTATACGGCGTCAAACAAAAAGCCCGTCGCGTTCTTGCGGCGGATGTTTTTATTTTATTAAGTTGTGGTTCGACGTTAGTCCTCGTCCGGCGTAAGGGCTAAATCAGAAATATTTGCTAAGAATCTTATATACAACATTATGAGATACATTTATTTAAGGACACATGATGATTCATCTAATAAGAAAACAGGATAATTATGCCTAAAAATATATACAAAAATAGAATAAAATTAAAATTTCACAAGAAACAAAAGCAAAAAAATGACAAATTAAAATTTTTAACAAGGAAAAATGACAAAAAACAAATGTAAAAAAATACTAGAGATTTTTTGCTCCTAAAAATGAGGTTTTTGGTTGTCTCCGTATCTATTAAATGCTTGCATTTAAACTATTTTTTGTATATAATTGTTTATATGAACAAATTAGCGAAGTGCGTATGGATATTTACGAAAAGATAACCGACTTATTAAAAAACAAAAGTCAATGGCGCGTGTTAAACTTTGCGAGGATACGGGCATTTCGTATCACACACTAACAACTTTGTGTAAAATAAAATCCGATATGTCGGGGGTGTTCTAAAGCAGAACTTTTGCGGATCGTCGCAAAGTTGGATATAAGAAAAAAGTCGAACTACTTACATACGCGTCTGAACTTAAAAAAATTATTAAGGAGTGTTATTATGGTAAACGCTTTTATCGCGATAGATTTTGAAACTGCGTCGTGCGCGTTGTATAGTATCTGCTCAATGGGTATAGTTAAAGTAGTAAACTATGACATTGTATCAAGGGAATATTTTTTAGTTAAGCCGCCCGAAAATTTTTACGAAAAAAAGAATACTGAAATACATAACTTAACCGCCGCCGATACGGAAAATTCCGATCTTTTTCCGATTGTATGGGAAAAAATTAAACATTTTTTTGACGGCTCATATTACATAGTCGCACACAACGCCTCGTTTGATATGATGGTATTAAAAACTACGTTAGATTTTTACGAACTTGAATTGCCCGACTTTGATTATTTTAACTCAATAGGACTAACGGGCGCGAACTTAAAATGTCCGACAGAAGTAGGCAGGTCGCTTGAGGCGCGTTGTAAGTATTTTAATATTGTTCTTGATAACCACCATAACGCGCTATGCGATGCGGAGGCTTGCGCAAACCTTGTTATATGTGCGGCAAAAAAGGACGATCGTTATTTTACAATGCGTTCGTTTTTGCGTGAGCGACCAAATTTTATGGCTTTTTCCGGCGCAAAAATAAAACCACGCGTGTTTTTCGGCGGTTCGAAATTTAATAAAGTTAGTATAAAAAAAGTTGCCGCACAGATTGATAAGCCTGTTTCCAACGACAATTTCAAGAATAAATCTTTTGTTTTTACGGGCGACCTAAAAAGACTTACGCGCGAACAAGCGTACGCAAAAGTTATGACGGGCGGCGGCCACGTGCTTAGCTCTGTTTCGAAAAAAACCGACGTGCTTGTAAGCGCACGCGGCGAAACAACGAACAAAATGGAAAAAGCCCTTGCACTACAAGCACAAGGATGCCTTATTAAAATCGTAGACGACGAACAGTTTATGAAAATGATTGAAAGTTGCGACGCGATTAAATTAGATTAAGGGGGTGTAGAGATATTATAGCTTTGTTGCAAAATGCAGCGTTGGTGTTTTTATGCTTTGTCTTTATAAAAATCAACCACTTAACTTTTTGTTATGTAGAGCGAATAAAGTTCTTTTAAACATTATCCGGAAACATTTTGTTAACTTGCTTATGTTATTCATTAAAGGTTATTTCCTATGCCTTATATTAATAAACATCCCAAATATAAATGAACCCTAATGATTACATTATAAGGCAAAAGACTACCCATCCCAAGGTATTACGCCTCCCTTTTTAAGCTGGTTTTTTCTAATTGTTTTTAACTATTTTAACTGTTGCGGCGATTTTAGCCATTTTTAATTGCAAGATTTTTTTACAAAACAAAAAACACCTTTTGAATTCTTACTAATGCCTTTGTGTTTGTTTCTTCTAGAGTTTTTGTTTTGAGGATGTGTAGAGGTGTTAATCTTTTTTAATTCTAAATTTGTTTAATTAAAACTTTCTTATCCGCTTTGCAACTCTACAACTAACATTTTTTAATATTCTATTGCTAAAAACTAAATAATAATATATAATAGTTAAGTAACTAATGTTTTTCAACAGCT
>JAIRKT010000096.1 GCA_031259965.1 Christensenellaceae bacterium | reverse complement strand
AAAAAATCCTAATTTCATAGCATGCAAAAAATTCCCAGAATTCCCATGGATTTCATAGCACAAAATCGCCTAATCCTGAGGTTAGGTCAGCAAATATTTCTAATTTTCACCACGCTCTATATTACTTAAGAAACCTGGTTTAAAATACTACTTTTATTAAAAACCCGCAAATTTGTTTTTTGCTGTAAGTTAAGCAATTTTTTTAAAAGTGTTGACAAAACTCGAGTTTTATGTTATTATATATATGTTTGTTAATTGATGTTGTGAGTTTATTTTTATTACACTAAATACTAACAATATTTTATTTTTAATATCTTATTTTTTAGTCGTTTTGACTCGTATTATTATTTTTTTAATTCTTACAGATTCGTTATCGAATCTGTTTTTTTAAGCCACATTTTTATTCTGATTTACAACAACCATTTTACTCACAGCTGTTATGCTCCAATATTACATTTTGAATGTAAAATATTACCTAAATTTGTATTTCCAGATTCTTTTTGTTTAATTCCTTTTTAAATAACTTGACAATTTTGTAATAAAATAATAAAATCTATATATGAGAGATTTTAGCGAAAAATTAAGCTCGCTCCCACAAAGTTTTGGCGTTTACTTGATGCTCGATGTCTCAAGAGAAATCATATATGTTGGAAAAGCTAAAAACCTTCGAAACAGGGTTAGACAATATTTTAATCCATCTACATCAAAATCGCAGAAAACTTTGCAACTTGTTGAAAAAATTGATGATTTTCGTTTTATTTTAACAAAGAATGAATTAGAAGCTTTAATTCTAGAAAACAATCTCATAAAAGAACATCAACCTAAGTATAACATTCTCCTAAAAGATGATAAAACTTATCCATACATTAAGATTGATCTGAAAAGCGATTTCCCTACACTAGAAATAACTAGGCGACTAAAAAAAGATGGTTCAAAGTATTTCGGACCATACATGATTGGAATTTCTGCTGCATCTGTAATTGACCTTCTTCAAAATGCTTTTTCAATTAGAAATTGCAAGGGTACTTTTAAAAATTCAAAAAAAAGACGAGAGTGCCTCAACTATCATATAGGCAGGTGCCCTGCACCTTGCGTTGGTCGCATTTCCTCTGCTGAATACAAAGAGCATTTTAAAAATGTAATTGCTTTTCTTAATGGTAACGACAAAGATGTCAGGGAAGCACTTGAGAATAAAATTAAAGTTGCCTCAGACAATCTGGAATTTGAGCTGGCCCTTAACTGTCGCAATTCACTAAATTCTTTAGACAAACTCGCAAGGAAGCAAATGATAAATGTCCCACTAAATATTAATATGGATGTCTTCGCTTTTGCAACTAATGGAATGTTCGGTGTAATAAACTATTTGCTAGTAAGAGGTGGTAAAGTTTTAGGATCCGAAAATTATTCTGTGAGTGAAGCTGGTAGTTTCCAAGATATTTTATCAAATTATATCGTTCAGTTTTATGATAAAAACCCAGTAATTGCTAGCGAAATTATTCTCCCAGAAAATCTCATATTCGAAAATGAATTAAAAAGTTATCTCGAAGCAAAGAAATCATCTAAAGTGGAGATAATAGTGCCCAAGGCTGGATTTAGAGCTTCAATAATCAAGATGGCTCAGGATAATGCAAAGGAGCACCTTGAAAATTCACTTAATAAAATTGCTAACAAGGAAACATTAACACGAATTGCTAGCGAAAAATTACAAATATCTTTATCTATTGATAAACCTTTAAGACGTTTAGAGTGTTTTGACATATCAAATATTAGTGGTATTGATAAAGTAGCGTCTATGGTTGTTTTTATAAATGGCGAACCCTATAGAAAAATGTACCGTAGATTTAAAATTCAAACTGTAGCAGGAATAGATGATTTTGCTTGTATGAGTGAGGTGATAACCAGGCGTATTTCAGAACTTACTTCTAATGACGAAAGTTTTGCAGACATACCCGATTTGATTATTGTAGATGGTGGAAAAGGTCAATTATCTTCCGCCTATTCCATATTAAAGGATTATAACATAAATCTAATTGGATTAGCTAAACGTGAAGAAGAAGTGTTTATTCCGCTAAATAAAGATCCAATTATATTAACTAAAAATTCACCTGAACTTTCGCTTTTACAAAGGATACGTGATGAAGCACATAGATTTGCAATAACTTATCATAGAACCCTCAGACTTGAGCGCCAAACCAAATCGAATTTGTTAAACATACCTGGTGTAGGCAAAGCCAAGGCTCGAGCATTGTTGACGCATTTTAAACGCATTGAAAACATAATTAATGCAAGTGCTGATGAGATCCAACAAATCGAAGGATTTGGGAAAGCTATTGCAACTAAAATTTATGATTATTTTAGTCCAAAACGTGATGAATTAAGAGGTACAAAATGAAATATAAAATGATAGTTTCCGATTTAGATGATACTATATTAGCTTCAGATTTAACTTATGATCCTAAACTGGGAGCATCAGTTGCAAAGTATACATCGGCAGGCGGCATGTTTGTCATAGCAACTGGACGCATGACATCTGCTACATTGCCATACTGCAAAGAATTAGGTTTAAGAGGCGATTTGATCACTTATCAAGGAGCTCGCATTTCTGAAGTTTCTACTGGCCAGATACTGTTAGAAAGACCCATGCAAAATGAACTTTTGCACAATGTCCTTAAATACCTTCATTACAATAATATTTATCATCAACTCTATCTAGATGAAAAAATATTTGTAAAAGAAATAACTGATATGAGTCGTATGTATTTAAAATTTATATCAGCTCAATTCATTGAACTCGGTGTTCCCCTTTATGACTATGTTCTAAAAAGCAATATCTCTGCTCTAAAAGTGGCAATTATTGCAGACCCTAAGGAAGTTAAACCATATATTAATTTTTTAAAAACCAGGTTTGATAATCAACTGATAATAAACACATCCAAACCTTGGATTGTTGAGATCATCTCAAATGAAGCTGGTAAAGGTTCGGCCGTAAAATATTTGGCTGACAGACATTCTTTATCACCTCATGAAATCATATGCATAGGTGATAGTGCTAATGATGTATCAATGATTGAATATGCAGGTATTGGTGTTGCAGTTGCAAATGCGTCATTAGAAGCATTCCGAGCTGCAAATATTATCTGCCCACCAAGCTGTGCCGATGGTGTTAGAAGTATAATAGAAAAATTTGGATTTTTAGATTAATTATATGCACATTCATTTATCATAAATTATATTAAATCGATTCAAGGAGCTTAATATGTCAAATACTACTAATGAAATTCAGCATTGCGAAGTTTCTATTACAGAATTTGCTGCTAAATTTGATTGCAAACTTATTCACAATCCTTCCTCTGAATTTATAAAACTTGAATCTGTCACAACTAATCGACCTAGCTTTATTCTAGCTGGATGGATGGATCATTTTTCAAGAAGTCGAATACAAGTCTTCGGTAGAACTGAAATTACATATCTCAAATCACTAGATCCAGATATTGCCAATGAGCGAATTGAATGGCTTTGTTCTAAATATGTGCCCTGTATTATTGTTTCAAGAGGAATAAAAGTTCCTCAGGTTTTACTAAAAAATGCCCAGAAATATGATATTCCTGTGTTTTCCTCTAAAAAAAATACACCCCTTTTAATACACGATCTATTTATTTATCTAAATGATTTATTAGCTCCAACAGATTCAGTTCATGGCATACTTATAGAAGTCTTTGGAATTGGTGTACTTATAAAAGGAAGAAGCGGAATCGGCAAAAGTGAAACTGCTCTTGAATTAGTCCATCGCGGCAATAGATTAGTTTCAGATGATGTAGTTGATATAAAAAATGTGAATGGCGTGCTCTATGGCACTTCCCCTGCAATTACAGCAGACATGATGGAAGTTAGAGGGTTAGGCATAATAAATATCCGTGCTGTTTACGGAATAGGTTCAATTTTAAAACGAAAACGTGTACAAGTCATAATTGAAATTGAAGACTGGGACTCATTTAAGGATTATGCGAGAACGAGCAGCCATAGATATTCTGAAAACCTCTTAGGGGAAGAAATCCCCAAATACATAATTCCAATTATACCAGGCCGTAATATAGCAATCTTAATTGAAGCAGCAGTTAGTGACTTCAGACTACGAGAAGATTATTATAACCCTGTAGCCGAAATTGAAAGTAGAATGACATAATTCATTTCAACAACTCATTTTATAAGTTTTATCACTTCTTTACAAACTATTTTTGTAGTTTTATCTAATTTTGAGTAAATTTTTAATAATTTCTAGTGCGATTTTTAGAGTATCAATTGATTTTAAATTGATTTGTAAATGATTTTCACTAAGTTCGCCGTTTTTTTTTTTTTTTTTCCATAGTATTACAAATATACTTGACATCCTTATCCTGAATATGTTATGCTATATGCAAATAATTTAACTCTCTGGAGGCACTTATGAAAATCCTAAGAAATACAATTTTGAAGTTTTTTTCAATGGGTTTGCTAATCGCTTTTGTTTCAGTAATACTGCCTTTTTTGATTGTAACAAATCACACAACGCAAGCTGATGCTGACAATTCTGAATTTGATCCTAATACTTTGGTGATATCTAAATATTCAAGCTATGATTTCATCGGAGCCTACGAATATTTTCCAGATGGAAAAAAAGAAACTTATGATTTAGATATCGATTATTATAAATCACCCAAATATATAGCAATCCACAAATCCAGAAAAAAAAATGTAAAACAACAATTACAGCAAGTGACTGTAGGCATAGGTATTACAAGTAAATATTTTTCTGGCGGTCCAACTTTAATTCTTAACGAAAGCCTTAAAGTCGATGTTGAACAAACCCTATTAGAAGGAGCTAGCGCTAGTTTAAAACTTTTTTACTTGAGTGCTTTGGCTACCATAGAAAAACAATCAACTTATACTACTAGTCTTGAAATAAGCAGTACAATAAGTGTAGGTTATATTGTTTCTGGCCAAGACGTCCCTCTTGGACATTATTCCATATGGGTTTCAATACCTGTAACAGAATATATTATTGATGTGTACGATTCTGAACTTAAACTAACACTTATAACCAAAAAAAATGGTAAAGGCACGGAGTTTATAGATGCTTATATATTGCAGACATATCAAACAACAAAGAACACAACTCTGTCTGGACAACATTTTTACACAGTAGAAGATACTGTAGTCCCATTTCTAGAACTTATTAAAAATTAAAAGGAGACTTTTCATGAAAACAATTATTTTTAAAAAACTTTTAATCGCTTTTTTAGTATTAATATTGATATCAATGATGACTATTATGGCTTTTTTAAATGTAAAACCCTATAAAGCAGAGGCATCAATACTGTCGGATATTATTAAACAACTTATAGATACTGCTAAAAAAATAGTCCAAGCTGCACAAAAAGTCCTGACTTATGAAAACCTCAGGGATTCTTCTTACAAGCCTATAGCTGTCAAAACATTTGCTGAGAATGGTTATGAATATGAGCTCAAACTTTACAGATCAAACTTTACAATACTGACAAATGTAAAGGAAATCATACGCGCATATCATAATCCAACTGACACATTAACCTTCACTTATACTAGTGAATTAACCTCTACATATTCTATTGGGTACTCAACGTCATATGCATATGAAGCAGGCGTAGATGGCTTTGATCTTATCTCAGACACTCTTAATATAGCAGCAAAAGCAAAAGTTGCATTTGGCATTGGAACAAATATATCTAAAACAATAAAAAAAGGACAAACCGGCACTATAACTCTTGAAAAACAAGTTCCAGAAGGCATCTACGCATTTTATATAGCACTTGAAACAAAACAATATATTGTAGAATATCGAACACCAGTTTATGCTGATATTTCAAATCATGAGGAAAGCCACGAAAATGAGATAACTAAAAATGTGTTGACCTATTCAAGGAGCATTACTGATTGGAAATTACATAGATACGTAATTTTAAGTGAACTAGAGTTAAACTCTACTGCTCCATACGACAATCTTGCTTTTAATGCAGTGAAAGTAAGTAACTAATTTGAGTTGATATGCGTTTTTTTAAGCGTATTTAGTACATTCTTTACAGAAATTAACTATTGACATTTTTAATATAATCTGCTAAAATTAACATAGTTATTTCAATTTATTATCATATTAAATTCTGTCAAAGTTAATTTCTGATTAAGTTTAATGTTCAGTGATATGTTTATCACAATACTACGATTATTATTTCGAATCTTGTGTAATTTTAAGTTTAAATTATTAAACTAAAATGCCTTTCTTCAAATAAATAGGAGTTTAAACTATTTTGAAAAAAAATCATTTAATAATTATATCAATTATTGCGCTTGTATTACTTTTGTCTGTTTTGCAGAGCTGCAACACCAATGAAAATGACGATGATAGTAAGAAAAACAGAATACCACCAGCTGAAGAATCATTGCTATTTTACCCAGTTTCTTTAGCCGCAAATAGCCAGTTGCTTCTATCACCATCAATCCCTACTAGAGAAATTACTCTTCCTATTCCAGTTCTAAATTATACAACCCAAGAGTTAGACTGCCATATCGAAAATGTAGAATCTAACACCAATCGATTAAGTTATGAAGTAGAATACCAGAATGGCTACTTTGAAAGGGGAAATTTTGATCCTTCAACACCCTCCGATGATGGTGGGGTTTATATTAGTACTGCGATAAGTGATTTTGTTATTCTTCATGTTTATTTTAGAATTACATTAATTGGAGATGATGAATTTGATTTTTTCGAAATTGCAAGTGTTAATCTTTTATTAAATTATCAAAAAATAAACATACCTGTTAATATCATTATATTTGACAGACGTGATTATGAAATTTCTAATACAAATTGGTTTTCTTATCCCGACACAATTAGTCATAGAATAAGTAAAAATTCTAGTCAAATACAGATGCCAACTACAGATCTACACTTTTACAAAAAAGAAAATTTAATTTCAATACAAAATCTTGATGGCTCGCCATTAAAAGATATCGAAATTAAAATACAAAATCTAAATGTTGGCTCTGTGTCATATTTAAACTTAAATGGTGAAAATAGTCTTAATATCAATTATCAAACTGCTCAGTTTATGATTATATATTTTAGTTGGGACATCGATACCTATTCTGGATATATTAGTCGAGAAATAATTGTAAAACGCATGGTCAATGATTATGAATATTATGATACGTATTTTATAGAATATCGCAATCCAAGTAATATGCAATATTTACTCGTTGAAATCAAAACAAATACTGATAAAAGTTAACATAACACTAATTAGTCTTGCATACTAAATATGTTATTCTAATAAAGTGTTCTGAAAATTTCTCTAAATCTAAACAAATTTAACAAAGTTAAAATTGTATTAAAATGTTCGGAGAATATATTCAAATTTAACTGGAGTTAAAACAGAATGAAACAAAAATCAATTGCAATCGTTCTATTATCACTTCTTGCATCAATTATGCTAAGTTGCAACAATGATAATGATGATGATAGTAAGGAAAACAGAATACCACCAGCTGAAGAATCATTGCTGTTTTACCCAGTTTCTTTAGCCGCAAACAGTCAGTTGTTTCTATCACCATCAAATCCAACAAGAGAAATCACGCTTCCGATTCCAGTTTTAAATCATACAACCCAATTCGAGTTAGACTGTCTTATTGAAAATGTAGAATCTAACACCAATCGATTAAATTATGAAGTTGAATACCAGAAAGGTCACTTTGAAATGGGAATTTTTGATCCGTCAACGCCCACCAGTGGCGGTGGTTATATTATTACTGCAATTAGTGATTTTGTTATTCTCCACGTTTATTTTAGAATCACATTAATTGGAGATGAAGAATTTGACTTTTTCGAAATTACAAGTGTTAATCTTATATTAAATTATCAAAAAATAAACATACCAGTTAACATTGCAATATTCGATAGACGCGATTATGAAATTCCTAATACAAATTGGTCTTCTTCCCCTTATACATTTAGTCATAAACTAGATGAAAATTCAACTCTAAGCAATATGCCAACTACAGCCATCCACTTTAATCAAAAAGAAAAATTGATTTCAATTCAAAATCTAGATGGATCGCCATTAAAAGATATTAAAATTAGAACACGCAATCCAAATACTAGTTTGGAGTCATACTTAAACTTGAATGGTGAAAATAGCCTTAATATCTATTATCAAACTGTTCAGTATATGTCCATGTATTTTAGTTGGGACGTTGACACCTATTCTGGATATATTAGTCGTGAATTAATTATAAAATGCATGGTCGATGATTATGAATATTATAATACTTATTTTATAGAATATCGCAAACCAAGTAATATGCAATATTTGCTCGTTGAAATCAAAACAAATACTGATAAAAGTTAACATAACACCAATTAGTCTTGCATACTAAATATGTTATTCTAATAAAGTGTTCTGAAAATTTCACTAAACAAATTTCACTAACTTAAAACTATATTAAAATGTTCGGAGAATATATCAAATTTAACTGGAGTTAAAACAAAATGAAACAAAAATTAACAATTACAATCGCTCTAACTATTATTATACTATCACTTCTTGCATCGATTATGCTAAGTTGCAACAATGATAATAATGATAATAATGAGAGCGATGAAGATACTATAATTCCACCAACTGAAAATCCACTAGAGTTTATACCGATTTCTTCGGCTGCAACTGGCCAATTTCTTTTGTCGCCTTTTATACCGCGTAGAGGCTTAATACTACCAATTCCAGTTGAGAGTTCGCCTGGACAAGCCGAATTAGCCTGCAGCGTTAAAAATGTGACGTCGGATACTAATCGTTTAAGCTATAAAGCCCAATATTCCGATTGTAGTCGAGGATTTTATGATCCAATATCCTCAGAAAATCCTGATTTTTACGTTGTCCACATCTATTTTGATATAGCATTACTCGGAGATGAAGAGTTTGACATTTTTAAAATAACCACTATTGACCTTTTGTTAAATTATCAAGAAATAAGCCTACCAGTTAATATCACGATATATGATAGACGCGATTATGGAATTATTGACCCTAATTGGACTCCTCCAAAAACAACATATGGTTATCAGTTTGATAAATATTTTAAACGTCAGTATTCAAAACCATTCATAAGTCTTGAATCAAACCAAAAATTGATTTCACTTGAAAATCCTGATGGAACTCCACTAGAAAATATTAAAATGTTGGTTCATACCTTGAGTAATAACTACCTACAAAATTTGAACATAAATGGCGAAAATAGTCTTAATATTAATTTCCAACCAACTGAATCGGTGTATTTGTATTTATATTGGGACGTTGACTGCTATTCTGGTTATATATCACACGAATTAATTGTAAGATACATTATCGATGATAATGAGTATTTCATATCATATTTTGTAAATCTTTTTAATACAAATTTCATGAGTAACGTATTTATTTAATACAATGAAAAATTTACGAGGAAAAGATGGAAACACCTAAAAAATATAAACTCCCTATCTTTTATTACATATTCATTCCTGTAAGTATTCTTACAATTATAGGCCTATCAATATTAGTAATTATTTTGTCCGTTCCTGAAGCCACACCCTCAGACAGAATATATGAATTCCCTGAGGAAATAGTTGAAACTCATAATAAGGTTTTATATAAGGAGCTTACACTAATCCGCAAGAAAATAAACACCTATAATGAATACACTGCGAATGTAGTTTTTGACGAGGTTTCTAGAGTTGAACACAAAGTAACAAAACTAGGAGATGTGGCCTTGGGCGATGAAATTACAACCGATACTGTGCTTGGATATGATTTTAAAAATAATGAAGTTAAATCCAGCATAAACGGAATAATTTTATTTGTCGAAAACAAAACTGAGGAATCTAGTTATATTATTACTTGTTTTGATTCTCAATCTTATCACGTTATTGCTGATATTCCACAATATGACTATTACAAATATGATTTTAATTATAAATCTCAGTTTGAATATGTTTTACAATCCAACGAGGCAGTTCCTTTAAGTATTTCGGAAATTGAATATGAAGTAGTAAACGATCATATTAGTGTAAAATTTTTGCCCTCAGAGATTGACTATTCAATTATGCCTGGTGCAACCATTACAGTAAGATATAAAACAGGCATCGATGAGTGTGATGTTTTTGTATATGCAGGTGACTTCATTGGAAACCAATATAATCCTTACAATGGTGAAAATTCATACTTTTCATGTCTTATAGAAACAAGTGATGGTTACACGGAAATCAAAGTGCGATTTGGACGACAAATTGACACTTTAGTAGGAATATATTTGGATGATATCAATATTGAAAAGATATTAGTGAGGGTAAGATGAATGTTAAAGTAGACAACATCTGTAAATCTTTTAAGGATAAAGTTGTTTTAAAAAACACCAATATGTTCATTAGTAATGCTAGCTTTTTTGGCATCAAAGGCTCATCGGGATGTGGAAAAAGTACTCTTCTTAATATTATAGGTCTTTTGGACAAACCAGATTCAGGCAATCTTTACTTTGATGATATAGCTATTAATTTTAAATGCCAATCAAAACTAGCGTTTTTTAGAGGCAATAAAATAGGTTTTATATTCCAATCATATAACCTTATGCCCAAATTAACTGTTTATGAAAATATCATGTTGCCTTTTATGTATTTGGATAAAAACAAATTTAATTCTTCACTATTTGATCGGTTAATAGAAATTTTTGATATTAAAGAGTTATTAGGAAAGCAATCGGATGTTTTGAGTGGTGGTGAAAAACAGCGTGTAGCTGCAACACGCGCTCTAATAACAAGTCCTGAATTAGTAATTTGTGATGAACCCACAGGTAATTTAGATAGTAATAACGCAAAATACATGATGGAACTCTTGAAGGAATTTTGTAAGTTTGAGAAAAAGACAATTATTATGGTTACACATAGTAACGAGTATGATTCTTTTTTTGATGACATTTATGTTTTCGATGAGGTGAAATAATGGGACTTATTGTTAAAAATTCAATTAGTATTCTCAAGACACATAAGGTCAGAACTCTCCTTACAATAATAGGTATTATAATTGGTATTACTGTTTATTTAGTCGCAAATGTATATGGAGATGCTTTAATTTATTATTATAAAAAAATGTATGAAGGTTTTGATAGCCACAGCATTCTCATAAATGAAGCTCTAACTCCAGATCAAGTGATTAGGTTAAAAAATTTTTATAATGGAGAACGTTTTTCGTATTTTAATCGCTATGCAACTATGGAGCTTCACATTGCTGATGAAGAAATTAATTTTACTGTTTTTGGATCTATTATTGGAGTGACCTTGGATTTTCATAATTACCATCTTCCAAGTTTAGATTCCACATACAATATTGAAAAGCCACTACTATTATGTGGTCGCCCTTTTAATAATGACGATTTAGTATTAGAACGCAATGTCACTATTATTCATTCAAGCTTTGCTAAATTACTATTTGGGAACAGCAATCCACTAGGGCAACATATTACTATAGGTAGACCAGATGGGCCTTTAAATACCGATAAATATATGATTGTAGGCATTTTATCTGATACACCAGACGTTTTGCGCACAATTGATGCTCTAAATCTGAGATATTCTGATATTTCATTTACGGATACACCCACAATCCCCTTGTATATTCCTAGGGATTTTAATACAACTAATATTGATTACGTAGATTACTTTGATATTGATGCTACGATTATCACATTCAGAAACAAAAAAGATGTTTCTCTAGCTCTCCTGCAACTAAAACATGTTTACAAAGTAACGAGAGCCTATTCGAGAGAATCAGTACATAACGAATTAACAAATGAAACTAAATCTATAGTTGATATAATTAATTTGATTGTCTTAGTTATGATGTTTACATCAGGACTAAGTTTGTCTATTATACTGATATTTTCATTTAAAGAACGTTTACCAGAAATCGGAATCAAAAAAGCATTAGGCGGTAGTAATGGTGATATTCTATTACAATTTTTCATTGAAAATATTGCCTTGGGTTTGTTTGGTGCAATATGTGGCTTAATTTTAGGCATCTTTTTACTTACCACAATGGCGCCATTTATTTTACAAATTCCAGTCTCATCAATTCTAGGGCATTTAACTTGGGATCGGATTGTAACACCTTTGCTCATGTCGATAGCAACAACTACGGCATTTGGATTTCTACCAGCTTTGTGGGGAGTTAAACAAAATATTGTGAGTGTGTTGCGTTATGAATGATAAAAATAAAATTATTATATATACGATAGTCTCATCACTACTTGTAATACTAACATTTACAGTTTCGCTTTTTTCTTTTATGTACAAAACTCCTCTTAGTGAACCACAGTTTTTATTAACAAATAATATCAACTATAATAGATTAGAACTCGGTAGATTTGCTGATTCAATAGTTGTTGGTTATTATGCTGATTATTACGGTGGCAAATACGATGGGACTGTTATCATGACAGAAGAAGAAACCATTTTAATACCCAATGGTTATACTTTATTAATCAAATCTGGAGAGTTAATAAAGATTGGCACTCCTATAGCTCGCGATGATTTATCAAATGAAGTCTTCTATGCAAGTGAATATGAAAACTATAAAGTAGGGTATATAAGTGAGAATGACTATGGCAAACTAATTAGCATTTATGACCCAAAGTCCCAAAAAATTCAGTTTAATCTACCTATCAGTGAATATAAGACATTAATTAATAATGAAATTGAAATAGACGTTTCACTTTACTCTGAAACTATAAATTTTACCGATTATGACTATAAATTAGCTAGTAATTCTATTTCATATGTAATTGAATTATCCGGGATTGACATCTCTCTTGACAGAGGAGTATATGTAACAGTAAATGCGCGTAGGTTTATTCCTTATGATTATGCACAAATTCCAAAAACCACTGTGGTAAAAGTAACAGATAATGAGGTATATGTTTATCGCGCCATAGTTAATGAAAATGGCTTTAACACTAATGAATATGAATTAATCCCTTTATTAATAATCTCTGAAGATGAAGATTATTACTATGTAAAAAGTGATGAATTTAGTTCTGGTCCTGTTTACATCGCTTATATTTATTAGGTTAAAAATGTATAGTTCTTTTAATATTGTTCATATCTCATATATTTTGCTTTTGCCTTTATTTACAATTGTAATATACTTTGCACTAAGATACAAAGAACACAAGACTCAAACACTAATTTTGTTACTATTGCTTTTAGTACCTCTTGCTTTTGAATTTTATGATATGTTTGCTTATTTGAAATATGGTTATTTTACTATTTTTGCTAACATGCCATTATTTGCATGTGACTTGAATATTTTTATTTTGGCACTTGCTTTAATAAGAGAACCACCAAAAATACTATTAAACAAATTTATCCTTTACTATTCTACGACTGGACCTGTGTTTACATTGATAATTCCAATGATTATTGATGATACTTATTTATGGTATTCAAATCATGTCATGGGCTTATTTATACCACATATTATATATATTATTGTATCAATTTTGTATCTTAAATTCAATGTCTCTTATATTGATTATCAAAAACCTTATAAAGTATTTCTAGTGATGATATCAATGATGACTTTGGTGCATCTTGTTAATTTGTTTTTAATTTTTAAAGGTATTAACCCTGATGCAAATTATATGTTTACAATCAATACAGATCCTTTAGAATTTATAACGCAAATTAGCATGTATTTAGGTGCAAAAAACTTAGTTATAAGAAATTATTTTGTTATGGCACTTGGATATTTGATTCTGACTTTAGTTTTATACTTTGTACATAGATTGTATACGACTTTAACGAAAAAATACTACGATCACTCCACAGGAGGCATAGAATTATGAAAAAATCAAACGAAAGGCATAGAAATACAACAATCTATTATGTAATTATACCTGTTTTTATTTTGATCGTAATATTTTTGACTGCATATGTAATGTTGTACAATTCGAGCAGAAAAACAGAATTTGACGATTTTGCAAGTGAGATTGATGTAGAGAGCCTGTCAAAACCTGATAGCAACAACTCTAATGATTTTGATATTGCAAAATACAAAAGTTATGATGTGTATTATCGATCGATGAGCACTTATGAAACAATTAGTGCAATTATATTATTCAATGAATCAATACTTTATAAACAACATGTTATTTCAAAGCGCTCAAAATCATTAGTCTTGGGACTAGCAGTAAAGACAAGCACTCTGCTAGGAATTGACTCCAATAATAAATCTGTATTAGCAGGCGTTAATGGTGTTGTTGCATCTATATCACCATATGGCGATGATCAATACTTAGTTTCTTGTTTTAATGCAGATAGTGTAAGTTTTGAAGGAAGAGTCCACCAATCAATATTCATACAACACAAAGTAGATTACAACTCAGTATTCCAATACGTTTTACCAGATGGAAGCAGTTATGCATTAAAAATAACAGAAATTGAATATGAAGCTAAAAATGGATATTATAAAATGAAGTTTGCGCCCAAAACCGTTAGCAAATTATTATTGCCTGGAAGTAATATTTCGGTACAATTAAGAGTAGCATTTGATGATTGTCCTACATATATTAGCATAGAAGCACTAGGCAACACCACTTATCGTGAAAATGACTTCTTCAATTTCTATGCATATATAGATGGCGAATACAAATCGAGGATGGCTTATTTTGGCAGAATATACGGCGATCTCGTGGGTATTTATATGATGTATAGTTCATTCATGGAAATTAGAAAAATCTATGTTGAGGTCTAGACTTTTTATAACTTTCTTTGAATGGTTTTTACTAGATACCATTAGTCAGACAATTAAACTCTCATTTCCTTTTTAAAAAAACAATTAATACATTAATATCCGCTGGAGTTACACCACTAATTCGACTGGCTTGCGCCAATGTTCGTGGCCTTACCTTTTCTAGTTTTTGTCTAGCTTCAATTCTTAAACCATGTAAACTTAAATAATCAATTTCAGGTGGTAATAAATAGTTTTCCATTTTTTCCATAGCTTTTACGTCCCTCGTTTGTCTTGATAAATACCCCTCGTATTTGGTCTCAACTTCATAATGATGTAAAACGTCTGGTGCAAATTTACTGAGTTCTGGTATATACTTTGAAAGCGCCTGAGCATTTATTCCTGGTCTTTTAAATAAATCTTTTATCGATATCGAATTTTTTGGCAAGTTTTCATTGCATTCTTTGAACAACTCGGTTATACAACTAGGATTAATCTTTGTAATAGCTACTTTTTCTAATGCCTCAATTTCTGACTTTTTTTGCAAATATTTTTCATATCTAAAGGAATCTGTCAATCCTGTTTTCTTTCCCAAATCAGATAATCTAAAGTAAACATTATCCTGCCTTAAAGATAACCTGTATTCTGCCCTGGATGTCATCATTCGATATGGTTCATTAGTGCCATTTGTAACTAGATCGTCTATTAGAACGCCTATGTAGGCTTCATCTCTTTTTAAAACAAATGGCTCTTTTTTGTCAACATACTGACAGGCATTTATTCCAGCTATGAGACCTTGCGCAGCAGCTTCTTCATATCCACTACTGCCATTGATTTGACCACAACAAAATAAGCCTTTAACCGTTTTTGTTTCAAGTGTTGGTAATAATGCTTGAGGGTCTATACAATCATATTCTATAGCATAACCATATCTTGTAATTTTGGCATTTTCAAGACCTGGGATTGTAGCTAATATTTCTTCCTGAATGTAATATGGAAGCGAAGTAGATAAACCTTGCACATACATTTCATTTGTTTCTGCACCCTCTGGTTCTATAAATAATTGATGTCTTGATTTGTCTTTAAAACGCACAACTTTATCTTCAATTGAAGGACAATATCTGGGGCCAGTGCCTTCTATTGCACCGTTATATAATGGTGCTTTGTCAAGATTAGACAAAATAATTTTGTGTGTGTCCTCGTTTGTGTAGGTTAAATAACACAACATGTCATTTCTTACATCAAAATCAGTTATAATACTAAAACTAAGTCTATCATTATCACCATTTTGCACTGTCATCTTAGCAAAATCCACAGTGCTTCCCATAACACGTGGGGGCGTGCCTGTTTTGAAACGTCTAATGGGCAATCCTATACTCTTTAAATTATTTCCTAATATTTCACTTCTGTAAAAACCATTGGGTCCAGACAATTTCGAATATTCACCTGTTATTATTTTTGCATTTAAATATACTCCTGTAGCTAAAATAACAACATTTGCTTTATATTTGTCTCCCATTGCAGTTATGACGCCACAAGCAATATTGGCGTCAATTATTATATTTGCAACTTCTGACTGAAGTATTGTCAAATTTTCAGTATTTTCCAGTCTTTCCTTCATTTTTCGGTGATAAAGATTTTTATCAACCTGAGCTCTTAAACTATGCACAGCAGGACCATTGCTTAAATTCAGCATCCTAATTTGTATTGTGGCTAAATCAGCGATCTCTCCCATCAAACCACCCAAAGCATCAATCTCTTTTACTAAATGCCCCTTTGCACTTCCACCCACATTGGGATTACATGCCATAAAACCTATCGAATCTAGAGACATAGAAGTTAGTAATGTATTTTTACCTAATTTTGCAAGCGCATAGGCAGCTTCAATCCCTGCATGTCCCGCACCTATGACAATTGCATCATATTCCTTATTCAATTATTTACCTACACAAAAAGTTGAAAATATCTTGTCAATTACAGACTCAGTGGCATTTTCACCAGTGATTTCCGTTAAACATCTATACGCTTCCTTTAATTCTTCCGCAATTATATCAGGAGATGCAATAGTATATGTGGTTAATACAATGCGTATAGATTGCAATGCGGATGTGACAAGTTCTAAATGTCTTTCTCTAGTAATGTATCCTACATCTGTAGTTAGTTGCAGTTTCTTGAATATACATATAATTAATTCGTCAATTCCACAACCAGTTTTAGCACTAACATTAATGTCAGTTTTCTTGTTAAATCTTTTTATATCAGATTTGTTACCTACTTTAATAGTCTTCTCAATTGGCAGCTCCTTTAACAAATGTTTTTCTAGATTTGAAGGACTTTCAGACAAATCAGTTAGCACTAATACTATATCTGCAGATTTTATAGCAACTAACGCTCTATCAATGCCGATTTGTTCAATAACATCAGAAGAATCGTGTATTCCCGCTGTATCTATAAAATTAATTCGTACACCATCAATTTCTATGCTCTCTTTCAAAATGTCACGTGTCGTACCAGGAATTTCAGTAACTATCGCACGTTCATCCTTGATTATTGCATTTAATAAACTAGATTTGCCTGTATTTGGCATCCCAGCTATTACCACGTTTATGCCATACTCGATGTATCTGCGATTTGCACTAGAATCTAATATTTTAATAAATTGCGCTTCAATTGATTTCAGATTAACTATTATTTTATCAAAATCTTCAATCGATGTTTCCTCTGGATAATCCAAAATCACATCAACTGAGGCAATCGCGTCTAGTAATAGTTTGCAGGCATCATGCACTATTTTTGAAAATTCACCACTTAACATTCTATATGCTTGCATAGCATGAGATTCTGATTGGGCGTTAATAATATCAGCAATACCCTCTGCTTCATTAAGTGTTAATTTGTTATTTAGAAATGAACGTTTTGTAAATTCTCCAGGTTCCGCAATTCTACAACCTAAAAGTGATAACGACCTTAATACGCCTCTTGCAATAGCAACCCCACCATGGAATTGGATCTCAGCCATATCCTCACCAGTGTATGAATTAGGTGCATAAAATTTAACTGCAAAACATTTATCTTTGAAATTTTTCGTAGTTATCTCACCTAATTGCATTAACGCATGACAATCTTTTTGCTCTTTGTAGGGCTTGAAAATTTTTGCTAACAATGGATGTGATTCGCCACCCGATATCCTAATAATCCCTATTGCACCTATTGCATTTAAAGGGGTAGCACAAGCCATTATTGTATCTGTATTTTTATTCATCGCATGATTGTGTTTTCGTTTTGTATCATATAATTTTTGTTTTTAGTTAACAACAAAGACATCAGACGCCGCAATACATAAGTTCTAATCATGAAATTCAAGGAAAATCCTTGTTTTATTGTATCCTGAAACTTCACAAGAACGATCTTTAACATGTATAATTGATGTGTCGTATGCTGAAATTTTGCAATAATTAGATCCAAATACGATTGCAGAATTATATGCTGAAATAGTACAATTTTCAAATGCATTTATTATTGTCAAATCATAACCAGTTACATAGCATTCCTCGTGCGCGTGAACATCGCACATATCATGCGCAATAATATAACATTTTTCAAATGCTTGCGCTATTGAACGATCATATAATTCAATTTGACAATTTCCAAAAGCATTTATTTCACATTTATCATGTCCTGTGATACTAGAATCTTCATAAGCAAATATCTTAGAACTATGATGCCCATCAACCTTAGATTTGTCATATGCACGAATTACAGAGTTATTCTCAGCTTTAATCACTACATTACCATAAATCTCAACAATACTTTTTCCCACAACTCTAATTGCTGTATGATATTTGTTTGCATCATAAATGCTAATTACCTCATCTGATGTTGAGTCAATAACTATCGGCTTATCCCATGCATCTGGCAATTCGTTCAATTCTTTTTGACTAGTTACAATTGTGTTTTCCATTTTAAACCTTTTACTTGTAAATAATAAATTTCATTCTATCTTTTCTTAATGCATTAAAAATAATTAATTATCTAATTGTTTATCAGTTCAAAGTAAGTATATCTATTCAAACCAACATTGCAAAAAACTCTAACTATTAGTTTTAGTGATTATTTTAAGTAATGATTATTCCTTATCATTGCTGTCTGGGTTGTTTTGGTTGTTATATGATCTATCTCTATTATAACCTGGATTGTACGGCCTTTGTTGATTAGGGTTATATGGACGAGATTGATTTGAATTATATGGTGGTCTCTGTTGATTGGGATTATATGGCCTTTGTTGATTAGGATTATATGGACGAGATTGGTTTGGATTTTGATTGTTGTAAGGTCTTTGCTGATTAGAATTATATGGTGTCCTTTGTTGGTTAGAATTATTATACCTATTAAATCCATTAGGATTGCTTCTTTGATGATTGCTATCAGATTGTTGAGGCCTCTGCTCTCCATATGGCTTATTATATGGCCTGTTAGACGATCTGTTGTCACCATAATTTGATCTTCTATCAGAATTATAGTTACCTCTTTGCGATCCAGAATTTCTATTATACTGTGGTTTATTCCCATATCCGTAAGATTTCTTTTCAATATGGGGAATTATAACAACATGTCTATTTTTTCCTTCACCTTGAGATTCAGTGCGTGCATATTGGTCATTTATAAGAGCAGAATGTATTATTCGCCTCTCAAATGGGTTCATTGGCTCTAATGGAATTCTGTGTCCAATAACTGAGGCTTTATAAGCCTTTTGTAAAGCAAGATTCTTTAAAGACTCGGTTCTTCTCTCTCTGTAAGTTCCAGCATTTACTAAAACTCTAAGAAATTCAGTATCTTTTTTATTAGCAATAACTAACGTAAAATATTGAATTGCGTCCAACACCTCTCCCTTAAAACCAATTGCTTGTGCTGCGCCATATCCAGATATTTGGACATTTATTTCCCCATCTACTATTGTAGTAGCAACCGTGCTAGTTATATTCATTTTTTCTAACAGATTCATAACAAACTCTGTAACTTTTTGTGCTACTTCATTTAGATACTCTGGAGTTCTAGCCTCTTTTTTGCCATCATCTGTATCTGGTTGCAAATTTTGACTCTCAATAGATTGCTCAACACCAATGTTAGTAATAGTATCATCTTTTTCCATAATTAAGTCTTTCTCCTTTTAATTATTTCAATTTATGCTATGTATGCTTGTCAATATTTCTTTGCACACAATTTATCGCCCTGTTGGCTTTGCCACCTCATAATACCCCTAACTAAATTTGATCTAGGCATGTTCTCTATTAATTTAGCTATCAATCTAAAATAGAATGACTGCCTATATATATTTTACCATGCTACGTCAAAAAATGCAACTTGTTTTTATTAATAGTTATAACCAACAAGCAAAGAGTTATTTTAATGTTGTGCTCAACATAATATCCTTTTCACGTTCATCAGCACGTTTCGCATAAACATTATATACTAAATTAAGTATTGTTGTTATCATGCTGCTAATTACCATATATAAGGCAAATGCCGTACTATAAAACATTGGGAAAATTCCCATCATGATTGGCATAAGGTATTGCATCATCTTTGCCTGTGATTTTGCTTTTTGTTGTTGTTCTTCTGTCTGGGTGATTTGCGCCATTTGTTCAGGTGGTTTCATAAATTTAGCAGATATCAGACTTAATACAACTGCTAAAATGGGTAATACAAACCAGCCGTTTTGCGCATTTTTCCCATTTTCTTTTACATTGTATTTTTGAATAATAGATCGCATAACCTTACTGTATTCATTAGAATCAATGCCTTCTATTCTGAGATCACCTAAAGAAGTGCCAGTAAATTCCTTTATCGTAGGAATAGGCAGTTTCATTGTGTCTGGCATAAAAATGTTTATCGTCAACAAAAACCTCTCAGGTTTGTATGCTTCTAAAACAGCAGATTCCGCAGCAAGAGTTGCTGTTTGTGATTGTTCCACAGTGGCCTGTTCATTGCCATCAGTTTGTAGTAATTTATTTATTGATTCGGAGTATGCACTCTCATATACATCAGTTAAATCTGCAAACACTGTGTAATTATGAAATCTAACTGCACTATTAAAACCTGTTAAGACAACCATAAAAACTACTAATGTTACAATTGAAGGAAGACAAGCAGCCAGTGGATTGTATTTGTATTTTTTATTAATTTCACGCTGCTTAATCATCATCATTTCGCGATTATCACCGCATAATTTTTTTGCTTTTTCTAAGTCATCCTTCATTAAGATGCTTTTTTTTGCATTTTTTCGCGCTATGCGTTTTTGCCAAATATCTAAAGGAAGCGTTAAAGTTTTTAGGAAAATGGTAAACAAAATAACGGTTACGGCAAAAGCGCCGATTATATCATTGCTAGAAACCCATCCATTTACCCAACTATACAAGTATTGATATATTAATTTACCAATCCAATTCAGCTCAACCGCGAGCATCATACTACCCATTTAACGGCACCTCTTAAATTTTCTTTGACTGGATCAAAGCCACCTTTCGCAAAAGGATTACAACGAAGCAAACGTTTTACAGCCATAAAACTACCTATAATAGCACCATACTTGTCTATCGCATCATATGCATACATAGAACAGGTTGGAGTATAAATACAATTTTTACCAACTTTATGACTAAAAGTATTTTTGTATATTAGAATTAAAAATTTAAATACTTCCTTCAATTAACGACAAATGCCTCGCTTCTTTTAGTAATCTTTTGATTTCACTTGATATAAAATGATAATCACATTTTTCAATACCAGGTTTTGCAACGACTACATAGTTGTTTGGAAATTTAATGTAAGGAATTAGTAATCTAAAACTCTCTCGGATTCGTCGTTTAATCAAACTTCGAACGACACTGTTTCCGATTTTTTTGCTGACGCTAATGCCTACTTTCAAATTAATTGCTTTAACATACTTTATATTCATTATGAAAGAAGATATTAATCTTCCATTTTTGTAAATATAACTGAAACTAGCGCTATTTTTTAATCTATATTCCTTACGCATTTATTTGTGGTTTAAGCAGATAGGTTAGATCTACCTCTGTTCCTTCTTCTTTTTATGACTGCTCTACCACCTTTTGTTTTCATTCTTTGACGAAATCCATGTACTTTTTGTCTATGTCTTTTTTTAGGTTGATAAGTACGCTTCATGTTGTATAACTCCTTTTTAATTTAATAATAATTCATCTTAATTAAATTATATCTTGCAGATAAACATATCTCAGCAAAATTCCCTTTAATCTTGCATGTTAATTATACAAATTTATATTATACAATGTCAAATAAAATGCTTGCAATTGCATGATATATAATTGAAAAGTTTAGTATAATCTCCTGTTTTTTTTTGCTACTTTTAATTTCAACAGCTAAAATCCATTTAATATTACAAAGAAATGACTAAAAGCTCGTTTTTTAGGAGTTGAAATTTGCGGTTTTTTTTTACTTTTTTGTTTTATTTTTTAAGGTCCTTAATGTTAATTCAACACGGTCACTTGAAAACACCATTAGATATCATTTTATTGTTTATCTCTTCAATATAATTTGTCACCAATAATTTTTCTATAGGTTTCAACATATCTACATCAGTAGCATTTTGTAGTGTTATAACAGACATTGTCACTATAATCAAGAAATCCTTTTTTTCGTGATTAAATAAAATCCCTTTTTGCTGCTATCCCTCAATTTAGTTACAATAAAAAACTTTTTGTTTTTGAAGGTAATTCATCACCGATGCCCAGGAATCAACTATATTCCGACTTCACTTTTCCAGCAACTTTGTTTAACTATGTTTAACTAGATCATTAGTAATAGCTATAAACCCATCCAACTACTTTTCTCGATAATTCTTAACTCATTTTCTATTTTAAAGTATTTCTTCATGGGTATTGTTTTATGTTCTGTTATTATGTTTTAATCCGTTGCGTCGTTTATTGAATTATCAAAAAGCAAGGAGTAGACATTGCAAAATATGTTTAATTATCAGTTTTCAGCATAAAGGTTGCAAACAATTTTCAAAACTCGAATTTGTTAGGTTTTTACCCATTTTGTTATTGACTCGTGATACCTCTCTCTTCTTTGCTCTCATGTCTCACCTTTTGAATACTTAGCTGGGACAATAGGGTATCTTTTTATACTAACTCGCCTGTCAAAGCTGTTAACTAGCAACTTGGATTTTGACGTCAATAACTAAAATTCTTTATTAACAATAAATTTGCAAAATGCATGAAATATTGATATAATTTATAGACTCGCCAGTACTATCATATAGTATTAATTGTATATCATTGCACCTTTTAAACTTTTAGATCTACCCCTCGTATTGTATTACAGTATCAAAATTTACTGCTTTGATTTGTTCTTTACAAAATAGCATTTGTTAAACTGTAGTACCTTAAGAATTTACCAAAGGACAAGCACATGCCAAAAAGCCAATTTATTAATCCCGAAACTTATTTGAAACCTGGGTACATTAAATTTAAAAAAATACCTGTTAATCAATATAACAAGCAATTCTGTGATGAATGCAGCTATTATTCAAAACATGACTTGATTCAAATTTATTATATAATGAAATATATACGCGAATTCGAGCTAGCTTTATCAAAAATGCAAACTTCTAGTGGATATATGGGAATATCACATAAATATCGCGGTCCAGTTCATCTTGCAATAGGACAAGAGGCGTTGTCAGTTGGCGAGGCATACACTTTATCTACAGATGATATAATTTATGGTAGCCATAGAGGACATGGTGAACTAATAGCAAAATCACTATTCACAATAGACAGGATGACAGATGATGCACTATATTCATTATTGGTGGAATATAATAATGGCGCTATCTTTAATGAAGTTAACAAATCAAAACATAAAAACATTAAAAAGTTAGCAACTGACTTTATTTTATATGGCGCGTTTTCCGAGATTTTAGGAAAACCAACTGGATTTCAATACGGAGCAGCTGGATCTATCCACATGTTTTTTGCACCATTTGGTGTTTTCCCCAATAATGGTATTGTTGGTGGAAGTGCTCCTATCGCTACAGGATCTGGGTTATATAATATGATTCACAAAAAACCTTCTATAATTGTCTCTAACATTGGCGATGGCGCGCTGGGGTGTGGGGTTGTTTATGAATCAATGAATTTTGCTGCTATGGATCAATTTAAATATCTATGGAAAAACAAGGGGTGTATTCCTGTATTATTTGCAGTCTCAGATAATGGTTATGGGATGGGTGGGCAAACCCGGGGTGAAACTATGGCATTCGATTTGCTAGCGCGAATTGGTGCAGGAATATCCCCATCTCAACTCCATGCGGAGCGCATAAACGGTGAAAATCCATTTGCTGTAATCGATGCGTTTACACGAAAAAAAACAATCCTTTTAAATGGGATGGGACCTGCGTTGCTAGATATAGTTACATACAGATTTGAAGGACATTCTTTGTCTGATAAGTCTGCTTATAGAATAAGTGACGAAATTAGCGCCTGGGAAAAATATGATCCTTTGAGCACCTATCCTAGAAACCTTGTATCAAGCCAAATATTATGCCCAGATGAAATTGCTTTTATTGACTCATCAATAATTGAAAATATCAAAAAAGCGTTAGTTAGTGCAATTAATACTCCTGACTTTACTAAATCCGAAGCTAAAAAATATTTTGAGTTTTCTTTGTTTTCAAACACACGCATTCCATATCCTGCAAATTCTAACATCCAATTACTCGAAAATTCAAGATCAGATGCAATATCTAAGAAAAGTCGTTTGGATATAAATATAAGTGAAGCACTTTATGAAGCAGTGTCCATGGGATTTAATCGTATACCTGATTTAATCGCATATGGAGAAGATGTTAGAGAATGGGGTGGCGTATGTGGTGTATATGACGGGCTGAGTGAGTCTTTAAGTTACGAAAAATTATTTAATTCTCCTATATCAGAAGCTACTATAGTATCATCCGCTATAGGATACGCATTTATGGGTGGACGCGTGATTATTGAAATAATGTTTGCGGATTTTTTAACAAGGGCAGCAGATGAGATTATAAATCAATTGGCAAAATGGCATTCATTAAGTGGAAAATATTTTAAGCTTCCAATTGTAATTCGCGTCTGCGTGGGTTCTAATTATGGAGCGCAACATTCACAAGACCTTATATCAGTTTTAGCACATATCCCAGGTTTAAAAATTGTTTATCCCTCTACTCCTTATGATTGTAAAGGCCTTTTGAATCGAGCACTTTCTTCAGATGATCCAGTATTGTTTTTTGAGAGCAGAAAAACCCATAATATCACTGAACACTTTGCAAATGAAGGTGTGCCTATAGATTATTATGAGATTGAATTTGGCATCCCCGACATCAAACGAAGTGGAGAACATGTAACAATTTTGACCATTGGCCCCATACTATATACCGTTATAACTGCATCAGACATTTTAAGCGCAAAATATGCTATTTCAGCAGAAGTAATTGATGTTAGAAGCATTTCACCACTTGATTACTCTGTAATTTGTGACTCTGTAAAAAAAACATCCCATCTTCTAATAATCGGCGAATCCTATGAAAGCAACTCAATAATGAAAAATATGGCATCTGAGATTACTAGCAAATGTTTTTCATATCTTAAGATGCCTCCCCTCGTAATAGGCTCATCTAATACAATCACACCACAATATTGTTGTGAATCCGCTTTTTATCCACAATTGGAAGACGTAATTAGTAATGTTCTAGACCTTTTATCTTGTAACCATGATCAAAATTAATTAGCTTGGGTGCAAGCATTTTATACCTAGTTTTCGGAAGTTTTCAAATTGTTAAGGTTCACATAATAAAAGATTTAAAACATTTTTGAATAGTCAATTTTTAGATGGACGTAGGTTTAATTGTTTTGTCAGAACATATGCATGATTTTCTACTTTATTTTTTATTAAGATTCATGGTTTAAACTCATCTGCATATAATTCTTATAAAGATTTATGAGAATTATTAAACCTACTCAAAAAATTTTTAAAGTTAATATCAATTACGTTTCAAAGGCATTTCAATGAATACTAGCTGTGTTCTTGAGTTGTATAAAATGCCGCCATGACTTTTGAAATTTTTTCAAGAACAATTCGAATAAAAGGCCTTCAAGCCTTGTTTTGCATGAAAATCATCTCGCGATTTATTTAATTTGGTTTCCAATTTACCTCAGATAATACAATTATTTCATGATTGTATCGCCAAAAGTATTTTGCACAATAGAACATCTCAAAAAATTCTAAACTTTAATCATAAAAACCAATAAAACACAAGTTTTTTTGATTTAATTTTTACAAAAACCGAATTTGTAATGAGTGATATGTTTTTGACTACATTGTCAAATATTAATCCAAATCATCAAAACCCTGCGAATCAAAATCTATAACTGGCATGTTTTTAACTATTCCCGAGTTTTGAAAAAGAAGTTTAATATTTAAAAGTATTAAAAACTTTTATTATAGTAATTGTATATTACGATTGTATGATTGGCAAGTAAAATAACGCATTAAAAACACCAATAGGATTTTTCACCGGTTAAAAATTTTTTTAAACTTTTTGTCGGTCATTATCGTAATTTTTGCGGATTTTAGGATGCGGATTTTAGGATTATGTGGCAACATAATTTTTTTTGGATTAAATCCTTCAGGTGTTATTGTGCCCAAATATTCGCCTGCTAACTTTACAGACTTTTTAAGATCTTTATCGTATTTTGATCCAAGCGTATAAAGATAGTATTTACCGCGTATCTGCTTAATCTCATGTCCCTTTTTTATTGTAGGACATAGCTCATTCAGGAAGCGTCATTTGCTAAAATCTCCTATTAGCTGTATAGTGAATATACATTATAACACAAAGAAAGACAAAAAGCATGATTTAAAGGCACCTATTTTTTGGAAAATAAAAAAAATAAATATTTTAATTTTTAAAGATTAAAAGTTACAGGTTGATTTAATGCGAGGACTCGAATATTCGCTCATTATAACTACTCGCGTTCATAATATTTATAGTTTACAATGAAATTATTCGCTATTTTTGATAATTATTAAAATTCTATTTTTATTTTGTTGATTATCTAATATCTGAGTGTTATAATTAATTAGCAAAACAAATTTATCAGTTTGGTTTGCATACCATAGAAGACTGGAGGTTCTTTAGTGAACAAAAAGACTATAAAAGATGTGGACGTGGCTGGCAAAAAGTGCCTTGTTAGAGTCGATTTTAATGTGCCGATATCAAATGGCGAAATTACAGATATGACTAGGATAACAGCTGCACTACCTACTATTAATTATCTAAAAGATCATGGAGCTAAAGTCATACTTTGTTCTCACCTCGGCAGACCCAAAGGTGCTGTTGACCTCAAATACTCATTAAGACCTGTTGCTGAAAAGCTTAAAAAAGAGTTTTTTGGTGATAGTTTGAAATTTTCAATAGACGTTATCGGTTCAGACGCTAGGTTGAAAGTTGATGAGCTAAAACCAGGTGAAATTGTGCTTTTAGAAAACCTCCGATTCCACGCCGAAGAAGAAAAAAATGAAAAGTGGTTTTGCAAAGAGCTGGCTTACTATTGTGACATATATGTGAATGATGCCTTCGGTACCGCACACAGAGCTCATGCATCAACTGCTGGCATAGTTAATTACGGCTTTGCGCCTATAGCTGTCGCTGGTTTCTTAATGGAAAAAGAGCTTGAGTTTTTAGGTAATGCAATAGAAAATCCCAAAAGACCTTTCGTCTCAATTTTAGGTGGTGCTAAGGTTAGTGATAAAATTGGTGTTATAAATAGCCTTCTCGAAAAAGTTGACACACTCATTATCGGCGGTGCAATGGCATATACATTTAATGCGGCTAATGGTTTGAGTGTGGGTTCATCTTTGTGTGAAACAGACAAAATTGAACTTGCAAAAGAATTAATGTTAAAAGCCTCAAAACTAGAAAAGAAACTCTTGTTGCCTGTTGACAACATAATAGCGGACGCATTTTCAAATGACGCAAATGCTAAAATAGTTGAAGGCAATATACCAGATGGTTGGCAGGGCTTAGACATAGGACCTCGAAGTGTTGAGTTGTTCACCAATGAAATATTGAATGCTAAAACTGTTATTTGGAATGGACCACTAGGCGTATTCGAAATGCCTAAATTCAAAAATGGGACTGAAGCGATTGCTTGTGCTCTGTCAAAAACAGCAGCTACCACAATCGTTGGCGGCGGAGATAGTGCAGCAGCTATTAAAGCTTCTGGTTATGCCTCATATGTTAGTCACATTTCAACTGGTGGCGGAGCTACATTAGAATTCCTCGAAGGACTCCCATTACCTGGCGTAATATGTTTAAACGATAAATAAGTAAGATAAATTTAGGAGAATATTTAAAATGAGAAAACCTATCATCGCAGGCAACTGGAAAATGAACAAAACTCCAGAAGAAGCAAAAACACTTGTGACAGAGCTTGCACCATTAGTAAAAGATGCTACTTGTGAAGTTGTTGTATGTGTTCCATTTGTTGATCTTGCACTGGTTAAGAAAGCCCTAAAAGGCACAAAAATTAAACTCGGTGCTCAAAATGTTCACTGGGCAGAATCAGGCGCTTTCACTGGTGAAATTAGCGCCTCTATGCTAAAGGAATTGAAAGTTGAATATGTCATAATAGGGCATAGTGAAAGAAGACAATATTTTGGTGAGACTGATCAAACTGTAAATGCCAAAATTAAAGCCGCAATTGCAAATGGAATTAAAGTTATAGTTTGCGTTGGCGAGACTCTAGAACAACATGAACAGGACGAAACAATAACCGTTGTGTCTAGACAAACAATTGAGGCATTTAAAGATATTCCAAAAGAAGACTTAAAAAAGATTGTTATTGCTTATGAACCCATTTGGGCTATAGGTACAGGCAAAACATCCTCACCAGAAGATGCGGAAGAAACAATTTCTGTTATACGTAAAACAATCAAAAAGCTTTATGGGAGTGCACCATCTGAAGCTATACGCATACAATATGGTGGCAGCATGAATCCTAAGAATGCTAAAGAATTAATGGCTATGCCTTCTATAGATGGTGGGTTAATCGGTGGTGCTTCATTAAAAGCAGAAGATTTTGCTAAAGTAGTAAATTACTAATCTTCTTGTTCTGGTAGTTATTTGGAGTTAATATTACATGATTAATGCTTTAATTATTTTAGATGGCTTTGGGATTTCGAATGAAGTTAAAGGAAACGCTGTGCTCGCTAGTGGTACACCGTATTTTAAATCTCTTTGCGATAAATACCCACATACACAAATAGGCGCTAGCGGTTTAGATGTTGGATTGCCAGATGGTCAGATGGGGAATAGCGAAGTTGGACATATAAATATGGGCGCTGGACGCATTGTTTACCAAGAATTAACTCGTATTTCTAAGGAAATATCCGATGGTGATTTCTTTAAAAACCAGGCTCTCTCCGTTGCAATTGAAAACGCAAAAATCCCTGGGCGCGCGCTACATGCCTTTGGCCTATTATCTGATGGCGGTGTACATAGTCATATTGATCACTTATTTGCCTTAATCAAGATGGCAAAAGAATCTGGCCTTGATAATATATATATCCACTGTTTTATGGACGGACGTGACGTGAGTCCTACGAGCGGTGCTGACTATATTGTTAAATTGCAAAAATATATTGATGAACTAAAATTTGGCACAATAGCCTCTGTAATGGGCAGGTATTATGCGATGGATCGTGATAACAGATGGGATCGCGTTGAAAAAGCCTACACTGCGCTAACTGATGGTGAGGGCATACATGCCCTAGATGCAGAGCTAGCCATTCGTCAAAGCTATGCTGACGGTGTAACCGATGAATTTATTGTGCCAACTGTGATATGCGCCAATGGAAAACCTACAAGACGTGTAAAACAAAGCGATAGCATTATCTTCTTTAATTTCAGACCTGATAGAGCTCGCGAACTAACTAGAGCATTTATACAGGAAAAGTTTGAAGGTTTTATTAGAAAAAAGGGCCCTTTGTCTCCTTTTTATGTTGGGTTTACTAAATACGATGAATCTTTTAAAGGTATCCTTACAGCGTTCAATGCACAAAGTTTAACTAATAATTTAGGACAAGTGCTATCTAAAAGAAATCTTAAGCAACTTAGAATAGCTGAAACCGAAAAATACGCTCATGTGACATTCTTTTTTAATTCTGGCATAGAACAACCAGAACCTGGTGAGGACAGAATACTCATACCTTCACCGAAAGTTGCCACATATGATTTGCAACCCGAAATGAGTGCATATATTGTCGCTGAAACAGCAGCTAAGCTTGTAAAATCAGAAAAATATGATGTAATGATACTAAATTTTGCTAATTGTGATATGGTAGGGCACACAGGCGTATTTGATGCCGCTGTTAAAGCCGTTGACACTATTGATGTCTGTCTTAAAACTGTTATTGACGCAATACTTGAAACTGGAGGAAATGCAATCGTCACAGCTGATCATGGTAACGCAGAAAAAATGATAGAGAGTGATGGTTCGCCATTCACAGCACATACCACCAATCCAGTACCTCTCGTTTTAGTAAAATCAGGTAATTTTAAACTGCGCTCCGGCGGCAGATTATGTGACATTGCACCTACACTTTTAGATATGATGCAAATTGATGTTCCAATTGAAATGACAGGAAAATCACTGATTATTTGATAATCTTATTAATTAGCTCCTGCATTTAATTTGCAAATCACAAATACAATTAGAATTTAATTTTGCGTGCTTCGGCAAATTAGTAGAATATTATTAGAACACTAACTGAACCTCTTGTGTGCACCTTAATAGCATCTGCATCTAGAGGTTTTTATCTTAATAAAGGCAAGACATCAGTTTTTTCTGTTTAGATCACAGCATGCATGTAGTAGGATATACTGAATATGATATAAAATATTCACAAAAATCAGTGTTTTTTGCTATTATCATTTCAAAAATAGAACGCTTTATAATAGTAAATCATGACTGGTCAGCTGTTGAAGGTGGTAGTGATTATGTTCAATATTAATACTATCCTGTTAGTTGATTATCTTTAATTTTCACACTAACAAAAGTAGTATAGGTAATTCATGAAAATTTTAAAGAACAAGATACTTTTATTCCCACTTATAGTAGTACTCCTAATTTGTTTCTGTACAGGTGCTTATTTCATCATTATATCAATCAAAAGGGAAGTTAGTATTGCAAGTTTTGACAATTCAATAATCCTATCATTTGGAAAACAAAATGTAGGCAAAATCAGACCAGACTATCATTATGGAGAAATAAGTTTTACAGCGCGAAATGATGAAATATTTAATATTGTAAAAACGAGCGATGATGTTTTGTTATCAATTAGCGAAGATGGAGCTGAAATATTTTTGTTAGCACATAAAGGATATTTTTTTAGAATTGTTTTCTTTGATGATTCGTATGTTTCTATCAGAAATGAGTTTGGTTCGCTTTATACTGATATAGCGATGCAGTTGCGTTTTCCTTTTCCAAAAGATGTAGCTGTTCATTTTAATATCAGTGCCGCTGGTATGTCTAATTTTGTAACATGGGATGAACTTGCTCCTGCTAATGACTTCAATTCACTAGTAAATCTATACGAAAAACTTAATGGTCCTTATCTTCGTCAGATAAACCGCGAGGCCAAAACCATTTCACTAAATTGTAGCCTAATTTACAGCTTATACGAACCAGAAGGAGGAAAAATAAATAAAGATATGGGAATAAAAATAATTTGCAACGACGAAGGTGTGGATTTTGAAATGGAGTATTTTTCAGATGAAGAATGAGAATTTACTAACTCTTATAAATGTTTATAAATCGCAAGGTAGCAATGTTGTTTTAAGCGGGCTAAGTTTAACATTAGATAAAGGTCAATGTCTGGGCAATGCCAGCAAAAATGGGAGTGGAAAGACTACATTACTTAAAATAGTATAGAGACTCGAAATGGATTTTACGGGTATTACAAATATAAGCAAACACATTTCAGCACTTATAGACAACCCTGTTTTTATAAATGATTATACGGGAGGAGAGAATATTGAATACATGCTAGATAAAGAATTTAGACCACGTGCAATTGAAACTATAAACAATCTAGGTGTGACAAATTATTTAGACAAACAAGTAAAAAAATACTCACAAGGTATGTGAGAAAAACTAGCTATAGCAATCGTTTTAGCAACTAATGCAGATATTATATTGTCAGACGAGCCCTTCAATTCAGTTGACAATGATTCAACTATGTATATTATTTCCCTTATAAATCAACTCAAATCTGAAAATGGATGAATTATAGTTGTAACACATAATCTTACTCGAATTGAATCTTACTGCGACAAAATATTTGCTTTAAAAGACGGAATGCTAGGATTATATAACAAAGCGTTAGAAAGTAATGTTCAACAATACAGGATTCAATTTGAAACTGAGGGCGACCTCATTGAAGCACAATCAATATTGGTCGAGTATACAATCGAATGCGAAGACTGTAGAAATATGTTAATTTCATTCATTTCTGGGAATTTTTAAAATATTATTAAAAGGTTTATTAACAAAAACGCAACTTTCTAAAGTTTCTTAGACCATTTATATTAAGAAAACAATAATAACAATTTAAATAGTTGCAGCTCTGGGATTCCAGCCTAAAATCAACCTGTTTTTCTATAAAAGCTAAATGATGGTACAAAAAATTAAAACTTGGATTGTCTTTTTCGCAGGCGCTTTTGCTTGGATTCGTAACTATTACGACCACCAAAATGAAAACTGAAAATAGAACACAAGCCAAATCCAATTGTTAAAATTATGAAAATTATCATTAGACCCGTTTCAGTCATAACGCCTATTCCCTTTTTTTTATTAATTATACCACATTTTAAATATAAAAACAACTTATTTTGATAATTCTAATTGTATATACCAAGATCCTTATTTTCAAAACTACCCTACAAAATTATTTTCTTTAATACATTCAGAATGTAATTACTATTGTGTATATTTATAATCAACTCGAAATTTAAATAGGTTGTACAATCTCATAATACAAAATCAGCATTCATTTTCATTCGCAACTTAATATAACTTGCATATATTAATTCTTCAGGAGATGAGTTGGATCCGATTGCATTCGCAATTAATTTTATATCATCCTCTAAATCAGTTTTGAAAGGTTTCAAGATCATCCGTTCCATTCCTTCTCTTAGTATGCCTATTTTCCAATCATTTAGGGCGTCTATAATTTTTTGTGTAGACAAACCAGATTCCCTATTCTCAGCAAGCGCAGTCGGTTTTCCAAGGTGTTTAAGCACCTTATATTGCAGTAGCCTAAGAATGGTTAATGCAACAAAAGCTATTGTAAAATGCGCTTTTATGTGTTGATCCACACTAACATTCGATGAACATTTATCAAATTCTGATTTTATAACTTTAAATGTCTCTTCAATACGTGACAGCTCATAATATTTATGTAGGATGTCCATATCTGAATTATTCGTTTCAGATGTAAGTATCGTGCGATAACCTAATTGCATATATGCTTGGTTGATTGCCTCTTCATTTAATTCATATGTTGTTTGATAATCTGTTATTTCTCCGTCGTCATTGTTTAAAACAACCTTTTTAATGTATCTATCATGTTTTGGAGAGATTTTTGTTACATTTCCCCTTCGGATATCATCTTTTAATCTCCATATTAGATCATCCAGACTTTTCTTTTCCTTTTTATACAAACTTTGAGTCCATACGGAAACAACTTTTTCATCAATAACGCTCTTGGAGCTGGTTTCATTTTCTGCTGCGATTTGTCTGATTATTGATTTGGTTTTGATAGTTTTGTCGGCGTTAAAAATGTAATCATTTTCATCAAGAGCCCATTCTGTGATTTGCCTATCAGAAGTTTCCAGGCTTTTACTTACTAAATAACCATCGCCCATCTCAACCAAATCTCTCAGATCAAAATTAGAATTAATATCAGCATCCGCAATAAGAAGAATCCTATGATAACCTAATTGGTTTTTTTGCATATCTAATAACGATTGTATTGCTTTATGATCCATTGTGTATCCAGAAAACGTTTTAAATGATAATGGGATTCCGTTATTATCAAGAAACAACCCTATTTGAATTGTTGACTCGGTTTTACTCTTTTTTGAGTTTCCCGTTTTGTTTAATTTTTCATCTGATATATCATTATCAGAGATAGTGCTCTCGAAACAATAATTGGTTACACCAAAATAACATATTTCTTTATTTCTCGATATAGTGGATTTCTCTATTACATCATTAATTTTGGTTTGTAATTCTAATGACTTATTTGCTATTATGTCAAGACTTTTATACATCTCACACGGGCGTCTAGATCCAGTAATACTTGAAAAGAAATATTTATCTCGACTTTGAAAGGTGGCAGCCTTTGTTGACGGGTCTAAAATTTTTCCTAATACTAGAAGTTTAAATAAACCGCGCAAATCGTATTTAAAATTATATTTGCCTTTGTATCTTGTCGTCAACCGGTCTAAACCCAACGACTCATATATTGTGTTCAATACAATATAACCAATATTTTTAAGTTCAGGTTCTGGTTCACGTATAATGTACGTAATTCTCGGTATAACATTTTTTGGTTGTTCCGTGGCTGAATCTTGAAGCGTGGTTTTCGTTTTTTCTACTTCTTTTATATTTTGTTCAATTTTCGAAACAAGGGATTTTGCTTGTTCCTCAGCTAGGTCTTGTATCTCAGGGATAATACATTTTCCTATTCTAAATGATTCACGCAAACGCTTAATATAATCGGGTTTGCCATCATCAAACTCGGCTAAAGGCCCTATGTTTCTAACAAATTTTTTAACAACTTTAGCATCTTCACCAGATCCTATTTTATCATCTTTAAAGACAGCCAAGTAACATTGATCACCTGCTTTTCTAAGTCCTATTTGCATAAAGCAATAACCTCATAATTATGACATTATAATATATGCATAAATTTTATACTAAATCTAAATAAAAAGCAAAAAAAATTACAATCTATTATCTTTTATAAGTTAATTATCAAGGCAAAATGTAATCAAATTCGAATGTTTGGGCTATTATAAGGGTTTTCAACTAAAAAAAATTTACATTTAGAAAACTATAGTGATTGAGATCTGAGATGATTGAGAAAGTAAAGTATTCATAGGTTTCATATCTCGAATTTTTAAATTCAATATTAATTAGCAAATGACAAAACAGGCAGTAAAAATGATACATTTTAGCTAGCAATCCTCCTACTAGAGCGTGGTGAAAATTAGAAATATTTGCTGACCTAACCTCAGGATTAGGCGATTTTGTGCTATGAAATCCATGGGAATTCTGGGAATTTTTTGCATGCTATGAAATTAGGATTTTTT
>JAIRKT010000059.1 GCA_031259965.1 Christensenellaceae bacterium | reverse complement strand
TTCCTAAGCAAACTTGCCTGTTGCGAGATTGTTTTTTTTCCTTATCCCAATAACTTTCAACTGAATAGAGATATTTTATACCAGTCACATTATGAATATGTATTGTTTTATATGACATGTGTCCTCCAAAAATAGTTACACTACATATAAGTATAACCAGCAAAATTAAATTTGTCAAATGATTAATTCCGGTTATTGGGAATATATAAAATTTATTTATTGACTCCTCGTTATACATATCGGGATTTTAAGATACTAACTTTTTTATATGACATATAAACGGGCAACAAAATTATGGTTGCACCATAAAATAGGAGCATTAAACTTCATGAAATTATTGAAAGGACTAAACGCCCTTAAAATTAACAATGCTAAAAAAGCGAGTTAAAGAAAGAAAAACAAAGGGGAAAAGTCTATAAAATGAGCAAAATATGCCAAATCTGAGAAATTTTGAAAATTATTCATCAGATCTGAGTAAAATTTTTTGATAGGCCTAAAAAATTGGGCTTGTAATCAGTTTAACGATAAATTCTTATGTGACTTTTGGTGGGCATATCATAAAATGACTGATGTTAGCTAAAAAAAATGTATTTTTAGTTTTTTAAAAATACACATAAATTCAAGACTTTTTGATTTTGGCTATTAAATTTTGTTTTTAAAAAAACTAAGTTTCATCTTGGAATTCTTTATTTATTTTTGACATGGAAAAAAGATTTTTGTATAATTATATTAACATAATATTATGTATAATTGAATTCTCACATAATATAACTAATTATTTTTGTTCGTTTGAGTAAATTTAAAATGGAGGTCATATGTCATTCGTTGGTCGCAATTTCGAATTAGGTATTTTAAAAAATGCATATAATGAAAACGAATTCTCGTTTATTCCTATCTATGGACGACGAGGTGTAGGTAAATCGCGACTTATACAAGAATTTGCGAGAGATAAGCTTAATATATTACTTGATGGCATGGAATATCCATTTTTTTTAGAGGATCTGAAAAAACTAGCCACTACAGTTCTTCACGTTGACGATACAAAATTTCAATTAACTACATTTTCTGAGGTTTTAGATCTTGTGTATAAAATTGCACAAAAAGTCAAACTTTTATTTATTATTGATGAAACGCAGTTTTTTGCAGAAGATCCTAATAGACTATGGAACTTGCAATATGCTATAGACCACAAATTCGTTAACACAAATATGATGTTAATTGTTTCAGGATCATCTTTATCATTTATGAAAAAACAAATTCTAGGGTATGAAAGTCCAATATATGGTAGACGAACTGAACAACTTTACATTTTGCCACTGAAATTCACTCACATGAAAGAATTTGTGCCAGGATACTCATTAGAAGATCAATTAATTATTTTTGCCGCTACAGGTGGCATTCCAAGATATTTAAATCTTTTAAAAAAGACTAGTCCACTTGAAGAAAACTTGATACGTAATTTTTTTTCACCATCTGGTTTTTTGTTATTAGAACCTGGCAATTTATTCCAGCAAGAATTCAATGACCCAGCAATACATGAATCTATCGTAAAACTCATTGCAAATGGTACAAATACATTCTATGATATCAAAGCTAAACTTAAATTGAATCTGACAGATAAGGAGCTAAACAACTATATTGAATCTCTTTTGCTAACAGAAATTATAAAGGCAGAAGTTCCAGCGATGGAAAAATTTAATAGTTCAAGTTTAAGATATCGTCTAAAAGATGAAATGTATCGATTTTGGTATTGTATCGTTGAACCTCATATTGACGTCATCAGCGGGTTTAATGGTTCGCTTGCATACAAGGCAATATTACCCGAATTAAATTCATTTTTGTCGACAACCTTTGAAAATATTTGCATACAATACATGATCGATAACTTGAATTCTATGCCAATGATTTTCGGTCGAATTGGTCGATGGTGGGGGAACAACAATCTAACAAAGTCAGAAATGGAAATAGATTTTATTGCTCATGGTTCTAATAAGATGAGCGCCATTTTTGGTGAATGCAAATGGACTAATAAATTATTAGATAAAAGCGTCATAGATAAACTACTCAAAAATGCTGAATATTTTTCGCAATTTAATACTAAATATTACTATTTTTTCACAAAAAGTGGATTTACAAAAGGAGCACAAGAAATAGCTCAAGACAGTCCTAACATCAAACTTATAACTTTTGATGAAATGTTTCCAGTTAGTGAAAAGCAATTACTACTTTGACCATAAACCACATTTAGGACTATGTCGCAAAAAAACATATAAACTCAAAAAACATAGCACTCATTGTTAATTCGCGGTTTTGTTAGAATTAAACAAAAAGGCTTGTATTTTTTTTTGTTTTATTGAATCTCTATTGTGTCCATACTCAACGTTTATTATTTATTTCGAGAAGAATGAAATTGATGTAACATCAAAAAATACTCTTTTGCCAAATGAGTAAAGCTCATCTTTAGTTTGCACTTTGTCTTGATCAAAATCGCCCCTTGAATGTTTATTTTTTTAACTTAAGTTAAAAATCGAATGAACAATTTCGATGTTGTTTTGATGTTATTATCAACCCTTATGCGCCATGCCAAAATTGTCGTATGGCTAAATAAATTGATTTTTAGAGTAAATATTAAAAAGCAATTCAAGTTATTTGCATTTAATTTGCACAAATGTTAATATTTAAGCAGAACGTTTTGTAGCTATGAAAGTTCTAAAAAAGAGTGATAAAAATAAGGGTGGTATAAAAGATTTCGATTAGTTTTAGAGTTATGGATGAGTATGCAGTGCTAACGGAAGTTAATTTTTTGTGCAAACAATTTTTAATAGTTAATCATAGTAATATGCATAATGCAAAATGAGATAAAGAAGGAGAATGTATATCAAAGTAAAAGTGAGATTCCTCGCTTAGTTAAAGAGGTGTAAAAATGAATGATAGAAAAATAGTAAATGATGAGCCTACTCTAGCCGCGCAGATTGCTGAGGTTAGATCTGCTCAAAAAATATATGCTGCCTATACGCAAGAGATGGTGAATAAGATTTTTTTTGAAGCGGCAATGGCCGCTAATAAGGCACGAATACCGCTTGCTAAGATGGCAGTTGAAGAGACAGGAATGGGGGTAGTTGAAGACAAGGTTATTAAAAACCATTATGCTGCAGAATATGTATATAACGCATACAAAGACACAAAAACATGTGGAGTAGTAGAATACAATCAAGGGGCAGGATTAAAAAAAATAGTTGAGCCAGTAGGCGTGATTGCTGCAGTTATACCGACAACAAATCCTACCTCAACAGCTATATTTAAAGCATTACTGGCACTCAAAACAAGAAATGGTATTATATTTAGTCCACATCCACGCGCTAAGAAATGTACGATAGAAGCTGCGAAGATTATACTAGATGCAGCCGTAAAGGCTGGTGCGCCAAAAAATATAATAGGATGGATAGATCAACCTACTGTCCCACTATCAGCACAAATAATGAAAGATGCTGATCTGATTTTAGCCACAGGCGGTCCGGGTATGGTAAAGTCCGCATACAGCTCGGGTAAACCCGCTGTAGGTGTTGGGCCTGGAAATACACCAGTTATAGTAGATGATAGTGCAGACATAAAAAATGCCGCAAGTTCAATATTGCATTCAAAAACATTTGATAATGGAATGATTTGTGCCTCAGAACAAGAAATCATTGTGCATAAGACAGTATATGATGAGTTTAAACGCGAGATGAAAACATATGGGGCATATTTTCTGAGTAAAAAAGAAATTGAAAAAGTAAGGGAAATAATACTCATAAATGGTGCGTTGAATGCACATATAGTAGGACAAAGCGCACACAAAATAGCAAAGATGGCAGGGGTTAGTGTCTCAGAAAATGCTAAAGTTTTAGTAGGAGAGGTTGAAAGTGTAGATTTAAATGAACCGTTTGCGCACGAAAAACTAAGTCCAATTTTAGGTTTGTATAAAGCCAGCAGTTTTGAAGAAGCACTAGAAAAAGCTATGCGTTTAATAGAAGACGGAGGATTGGGACATACCTCTGTATTGTATATTAAACAACCAGGCGAGGAAGAAAAGATTGAGAGATGGTCAAAACTAATGAAGACTTGCAGGTGTTTAATAAATACTCCTGCATCACAAGGGGCCATAGGCGATTTATACAACTTTAAGTTAGCACCATCCTTAACGCTCGGTTGTGGTTCATGGGGAGGGAATAGTATTTCAGAAAATGTTGGTGTAAAACATTTGTTAAACTACAAAATGGTTGCGGAGAGGAGAGAAAATATGTTATGGTTTAGAACTCCAGAAAAAGTATATTTTAAACCAGGTTCTCTGGGTGTGGCTTTGAGCGAACTTAAAGTGCCACTAAACAAGAGTAAGGTATTTATTGTGACGGATGATTTTCTGTACAAAAACGACTTTACAAAACCGATAACAGATTTGCTAGACAATCTAAATATTAAACATACAACCTTTTTTAAAGTTCAACCAGATCCTACACTAGCGTGTGCAAAAGAAGGTGCACAAGCTATGTTAGAATTCAATCCAGATGCTATAATTGCAATAGGTGGTGGATCGCCGATTGATGCTGCTAAAATAATGTGGGTTATGTATGAGCATCCAGAGGTGGTATTTGAGGATCTCGCAATGCGTTTTATGGATATAAGAAAGCGTATAAATGTCTTCCCACATATGGGCGAAAAAGCATATTTTGTAGCAATACCAACGACCGCAGGAACCGGCTCAGAAGTGACACCATTTGCTGTTATAACCGACGAAAAAACGGGCACAAAGTATCCACTAGCAGATTATGAATTATTACCTGACATGGCAATAATAGATGCAAATTTGATGATGAATATACCTAAGGGTTTAACTGCTGCTTCTGGGATAGATGCTATGACGCACGCCCTAGAGGCGCTAGCCTCCGTATTAGCTACCGATTATACTAATGGTATCGCAAAAGAATCAATCAAACTTTTGTTTGAGTTTTTGCCTATTGCTTATGTAGAAGGAGCGAATAATTCAATTGCAAGAGAGCGTACTGCAAATGCATCTTGTATGGCTGGTATGGCGTTTGCTAATGCGTTTTTAGGCATATGTCATTCAATGGCACATAAACTGGGATCTTATCATCATCTACCACATGGTGTTGCAAATGCATTGTTGATAAACGAAGTAATCAAATTCAACGCAACGGATTGTCCAGTAAAAATGGGTAGTTTCTCGCAATATGAATATCCTGATGCTACTAGAAGATATGCAGACCTTGCCGATTATTTGAAATTGGGAGGTGAAAACGAAAAAGAAAAGATTGAGCTCTTAATAGCCAAAATAGATGAATTAAAAGATATTCTAAATTTGCCTAAATCAATAAAGGAGGCAGGTGTCAGTGAGAATGCATTTTTTGAGACACTCGACGAAATGACAGAAGCAGCCTTTGACGATCAATGCACAGGTGCAAATCCAAGGTATCCTTTGATTACAGAATTAAAGACGATGTATACAAATGCATTTTATGGCAAAAGTGCGAGATAAATATTTTAAGGAGTATGATATATGGAATGGAATGTTGAAAAGGTGCTGGCTAAAAGGGCCAATAAACTAATTTACAAATCTGGAAATTTCAGAGTTAAACTTTTCGGGAGTGAATTTTCAAAATCGGATATTCTTAATGAAGCACTTAATCATGCTCGCGTTGAAGCAACCGATTTGAATATTCCAAAGATTGAGGAAGTTACTAAAATCAAAGATCAATGGGCCATAATTTGTGAGTATATTCCTGGAACAACCTTAGACAATCTAATGATTGATTATTCCGAGATGTTAGACAAGTACCTTGATTTGTTTATAGATATTCAGCTAGAGATGCATAGTAAAACAGTGCCACTATTGAATAATATAAAAGACAAAATGAATCGAAAGATCAGTGCATCTGGATTGCCGGCAACAACTCGCTACGAGTTGCATACACGATTAGATAGCATGCCTAAGCACAATAAACTATGTCATGGTGATTTTAATCCATCAAACATAATTGTTGGTGATGATGGTAAATGTTATATAATTGATTGGTCTCATGCTACAGTTGGAAATGCTAGCGCCGATGCTGCAAGGACGTATTTGCTGTTTTCATTAGAAAAGAGGCGTGCATTAGCAGACAAATATTTAACTAAGTTTTGTTTAAAAAGCGACACAGCAAAGCAATATGTGCAAAAATGGATGCCAATTGTTGCAGCTAGCCAATTAGTAAAAGGAAGGCCAGAGGAAAAGGAATTTTTGTCAAGTTGGGTGCACATAATGGATGAGTAATTGCATTCTCTAAACATTTCGACCTTAGGTTTCTATATCAGTACCTTCGCTGCCTTGGTCATCTTGCTGAGGTTTTTGGGTTATAGTAGGTTTCTGTTTTAATAATGGACTGAGTATAGCAAAAAATAGGAAAACGATAACATTGAACAACAAAGAGAATAACATAACTGTCATTATGTATGAACATGACGTGTAAAAACTATTCAAATACTCCCGCAGAGATGTATTTCCAAAAAGGACTTGAATAATAATATTAATTATAAATAATATTAAAACAACTACAATTATACCCGTGATGCTGCCCTTAATGTCTGATGCGCTAAGTCGCATATGCATTGCTATGCAACATGCGATAATTGTAAAAATCCACCAACCAGGATCTAACAAATTTTTCGGATTAAAAAAGGCTATGACCATATGCATTGTGCATACAAAAACGGACCCTATTCTATTTAATGTACTACCATTACTAGCAAATTTTAAGGCCAAAACTCTGGAAATACTAGAGGATGTAGTTGGGGTTATTAGATTTAACAAAACTATCATTAGTAATGCACCTACAACAATAGGAGCTATTCCAATAAAAAAGCTTCCTGCCCGTTGATAAAGACTTTTTTTGTTATATACATGCAGTACATACCCTAGAGTATTATTATCTTTGTCGGGTTTAAAAAACCTTACCTCTTGTATTTTGTGCTTAAAAATGATACACATTATGACATGTGAAAGTTCATGAATTGGAACGCCAATAATTCCCGAGGTGTAAATTAGTGGTTTTCCAATTTTCCCTGCAAATTTTATAGTAAATGTCATTAGTATATTGATAGCAAGCCCAATTGATACAATAGGTAAAACGATATACAAAAATTGAAATATAGATTCTAAAAGTGGTTGCATGTTTATCCTCTGAATTAAATAAAATACATGTCAAGAAGTGTTAACTGCTGCAGTTCAGCATTATATATTTTATCATTTTGTCTTAATTATTACAACATTTTAATAGGGTTCAAACGAAAATGCAGTTAATTATCAGAGTAAAGTTAATTATCAGAGCAAGTGCAGTTCTGTGGGAAATCCTGCACTAAACCAAAGAAACTCAAAAAAAATGCATTTAATCCGAGAACAAACTTAAGTCAAATTGTAATTTGTTAACTCTAAAATTAATGTTCTTTTTTTGTGTATATTCGCATGAAATAGAAAAATCCTGTTTGTTTTTCGTTTTAATGTCAATTGAATGTAATAAGACTAATGTGCTAGGTCATACCAAGAAATCATCGGTTATAGAGTAATGATAAAAGCTGGATTTAGATATGTAAAATTGTATTAAAAATTCCAAAAACTATAATTTGAGCGTGGTGAAAATTAGAAATATTTGCTGACCTAACCTCAGGATTAGGCGATTTTGTGCTATGAAATCCATGGGAATTCTGGGAATTTTTTGCATGCTATGAAATTCCGATTTTTTT
>JAIRKT010000081.1 GCA_031259965.1 Christensenellaceae bacterium | reverse complement strand
CTATTTTTTACACTCATAAGACCCTCATCAGGACAAAATCCTAATTCATATCATTATTATACCACATAATTTAATAAATTGCAATAGCAAGTAGAAATCTGATTAATGTTTTGCAATGAGTTAATTAGCGTTTATATTTAACATTATCGCTGAGCTCGTTTGCCTTATAAATTTTGTTATTATAAATTTCATCCCTTGATATTCTTTAAATTGTAAATTTTTTTTAATTTGTATATAATCAGAAGTTGTTGCTTTGCATAAAATTATCCATTTTGGTATAATTGTTTTAACAACTGTTTAACATTTTAAAGGAGTAAATTTGAACTTACCTAATAAAATAACATTATCACGAATAATATTAACAATAGTTGCGATGGTATTATTCTTGTGTGTATTCCCATACTCTTATTTAATATCGGCATTAGTTTTTGTCATTGCGTCACTAACAGACTTTTTTGATGGTTATTTGGCACGAAAGCTTAAACAAATTACTACAATCGGTAAATTGCTAGATCCAATAGCGGACAAGGTTTTAGTAATATGCATGCTTCTCTTAGTAATTGACAAAGACGTTATTCCCACTCCATATGGCATTATAGCCGCTACTATTGTAATATCAAGGGAATTTGTTATTGGTGCATTTAGACAAATTGCGGCAAGTTCGAATCTAATATTGGCAGCTGATAAACTGGGTAAATTCAAAACTCTACTCCAATACTTGTCTGTCCCTTTACTAATTATTTCAGTTAAAGAGGCTAACCCTATATTCAATCTGCCAACATGTTATACTGCTGTCGCTATTTTTTCACTAAGTGTGCTTATGACAGTTGTATCGGCCATTAATTATATTGTTCAAAACAAAGTTATATTAAAACAAAATGAATCCTCGAAAGACAATACAATAATTAAATAAAAATAAAATATATGTCGCTATTATAGTTTACTTAGTTATAATAAACTACTGCATTTATACTTCTTAGGGTATTATAGTGCTGAAATCAATTTTAATAAACCACTATAACTTATATCAGGAATTCTTCTAATGGAAGGACAGATGTTCAAAGGAAGCATCTTCTTAGGTGATGACAAACATACACTGTCATAACTATAACTTGATTACAAGAAGTCATGGATTATATTAAAACATCCTTTTAACAATAGCAGCTGATTTTTTTTTAATGTAAAACCATATTGCAAATTTATAGTAATCTTGTTAAAATAAATGCTACAAAAGAAATTGTTCTGTTATTCTCTTAATGTCTCCTAGCAGGTGAACGGATGGTTCTATAATTTGCGCGATAAAAATTAAACTAAACTTAATTTATTCTCGAAATAAACGCAGGATTTTGTTTTTTCAAGTTTAGCGCGGGGTTTTTTTAGAGTTGTATTTGCTCTTATATTTAACTTTAAAATAATAATAAAAACTAATATTAAAAATCTGTTTACATAGTTGGTTTTTTTTGATATAATAATTACATAGAATTTTATATTCTATAATTTAGCATTTCAGAGGATTATTATATGGCAAAGTATACTTGTTCCGTATGTGGGTATGTATATGACGAGGAAGTAGGCGATATTGAAAATGGAATTGAACCTGGAACGCTATGGAGTGATATCCCAGACGATTTCACCTGTCCAGTGTGCGGAATGGGTAAAGAGGAATTTTTTCTCGATTAAATTTCTTTAACCAGTTTAACAATTGCATAACATAATCTTTTTAGGTATATTTATTTAATAATTTGGTATAGCTAATTTTTCTGCGCAAATTTAATAAGGTATAACCTCTAAATTAACAACTGTCATGCACTTATATAAGAGTAATATTATGAAAAAATACGAACTTAAACCTGGATTGTTTTATGTAGGCATTAAAAACCCTACACTGCGCACATTTGATATTGTCATGCGCACTGACTATGGTACAACATATAACTCATATTTAATAAAAGATGAGAAAAATGCTTTAATTGAAACCGCTCATCATAGCTTCTTTGATTCATATATTGAAAGTGTTCAAGAAATTGTAGATCTAAATACTATTGATTACATAATATTAAATCATACAGAACCAGATCATAGCGGCTCGCTAAATAATTTAGTAAAATTATGCCCACATGCTACCGTAGTATGTACTACGCCTGCTTCAATTTATTTGAAAGCTATAACAAACAATAGTGCTATTAAATTTCAGATTGCAAAAAATGGTGACACTATTTCACTAGGGCGCAATTCATTACAATTCATATTAGCACCTTTTTTGCATTGGCCTGATACGATGTTTACATACTGCAGTGAGATGTCTACGGTTTTTACATGCGATTTTCTAGGCGCACATTATTGTGAAGATGCTATAGTTGATTCTAAAATACACTATGTCAACAAATACAAACATGGTTTTTTGAATTACTATAATGATATTTTTTCTCCGTTTAAGAAACATGTACTAGAAGGACTAAAAAAATTGTCCGGTTTGCCTTTTGATATGGCCTGTGTTAGTCATGGCCCTGTTCTAACATCGTCTGGGCTTTTAAATTATGCGATGGATTCCTATTATGCTTTGAGTAATACAGTTATGCCACAAACCCCTAAAATTACACCTGTGTTTTATTGTAGCGCTTATGGTTTTACAAGGAAAATTGCTGACGCCATTGTCAAAGAAATAAATAAAATAAGTAGCGATTATAATTGTCAGAGTTATGACATAATAGAACATGACATGAATATGCTTATTAAACTTATGAATGAATCCGTTGGATTTTTAATTGGTTCACCGACCATAAATCGCGATACGGTCCCACCAGTTTTATCTCTATTATCCCATATAGATGCCATTAATTCAGCAAAAAAACCTGTAGGTGTATTTGGCTCATACGGATGGAGTGGTGAAGCAATTCCAACAATAGTTGCAAGATTATCTTCTATTAAATTAAATCCAATTAATTCTGGTTTAAAAATCAACTTTAATCCATCTATATCTGACGACGATCAAATAAAAGCCTATGCTAAAGACTTTACAGATGCAATTGCCTCATATGCAAAATAGCATTTATATAATCACAAATTCACTATTAAAAAACAGACCTGATTAACCTTTAAAAATCTCTCATTTTAATATGCATATTATGTGTGTGATGAAGCCTGGATAGTTAGCCTCTTATTGTGGAAAGCATGGTTGTCTTTGTTTATTTCTCCAAAATTCAAAATGGCTGGAAGATCACGTTTTTTTGCTAGCTTTACTAGAACTTCATTTTTAAATATTTCCATACTACCATCTATGTCAACATATCTGTTAAATAATTCAAGTTGATTTAGTTCACATTTAGCAACTTCTCTTGCTAATAGTGCGTATAAGTTATGTGCTAATGTTGTCATAACCAGTTCAAGACTAATTTTTAAAGAGGCAGTTGATGCATTTCTGTTCATATGAAAGAAATCTAGTTGTTCTTCAATTGCATTTTCCTCTAACCAACGTTTGGAATATTTCCTTATTACCTCTTCTACACTTAACTCAAAATCGTTAGTTAAAATAATTGCAGGTTCATCGCTTTTACTGATCTCAACAAATATTTGTCGAAACTCTCCTCCATAACCATTAATAAATGTTTTGCTTTCAGAATAGGTAACATTTTTATGATTATTATTGGCTTTTTTAATTTTTGCAATTTTTGGATTTTCTTTAAGGAGTTTTTTTCCTTTTTCTTTTGTATTCTTGCTACAACTTTGCATTGTTATAAATTTTACAGTTCCTTCATTTAGTTTTGCAAGATTAGATTATGTTGTGAATTTGCTGTCAAATACAAAATATCCAATGTGATGATCAATTCTCTGATAAATTTCTAAAACTTCTAATATTAAATAATCCTGGTTTTCACGCCTTATTGTAGCATCAGCATAGGTAATATATTTTGTTTTAGAATCCTGCACTAAAAGGGCTTGAAATGATCTTAAAGAACGTCCATATTTGCCATTCCAATTGTTTTCTAATGAGCTTTCTTCTCCAAAATACGGTATTGCGGTAAAATCTAGATTTATTGTGTCTGATAATAGTCCATATTTCTTATATATCTCGTTTAATGCCAATACTAATTCATGGTTTTGCTCATCAGTTCTCGCTGATGGAAAACTGTTAAACCAAGCGCTTTTTGGTAAAACATTCATTCCAGCAATGCGCCCAGACCTCTATCAAAACACCAACTATCATCGTGGGAGTATCGTTTTCTATTTGTTAGTTTTATAGCTAAAAGTGCTAGAATTGCACTTAAGCGACTAATGCCGTTTATGCTAGGATAATGTACCTTTTCAATTGCTTTATCAATCCCGTATTTCTTAATAATCAAAAGAAATATCATAATGCCAGCTGATTGAGTATCGAATTGCTCACATGTTGAAAATGTCAGGTTATGTGTAACTGATGCTGTTAATCTTATTAATTCCTTGCTTGAATTGCCACTTGCAATCTGTTTGCGCGTTCGTCTTGGCAATCTGGAACTTAAACCATGCTTATTTAAAATTCTTTGTATTGTTGTCATTGCAGTATTGTATCCCTGGGATTCCAAAACTGTTTCAATATCAGGAATACTGACATCTGCTTGCCTTAATGATATTATAGTATCAATTAACGACTTTCTTGAAGGATCAGATGGCGGTGATAAAACAGAGAATCCGCTAATAAAAGGATCTTTGCTTGGTTTGCAATTATCAAAGCGAGGTTGTCAATCTCTAGCAATCGAATATATGGATGGTTCATAACCAAATTTTTCGACAACCTCCTCAGCAGATTTTTTTTCAATATGGTAGAGATGTAATATTAAAAAATGCTTTTTTCGATACAAATATTCTTGTAAAAATTTATAGCGGATTCAGGTGCTGAACGTGTTTTATGCATAATTGTCCTTAATTGGATTTGTGTAATTTCGCTAGTTATAGTATACACTAAAAATGTTATTTGACAAAAGAAATAACTAAAAAAGTAAAATAGGGAAGTTTCGAAAAACACTAATACACTTACTATTTGATCACGATTATTTAATTTTCAAACCCTTACAGGCTAGATGATAAGATAATGATACGCATAGAAGCTTTTGGAAGTAAAAAAATACTGATTTACTTGATGAATTGGATCAATTTTTTAATTTGGTATTATAAAGCAGTGAAAATCCGAGATAATTATGTTTTTGCATGAACACCAATAATGTTTAAATAAAAATCAAGCATTTCTAATTCCTCAGTAGCTATTAGCTTAATAAAATCAGTATAGTCTTCAGTTGTATGAGCTTTATCTAACGCATCATAATATTTTAATTTGTTTGCGTTTTTGATAGTAATAGGTGGATAACCAAATTTCATAAGCTCAAAATTCATTAATAGTCGTGCGGTTCGTCCATTGCCATCTATGAATGGATGAATCTTTACAAACTCACCATGCAAAAAAGCCGATCTTATTATTGGATGAAAATTTTCCCAACTATAGTAATCAGTCAATAATTTTTCCATTAACTCTTTTACTAAATAATGCTCAGGTGGGATGTGTGACGCACCAGTAATAATCACATTTGCATCCCTGTATTTACCAGCGTTTTTCCTGTCAATTGTTTGCAAAATAAGTGCATGAATCTCTTTTATAATCCGCTCTGTAATAATGCACCTTTCATTAACTAGCTCTTCTAAAAAATCTATCGCTTCTTTGTGATTTGTGACCTCTAAGTGTTCGTTAATAGTTTTCCCGCCAATCGTTAAACCCTCTAAAACAACTTTAGTTTCTCTAAGTGTCAGTGTATTCCCTTCAATTGCATTGGAATTATATATAAAATCAAGAGTATTATGTTCCTTGAGATTTTTTAAAACACTCTTTTCTAGCGGCCTGTTTGAGTCTAATAGTTCAAGCCTCTTGTCAATCTCGTCAAAAGATATTTTATTTGAATTATATGACAACATGATAAAACCTCATTTTCATGACACACTAAAAGCAAACTCGTTAAAATTAAATTATTTTATGTAAACTGGCCTTCTATAAAATTTTGAAGCTTTTATTAAATAATTTAATATATTTCTTAGCTAAAACTTCTTGACTTCAATCCAGTTAGTCAGAATTGTTAATCGGTTCACTCGCTTGCAAAGCTTGTTACAAAACAAATATTTTCAAAACTAAATTTTCAAGCGCAGCAACTTGTTGAATTATAAAACATTTAGTTATAATGAAATCCAAACCTACATTATTGCTAATTTGCATGTAACACCCATCTTTTAAAACATTAAGTCTTTCAGAATAAGAATTTTAAAAAACCTGCATATAGAATAATCTATGTAAAGTATCCTATAACCCACTAGAGTTTTTTGTGAAACAAGCAAAATATTAACATTATCTGATTAAAATTGTTTTTATCTCATAGGGTGTAAAAACTAATTGATCGATATTTACAGGTGTTAAATCTTTTTCTAACATGTTTGTTGAATAACATTTAGTGTATTCTTTAGAACAAAGCAATCGTGCTCTAGTAGCCTTTCCTGAATCCTCATATACTCTAACAACAATACCACTTCCATCTTCAGCTGGCTTAATTGTTTCAATAACAATATTTTTTTCTGTAGATTTCACTAAAGATTGTGTATCTAATGACTTTTCCACTATTATAGGTGGATTGGAAAATTGATAAGCATATTTTGCGGTATTAGCACTAAATACATTTTTTCCATGAGGATAAATCGCGAATCTTATAACATGCTTACCCTTGTCAGCATGAATTCCAGGATACATCGTGCTTCTGAGAAGATTTAGAGATATTAATCCTTCCTTTACACGCCATCCGTATTTGGATTTAGACAATATTGACAAGCCTTTTGAGTCATTGCCTACATCTATCCATTTATGTGCACAAATCTCAAACTGTGCCTTTTCATGAGATGTTTCATTTTTAGTTGATCTTTTAATGTTTCCCATTTGAATATCACAAGTCACTGTATCAGAGAAAAATGCTGGTCTAAAATCAGCTCTCAACATCTTACCTGTTTCTTGCCAATCTATTAATAGCACAACTTCAACATATGATTTGCCAGCAGTCACAATTACCTTTTCGTTTAATGTTGAATTACCAAACGTATAAATATTATCGCGCACAAATTGAACATCGGACTCTGAAACTGAACTCTCGATCAATTTGAACTGGAGTGGTTGTTGTTTTGTATATTCAATATCTATATCCCATGCGTCAGTTTTTGCTGAACTATCTTTGTATACAGCATACCTGCACAAATATTCGCCCACAAACTCTTCATTGTATTTCTTATTAAACAAACTAACAATTTCGCCAGTTGGTGCAAACTTAACTACTAATTTATCACTCTCTATTAAATCACGACCCATCGTGCTAATTATCTTATCACCATCATATTCAACAAGTGGCGCACAAGCATAAGCATCTACATCGGTTTTATAATACTTGCCTTTGTATTCTATTATTCCCTTAAATGGGTATGAAGTTGCGTTTATGCATGAAATGCTATTATCATCACTTGGAATTAAGCCTATCAAGTTGTTTAGAATTTCAGCTAACTCATTATATATTATCTCATACCTAGCTAAACTCTCATCATATACCCGGCTGATAGAGGAACCTGGTATTATATCATGAAATTGATACAATAAAACTTCTTTCCAGATAGTTTCCATTTTTTCATAGGGATATTTAGCACCAACTAGTGCATACAAAAACTCTATGTTATGAATTATTGTCTCAACCTTTTTGTTATTTGATTTATTTCGTGCTTGTGTTGTATAAGTGCCTTGGTGCCTTTCAAGATACAATTCGCCTTTATATATTTCTAATTCATCACGAACCTTTTCCAATTCTTCAAATACTTTAATTGCAGGAGCACATACAACCTTTGGCAATCCTGTATATTTTGATTCGCGAATTACTGCTTCTATATGTCGCTCGCCTGGGCCACCACCACCGTCACCTACGCCATATAACAGACTGAAAACTTTGACTTTTTCTTTTTCCGGATAATTATCAACAGCAAAATCTAGGGCCATAGGCGTTGCGCAACTTACATAATTTTCTTCAGGTGGCATATGTGTTAATACTTGTGATCCATCAATGCCTTCCCAAATAAATGTACGTTTTGGGAATTTGTTTTGCACATTCCAACTCAACTTTATAGTTAAAAAATAATCCATACCACATTTACGAATAAATTGTGGTAAATTACCATTAAATCCAAAACAATCAGGTAACCAACAGATCTTGGACGCAGTTTCAAATTTATCTTCCCAATACTTAGATCCATATAAGCATTGTCTTATAATAGACTCACCAGAAGTAACGTTGACATCACATTCAACCCACATCTGACCTTGCAATTCGATTCTGCCTCTAGCAATTTGGGTCGTCAGCTGTTTAAAAAGCTCTGGATATTTCTTTTCAACCCATTCAAATTGTTGTGGTTGACTAGCACCAAAAATGTATTCATCGTACCTTTCAATATTTCTCAGTGCATTAGCAAAAGTGCGTCCGGCTTTTCTTTGAGTCTCACGAATAGGCCAAAGCCATGCCAGATCTAGATGAGCGTGACCTGTAGAATATACAGTATATTCACTAGGTGTGCCAGAATTTGTTTCATTCCTAACCGCTCTCCTTGCTGCGTTAATACTTTCAGTCGTGTATGGTTTTGCTAGAAATAAAGCTTTTTTTAAAGTTGCTCGCAGAGAGTTGTATTTGGTTAATTCACGAGTTTTGTCAGTTACTCCTATTTGCATAGCAAGTATTAGCAGGTCATAATATAAGGCTTTTAAATCGTCATTTACAATTACTATATCCGCTCTTTTAAAAATCGCTTTTGGTGGTGTTGTTTCATTAAAAAAGCGATTGTTTCCACCCTCAACCCAAAAGTCTAATGTTTCAAGACCTTCCGCTTTTTGTTTAAACTCGACGTATTGTTTTCCACGAGCAGGACTGGTAACAAAATCTATGAAATTATAATGAGTCGCGAGCCCTTGAATTGGAGTTCCTGTTTTAGAATCAAGAACTGAGCCCTCAGCTCCTAGGGATATTAAAAAAGCAATGTGCTTATTTTGTCCAGATTGTGGAACTACACCCTCAAAATGGAACAAACCACAACCATAAGCCTTATTAGACCAAATCGTTCCAGGAACAATCTGTTTTAAAACTAACGTATCCTTGTTTTCAAATGAAATAGGTTCTTTATCCGCAATATATTTAGCACTAAGCGTGCCTATTTTTGTGTAGATGCGTTGTTTTAACGAATATAGAGCTAATTGAATCTTCAAATTAGCAAAGTATTTTACATATTTCGTCATATTAAATTCTTCTTATATTTTTAACAGTTAAATTCTAGTTTTATGGTATACAAAGGACATAAAGATTTAGAACCAGTTATATTAATTTTGTATACATGAAGTTGTGTACTGCATGTCATTATTTAAATGTTTTTACATAACACCTAAATTAATTTTATTAACAAACATAAGTATATGAAATATTATACTAAACAAATCAAGGACTTTGAACAATTCTAATAAAAACTATCGCTTTTTACTAGTGCAAATGATCTGTAAGGTATAGAGTAAGTCCACACACTAAATGAACAGACATTCAATAATACATTATAGCATTTAATTTATTTAATTGCAATAAATATGCCGCTTTGTTTAAGACTCCGTCTCTTCTTCTTCCACTCTCCAAATATTAAATTGGAATTCTAAAATTGGAGGCTCTTCAATTTCACCAGCAATATATTTTTCATACTGTGGTATATAATTTAAAGGGTAATAGAGCGCATGTGTTGCTTCCGAATATGGTATCGTTACAGTTGAATATGTCCAAATATCACCATTTTCTTTAACTTCAACAGTTCCCGCAAATCTAAAAGTGGCTGGAAGTATAGATATTGCGAAGGCTTTAAATGGTACCTGAAATTTTGGTTCTACCACTTCAGTATACTTAGCTTTTCCATCGACAAGTTCAATTTTGTAAACGGCAATAAAATCCTCATATCTGTTAAATACTCCCCCCGAATCCGTGTTACACAACTTAAAGAAAAATAATTCTTCGTTTTCATCAGTTACCATAGCGCAACTTTGTGCGTCTAATGGTGCGGTTTCGACACTATCCGCTGTCTTATCAACTTGCGTCCAGTTAAAAACATTGTCATACACATCATCTGGTTTTCTAGTAGGCACAGGCGATGTTCTAATATTACCGTCTGGTCCGGCCCATACTAACAACTCAACACCATCTTTTTTTACTGTGGAAATTCCTAATGTATTTGGCAGACCATTCATAGCGCTAACATGATAGAGTTGTGCTTCCCCACCAAACTGCAAGGGACTCAAATCATAAACGACAAGCAAATCTGAGCCTCTGTTTGCGGAAAAACCATGCCAGGATGTTACCATAAACAAATAATCACCTGTTATTTGAAATCCACTCGCATGAGCTACGTCAAGTTCTGGATCTTCTATATGAAGTGGGGTTTCAATTCTTTGAACAATACCAGCCCCATCCTTTAATATTAAAAGTATAGCGTTTTTCCTTATCTCATAATTCCCATTTATAGCTACTACCATAAAATTTTTATATCTTGATATGCCTTGTATGTGTGTGTTAGAATTCTGGCCTTCCCTTACATTAATGTCTGTTGTGTCAAATTCATCAACATAATAAACATCACTTGGAACACCTGCTTCTGGATAACTCAAGATCGTGTCCGCTACATTTTTGGCTCTGACACTAGTAAAAGTTGGAACATAAGGTGCCTCTTTTTCATCATTTTTATCACATGATGCTAATGCGAAGATACTTATTAGAAATATCATCATTACTAATAGTATGAATAATCTTTTTTTCATATAAAACATACCTATTCGGTTATAAAATTAACTGTTTGACTATTGGATTTGTGCGCAAATTAAAATTTTTAAAACTGTCCCACTATCCAGCAAGTGGATAGTGGGAATTCTTTGATACTATTTCTCAACGGCTAGATATTCACCTTGAGCATAATAAGCAACTTTAAACATAAGTCCGCCTATTGTGCCACCAAACTCAGGTGCTCCATCTATAAAGAGCTTTTCTTCTCTTATGTACGCTACCATATCAGCTTTAGACATTAAAATATCTAACGCAAGCGATGGATTTTTAAATTTCATTGCAAGGAATGGTTTGCATCTCTTGTACTCACCACGCCCAGACATGCTTTTCCCAGCTTTAATTCTGAGCCATGATTGCAGATCAGGATATCCATCAATAATTAGAGCAAATGCTCTATCAGGACTAGATTCTGTTACTGCCTTGATATCTGGATGCCCCATCTTGTTTAATCTACTAATTCCATTGGGCAGAAGATATAAAAAGAGTTTACAGAGCATTATTTGATCAGGCAAATTCAAAGGTTTTTCCTTCGCCTGCATGAGACCTGCCATCCTAAGTAATGCCATCAAAACTGGTACTAAAATCCCTAGTTTAAATAGGCCCTTTATTTTAGGTAATGGCATTCCCTTCCCTGTAAAAAATATTACAAACTTTCTTAAATTAGGAAATGTAAATTCAACATCGGGTTTTTCATGAACTTCTCCCACATGTGTGGTCCATGCGCCATCTTCAACTACAAAATGAGTCGCTAGTTTTCCATTTGGTGCTTCTGGATCAGCTGCACTTATTTGAAATACAAAACTCTTTCCTTTGAATTTATCACCATACTTAGGTTCACTCTCACATATAACCTTCAATAATGGTATGGCAGCATAGAAAAATATTCCAGCGGCATATCTGTCGCTTTGAGTAATTTTTACTTCATTAGCCATACTACACCTCGTCGCCCCAATCCTCGTCTTTTTCAGCATCCATTTTCATGACGTCTAAAACATTCTTAACAATGCCTTCTGCATCAATTTGATGATGAGCCATAAGATCTTCGTGTAAGCCGATTGGTGACCATTTATCTGGTATGCCGAGTTTTCTTAATATACAGGATTTGCCGCCTTCTACTATAACTTCCGCTACCGCGCTACCCAGTCCACCAATTACCGTGTGATCCTCTACAGTTACTATCTTTCTAGTGTCCATAACAGCTTTTAATATAGCATCTCTGTCAATTGGTTTAAGAGTATGCATATTCAAAACTCGCGCCTTTAGTCCGTGATCATGATCCAAAATACTAGCAGCCTGCATAGATTGATAAACACAAGATCCACATGCAATAATTGTTATGTCCGTACCAGGATTCATTTCAACTGCCTTGCCTACTTCAAATCCATAATCAGGAGTGCTGTAAACAACATTGTCAAAACCTCTGTTTATACGAATATAGAAAGGTCCTTTAACAGCTGCCGCAGCTTTAACCGCATTGGCTGTTTCTAAACCATCTGCAGGACATATTACTGTTAGATTAACCATGGTGCGTACTACACCTAAATCCTCTATAGCATGATGCGTCGATCCAGCCTGTCCAAAGGATGTGCCACCATGTGTAGCTATTATTTTAACGTCAGCATTTTGATAACACACATCAGTATGTATTTGATCAAGTGCTCTAAGACTCGCGAATACAGAAAAACAAGATGCAAAGGGTTTAAGACCAGATCTTGCCATACCTGATGCAATTCCTATCATGTTTTGCTCAGCAATACCTACGTTGAAAAAGCGATCTGGGAATTTCTCAAAGAAATCGCGCATTTTAGTAGATGTCGCTAGGTCTGGACTAAGACAGACAATCGTTGGATCATTTGCTCCGAGTTCAGCAATAGTTTTTCCAAATATCTCTGCAGTTGCTAATTTTGTGCTATCTACAGCTGTAAATGTAATTCCACCTGCCATCTTATTTGCCCTCCTTTTCTGCCCTTTCTAGTCTCTTCTTTGCATATTCAGCAAGATCTTTTTTAGCAGTATTGTATTTTGCATCGTCTAAAGCGCCATAATGCCATTTGTAATTTCCTTGTGCAAAAGAAACGCCTTGACCTTTAACGGTATCTGCTATAATGCAATATGGCTTTGGTCCACCTTCAATTGCAGTCTCTAGAGCTTTTGCTAGTTGTGGAAAATCATGTCCATCAACTACAATTGTTTCAAAACCAAATGCCTTCCATTTATCTTCAAATGGTTCTAATGCCATAATATCTTCTGTGTTGCCATCTATCATATTATGGTTTCTATCAACTATGGTTATTAAATTGTTTGTTCCTCTTTTTGCAAAATGTGATGTGGACATCGCAGCTTCCCATACAGAACCCTCGTCGCACTCACCATCGCCTAAAATTACAAATGTTTTGTAACTCTTTCCCAGAAGTTTACCAGCGAGCGCCATGCCAACAGCAATTGGCGAGCCATGTCCTAGTGAACCTGTCGATGAATCTAAACCAGCGACTTTGTTACTGTCTAAGTGAATGCCCAGTTTGCTTCCAGTTAAATTAAAGGTTTTTAAATCCTCTTTTTTAACTAGTCCTAACATCGAAAATAATGGTGCTAAGATAATACCTACGTGACCCTTAGACACTACAATTCTATCACGATTAGGATCCGTTGGATTCTTTGGATCAAAATTCGCGTATTTGTAATATAGAATGGTTAGTATGTCTGCACAACTAGAACTTCCTCCCCAATGTCCACTACCAGCCCAATTGACTGTTTCAATACACAGGTCTCGAAGCTCGGCAGCCTTTTTCTCAAGGTCTATCCATTCTTGCTTTGTCAATGCCATGTGTCAATTCCTCCTACGTCAGATTTATTTTTCATAAAAGTTTAGTATGCAACTTCTATTAAATAACGATAATAAAATAATATCACAAAATGCGATGAAATTCAATACTAAATTTAAATTTTTTATAATTTTTTGTCTTTTTTATTAAAAATCATTTTATATCTAACCAAAAAACCCTATTAATTTAAATTTTAACATACAAACCTATCCTTTTAACCATTATATTTGATCTTTGTTATAATAGTCTGTTTAATCAAATAACTTACAATTTCCTTTAAATTCTTCGATTTTTGCAATCAGCTCTTCACTGGTCACCTCTAAAAAGTTTGCTAAGCAATCTATACATAATAATGTTTTACTAGACCTTCCCAAATACTTTTTTGACATAGCTATTTCACTTTTTGTTAGATTTTGTTTAGTACAATGTGCACAATGTACACATCGTTTGTCTTGCTTGTTAATCATCCTTTTAATCCACAAAGCTTGATTTAGGTTTTTTCACCACCTTTAAATTAGGTATTTTCTTGCCTCTGTATTCAGCATCAAGAAGGCCTAATTGATAAAGGATTATCCCTCTCATATTTTTAGCAGGCTCTAAACAATATTCTGAAAATTCATCTATGTCAACATCTTCAGCACTTCTAACACTTGGAAATAATAATTTCAAAAATCCAGTTGTTAACCTTTTAATAGCTTCTGTATCTCTCGTATCTGCTTTTTCAGGCACAACAACAATTTCGTCAACTATCCGCCTGTATGTTATATCGTCTCTCAAACAATGCAATATATGTGTAAAATATTCGGTGTTAAGCGCAAATCCAGTCATTTTGAGATCTTCATTCAATCTAGGGATTTTCCAACCTTCTATAAACCCATGAAACCTGTCGAGTAGCGCACTTTCCTTAAAAAGTGTAGGTAATTTTGAAAATAAATTTCCTTTTACATTCATTTCTTCCTGATCAAGATTCCCTAAAAGAACAATGCCTGCAAAAGAAGTGTCAGATCTTTTGTCACCACGATATGCGCCTTCCTCCATATAAGTTTTTAACACAGAACGCATATCACCCTGGTCATCACAAGATATTGTTTGTATTTCGTCTATCCCTATAAAATCATAATGGAATATTAGTCCTTTAGATTCTTTTTGTTTGTTAAAAAACAAATTTGATCTAGAAATTTTGCCACCAGATAACAAATATCCAAATTTACTAAGTCTACCAAACAAATATGATTTTCCTGTCCCCTTCGGTGCTAATTCAATAATATTAATTCTTTTTTCTATGAACGGCAAAAGTCTTTTTATCATTGAAAATTTGCACGCGCGTGCGTCGTAACCATTAATTTCATTATATCCATCAGGATTATAATCAACAGCGCCAAGTATGATATCAATCCACTCTTGCACTGTAAAATATGTGCGCATTTCTTTAAAATTTTCAAGATCCACCTCATATGGAGAAAACTTTTTAAAACTTTTTAGTGCTATTAAACCAACTTCCTTTTTCCCAACAATTTCAGTAATGTATTTTAATTCAACTATGCCCCACACTTCTCTATCATTTGTTAAATGCTCTTTAACTTTATCCCAAACAGCATCCTTAATAATGGTTTCACCCTTTTTGAGCTTGAAATCTGGTAAATTAAAATCAACTTTGGCTGTTTTTATATCAATATCAACTTTAATTTTAGTGAGAATTTTAACAGGCTCATTATCCATAATTAATTTGTCTTTAATAGCAAGCCATTGGTCACTACGAGGCAGATAAGTATTAATGAATTTTTTGATCTTATCCATATCTGGTTGTTTATCATCTAATCTAAATTTTTGGATCAAATAATCACGCATAAAACAAGGCAAATTAATAGAAGAAAAGAAATTGGTTTTTTTTAAATCTTTATATACCACCGTTTCATTAAACGTATTTTTTAATCTTTCAATAAGCTCATCTCTCATAACAATCACCTCATTCTAATTCATCATTAATTTCAAAAAGAGGGGCATGTATTTCTGTTTTGCATTCTTTTTTTATTATTTCATTATTAACTATTATTTCAAATATTATCTTCATGTTTGTTATCTTTTTATTTTTGAAATATGATGTCAAGGGAAATTCACACGTTTTATCAGTGAAGGAGGAAGCTGAAATGTCATCTTCGGTTTTTGTATTTGTTTTTTTTAATTTGTCACAAATACAAACAATTTTTATTTTTACATTATTAACTTTTTTATTGAATTCAATTTTTAGGGGTTCAAAGCTCCCATTAACAAATTTTAATTTTTCGCTATAAGAAATACATTCTATATCGCCTTTTGCCGTTATTTCTATAATTGGCACCATTACTTCTTCTAATGTAGCACCTCCATGTAATTCAACACCAATGGATTGACTATTGCTAAAGTAGTTGTAATTTGCCATTACACAATATTCTATTTCTTTTTCACCAGTAATAAATTTATTCTTATCAATAATTGTCTGATCCCATGGGCAGCATCTTCCACCATGTCTTTTATCATCACTACTTGATTCGAGTTTTTTTTGTACTATAATTTTTTTGCTTCCATTACTATCATCTGCTCTGTCAATTACTGCAAGTCTACTGGATCCATGATCTGATACAATCACCACTTTTTTATGTCCATGTTCTTCAATTTGCTTTTTAGCATCTGTTATAATCTTTTCTAGAATTACTAGTTCATCGCAAATATAGCAAGGATACTTGGAATAGTAAGGGGATTGATTATCATGTCTTAGCTCATCTAGTTCTTTACGAATGGAATCTATTTTTTCAGATAAAGTTTTAAAATCTTTGTTCTTTTCAGTTATGGTAGGCAAATTAGCAGATCCTACATGAATTTTTGTTTCAAGGCCAATTTTGCTACAGTAGAGATCAAAAAAACTACTAAATTCTGCTCCTAATCCATCAATCCATATAACATACATTTTATCTTTTTTAATTTCATCCAATATCTTATTGCGAGTTTTTAACGAATTATATGGTCTTTCTATCGCATATTTATTAACTTTTTCGCGGAATTTTTCACTTATCTTATTTGTTAGTTTTTGAATTTTATATTCATTTATATAATCATCTAACTTATTTTCATTTTCAAAGTAAAAATCTTCTATGTAATAGTTCAGCAATGGATAGTTTTTAGATGTAAAATCAAGTATTTCATCTTTTGTAAATTCAAAATCGACAAAACACTTGATTATTTCTTTGCACTCTTCTTCAGTTGAATCAGTTAAATACCATACCTTATTCTTGTCCTTTTTGTTTAATTTATTTATATAACTTTCTAAGTAATTTGAATCTGATAAACATTTTAAAAATTCTTTTCTTTCATTATAAAAAGCTGGATAGTCTTTATTATCAACGTCAATTTCTAATATTGCATCATAAATAGTTTTAATTATATCATCAGTTTTTTCCACTCTTTTTGATACAAAATTTAAATACCCATCATGGTTGCATATTTTTAGCCATACAAATAATATAGATTTTTTATCTTTCTTTAAACTGTAAAAATCTTTAATTACCTCTTTAATCGTAGAATTGTCAAATTGTGATTTAAAATAACTATAAATATCATCCGCACTAGAGATTAAAGATATCCACTGATCATCATCTAGTGCATCTTCCCTAATCAAACTTATTATTGGATTTTTCATGCATAATTTTGAATAGGCTGATCTTTGTGTGGTAACATTATAAATTTCATTATTGAAATTATTTTGTGTGAGGAAAACATAACCTCTCAAACTACCGACTTCTTCTAGTTTTTTATAGTATTCTTTCAGTGTACTAAAATTTGAAGCTTCCTTTTCTTCATGTTTTGAAATAATTATCTCAGGGAATTCGCAAACTTCCTGACCTTGCTTACTTATTGTAATTATTTCCATCATGTCTTTTAACCTTTGGTTTTTCTTTACACAATCACTAATTTGTTTTTCCAACCCAAAAGTTAGAAAAAATAATTTTTTATTTGTATTTTCTGCAATATTTGCATTCCCCTTAATATCAAATCTTCCAATCAAGTCTAATGTATCGGCTACTCCTTGCTCTCCATCTTGAAAAGCTTTTAGATGAAACAAGCCTAAAACTACAGTTTTATTCGTAGTTTTTTTAATTTCTAAAATCAATTTCCCGGGTTCATAAATTGATTTGTCACTGCAAAAATCAGAGACTCTCAAAACTCTAGATCCTATGATTTCATTAAAAATATTTTCGTAATCGGATTTTGCCTCGACATTTACAATCATAGGCAAATATTTGTTTCTATCATTGAACATATCGATAGCAAATTTAATACTTTTATTTTTGCTATACATCACACAAATCTCCTTTACCAATTATTTTAATTCCTAAAAGAACATCCTTTTCCACAAGTTCTTTCAGAAAGTTTTTTGGATCTTTTATTTCCTCAATTTTCTTAACTACTTCATTAACAGTATCCCTTTCGTATACATCTTTAGCTTTTTCCTCAATAATCTCATCTACTTGTTTATTAGAATACCAATCATATGGTGCTACATTTTGCAATCTTTTTTTTAATAATTCTTTTACTTCTTTAACTTTTGAACTTAAAATTAGGTTAAATTTTCCTAAAATAAGATCACAAAATACTTCATCCCTATGTTTTTCATCTCTCAATTTAATCCACCAACTTTCATCAAACTTTTTTACAAATTTTAAGGCCTCCTCACACTGATTTGATTCTGCACCAGTTATTTTCATTGATCTGTTTAATATATCAAAATATTTTTTAGCATCATTCAGCTTATCACGAGGCACAAACGCAAGCAATGGTGTTTCATAATCTTCTGACCATTTAAGTGGAGTTTTTTTGTTTGTTTTACTTTCGAAAAAATTTATTAACTGCAATCCACTTTGCTTATCACAATATTCATTAACTTTTTTCGCCAAATTATTCCTATATTCATTGCTTTTTACAAAAAATTGTTTAAATCCAAATTCTGAATAGAGCTGATTTATTTGATTCTCCTCCAAATTTGAATTTATGCTTGATACAAGTTTGTTAAAAAATTCACCTTGCGATGTTATTATAAATTCTTGTAAAATTTTTATTTTTGTTTGGATTAACTCCAAAAATTTATGCTTATCTTGAGATGTAATAATACTTTCATTCCTAGTAAAATTTAACAAAGCACCTAAAACGTCCTTTTGTTCTTTACTTAGATAATATTCTATAGCTTCATAAGATACTTTTATATTGTCCATTAAGTAAGTGTGCCAGGCTTTTTTTATTTCGCTCGGTGTATTAATAATAACTTTTATATCGTATTCGTTATTATAACTAATATCCATGATTGCATATTCAACTATTACTTCATCAATCATCTCATTTGTTGTCTGTTCCCCCCAAACCCATAGTGATGCATCGATATTTTTAAATCTGTCCGCTAAAAATTTAAGATATTGTGTATCCTGCCCAATTTTTTTGGATAATAGCGCTAATTTTCCGCCTTCATATTTTTCTGCATAGAATTCCATCCCTGATTGACAATTTTCTAGTGTTATAAGATCTTTCAATTTGTCTACAATCTCTGGACAATCTTTAATAATTGTTCCTATATCATTTATTAACCTAAATTCATTTTTTGTGCTATTTTTATCAGTTGTTATACTGTTTTTTTCATTATTATTTTCTGTATTTGCTATCCTTAGAAGCTTGTCAATAACATCACGCTCTAAGTCATCATTTGTCAGTTGCTTTAAAACCCAGATAGGAAAATTAAGTTTAGCTAGTTCTGATCTTAACAAGTTGGTTATATTTTGTAAGTTACATGCTTTCTCCTCTTTATCAAATATTTTTCCTATACAATTTGAAAACAACTTTTCTTCTTCGCTTTTAGTCCTTATGTAGATTTTACTTTCATTTTCAGACTTTATAGCATCGCCGCATATAATACTTAAATTATCAATTTTTAGTGGCTCATCTTTTGAACCATCTACACAATAGTATTCAACTTTATTTTGAACATATTCCTTTAAAAGAAACCCTAGCAAGTATGCACAAATATTACTTTTGGTAAATCCATATGGTTTACTTTTGAGATTTCTGAATAATTCCCATATACTTACTATCTGTTTGTTTTTTATCTCTTTACTGAATTTATCATCAAGATAGTTTTTAATTTTTAAAATTTCTTTCTCAGGCTCTTCAATAATTTTTCTTATGTCTCTATTATTGAAAATTCCTTCCGCCTTTCTTTGAATTCCAAATTTAGCAGCTATGGATAGCTTATCATCTTTGAGCATTTGATCTGTACAATTAAACCACAATTCTGGTGCATAGGGATATATTTGCCTTGCTATATCTAATAATTCATTTTTTAAACCATCTTTACCTCTTATATTTTTAGAAACAATCCCTGTTTTATCTGGCGACTCTGTCCATACCCTAAAATTACCTTGCTCAATTATAGAATCTAACCATTCGTTAACTAGAACTGCAGGCTTATTGTCCATTCTATTTAACTTCTCTTCCGCAACAGCAGCAATATAATCATCCCATTTGTTTTCCATTTCATCCATCGGAATTTCAATGAAAATAAATGGTAGCATTTCTAAAGAATCTTTTTCGTTTTGATAGTCTATTATAACATTTCTAGCAGTACTAATATTTTCAATTAAATTCTCTTTCTCTTCATTTGTACGCGCAAAGCATAGAATTGCCTGGAACATGTTTTCATTCGCTTTTTCGCATCTCATCTTAATTTTTTTATTAAAATCATCTTTTATAACACCAAGGTGAAATTCAAAACGCAATTGGAATTTTTTTAAACTTAGCTCTAGTTTTTTGGTAATTTTATCTAGAGTCACATCTAAAATAAACTTATCGGTTGTTGTTTCGCTTTTTAATTTATCTTTTTGTTCATCTAATTGTTTTAAATCATAATTTTCAAGATAAATGTCATATATAACTGGTTTTTTTAATTTATTATAATTTACATGTCTTTTTTGTATTAGATTTTCTACAATTCTATCTACTTTATCCGTGAGTATTGTACCTTTAAATGCCAATTTTAAGTTTTCTTCTGTAGGTTTTAAAATATCAATCGCGTCATTCACACCACCGGAAGCCATAATCATCAATAAAATTGCTTTAAAAACAGTTTTCTCCTCTGAATTTAATTCGCTTTCAATCATGTTGTATTTTTTTATTATTTTTTTGGGGTCTTCATATTCGAGATCCTTTTTTTCAGCAAAATCCTCTATAACATACTCCCAAAGATAACTAATCGTTAAAAAAGGATCATCTGAGTCTGGTCCATTGTTAGTAATAAAATGTTTGAATCTGCTGAGACCATCTGCATCTTCACTTATGAATTCCAATAACGATCGTTGATTTGACTTATACTTCTCTGTTATATGCTTTAGAACAAGTGCAGTATATGGATGAATTGGTATTATGCTGTTCATTTTCTCAGATTCAATTTTGACGTGCTCACTTATTTTATCAATAGGATCTTTAATTTTTTTACTCAATTTTTCCACTTCAATTTTCCAGCGTTCTTTTTGTTCTTGAGTTCTTCCTTTGCCAGACATTAATGCATCACCTATTAATTCAAAAGCAATATAATCTGGCAATTCTATTGATATTAGATCAAAACGGTTTGACATCTTCGTATCAGATAATGTATGGGTAACTGGAATAAAATAAAATTTAGAATCACAAGCTCCCACAATATGCTCTTGAAAACCAGATAGATCTCGGCATTTACTTATAAAATTTTGAAACTCATCCCATATGAAAACGATTGCATCTAGTTTATTATCATTTATTATTTTTTTTATCCACTCTTTAAATTTTGCGGTATCTTGCGTCAAACCCGTTAGTTTATTTTTCTTAGCAACACGAACTATTTCTCTTATTAACTTACCCGTGTTATTTGCTTCACTATATAAATCATTACTATTCTTGCTTATTTTTAGTTGATTTAATATTGAATCTAAATCTGAAGATTTTATTATTTGGGAATCTTCTTTTTTCAATAATGTTTGAAACCACGTCCGATTATTAGCATCTTCAAACCATTTAAGTATTTCACCTAAATATATAACATATCCATCCTCACAACTTTTTTCTTTTAAATCTGAGGCTAAGGCTTTGGTAATTTCTTCTTGCAATACAATTACCAAATCGTTTATATTTTCTATACTAGATGTTGCTTCTCTAAAAATAACAATGGTTTTTGATTTTTTAAGTTTTTTGTATTTTTTAAGCAAGTCTGAAGACAGCTCCTTTTGCACATTTTTGTATTTTTCAAAATACTCCTCAATTATCGATATGTCACATTCGAGTAATGTTTTAAGTGTTAAAGTTGCAAATGTTTTTCCTGTACCATATGAACCCAAAATCCATAATGATTTAGGGTCACTCCCGGGATCATTTAATTTTTTTTCAACCAATTTCATCAGTTTCATGAAAGTTTCTGTTGGGTAAAAACGCAACCATCTTTTTGTTGCTTCATTATAGTTAGATTCCCTCAGACAGCTTGTGTATTGCGAATCTATCGCTAAAAAATCATTATATTTAGTATTCATATTATTTTATCTCCTCTAATATTAATTCTAAAACATCGTTTTTTGTTTTATTGTTTCTCAATGTGATTGATTGTAATCCATGTGTCTGACTATAATTAATGAAATCATTATGTATTGATGAGAGTTCATTTAAAATGGAAATCAATTTTTTTTCATTAATTCCAAATATTTGTGTAGGGCTTACGCCATCACGCTCTATGCCTCTGTCTAATAATGTATTTAATGTGAAATGCCTATATTCATTACACTTTTCACTAAATAAATATAGTGAGTAGAGTACAGCCTTAGAATCTGGATTTTTACATGTGCCGCGAATGTAATTTACTGTGTTATTACTATATTCTACAGATCCCATGCCACACTCAGATCCAAAAGGTAATTCTAACAAAAGTTTGAACGCTGAGCAGATTTGTGTAACCTGATCTTTCTTTACCCCAAACTCCGATAAAAGATTACCAAAATCAGTACGACTATATATATGGTTTGAAGTAATATTCTTTATATACCAACCAAATTCAGGTGTGTATGTTAAATTGGCGAGCATCAATTGCCATGACAATGGATTTTTTAAACCAATTTGCTTTATTGCTTTAGCAAAATCAGTAAATTGATCATTTCTTAGCAATTCTGCGTCTCTTAAAAATCGATTAAACATGCGAATTTGAACAGAACCTAGTGCAACTCCATTACTAAAATTTCCATCATATTTAAAGAAGGCCTCAATCCATTCTAATCGTGGTGCATGCACTAAATAACAATTTAAACCCTTTTGTTTCACACTTTTTTCTCCTTTTGCAATTCTATTTGTATTATACAACAAACACCCATTAGGTATATCTAAACAAGCGCCACAATGAGAACAATTTGATATTAATGGTTTAGCGTTTTCAAATTTCAGTGCGCCGTGCATGCAATTTGATTCGCACTCACCGCAATTTATACAGTACGCAGCTTTCCTAAAAACAGTTTTTAAATCACACAATAATTTTATCGATTTTTTTGCTATGCATGCAGGCATACTTATTCTATATCCTTTATCAACTATTGCGTAATTAAGTAATACTACTTCTTTTTTATAACCATATTCTAGATGTATACGATCATTGAAAGCATAATAGTTTCCAATTATCTTAAGCCACTCTTTCCAGTCTGAATTAGGGTTTGTTATTTCTAATATGTATTCATCATCATTTTCTATCTCATTGTATTTAAGCTGAATATCAGTAAACGACATCCCATTGCTACGAACTTTCCAACCACCTATTTCAAAATAGTTCTTTTTTCTATCATCTGGCATATTTGAACACATTTTCGTGTCTATTAAATTTAGATATTTGCTCATCTCCTGTTTGTAGCATGTAAGCGCTAAGTATTCCTTTCGCTGAGATGTCTCAGGGCAACAAACACAACCCACGCGGGTATTTCCTTTTTTGTAAGATTTAGGGATCTCTATCTTGTTTTGGTATAAATACAAATATATCTCTGCAGCGCTCCATTCTAATATTGGATATGCAGCATACTGACCAGCATGCTTCTTACTGAAAGCTATGTCTTTATATTCTTTTCTCATTTCACTCTCATCAGCCCTTACTCCAATGAATGCAAACCCTCTAAATTTATCATTTTTTAAAATGTTTTTTAGCAGCAATATCTGTGGTGCAGTTTTATGTACGCTACAACACCATCTAAGTGGTCTAGAGGGTGGGCCAAACTCATCCCAGGATTTCATTATTTCGAGTCTTGATTTTGCTCGATAAAATTCAATTCCCATTTCCTTGTACTTTTTTTCGATCTCTTCTATAACTTCATATGTATCTGGAAATTCCATTTGGGTGTCTCCAAAAATTACCTTGTAACTCTCTGGAGGCAATGTTTTTCTAACTAAATCAAGAAGTACTATACTATCTTTACCACCGCTAAATGCTACATAAAACACATCCACTTTTTTCTTATAGTCATTATATTTTTTGTAAATCCATTTGATAGATGAATTGGACATCCCATCAATCACATATTTGTTTTTTTCTATCATTTTTTCAATATCTACAAATTTAAGTGCGCCATTTTCATCTACTGGATCTTTTAATATTCTAATTTCTGGTTTCGAATGAATGCACCCACCAATGGTTTTTGCGACTAACTCACCACGATAAAAATATGAATTGGCCTCTGCCCACAAATATGGCATTGTATCATCCTTCTGATAATTCCAGATTTTGTCAAAACCTAGATTATCTAGTTCAGAACTATATACTGGTCTAGGTTCTTTGCTAAATAAAGATGCTCTATCTTTTAACAAAAGCCCCCCAGTTTCTTTATCCCACTCGTACGAATACATTAAGAAATCACCACCTTATCATTTTCTTTATCAAATTCAATATTATTAAACTTGAATTTCTCCTTTAATTTATAACTGATTGCCTTTAATATATTCTTTTCACTCAGATCACCCAGATTTTCATTATATATCTTTATATAATTTAATTCGTCTTTATATTCTGTCATGAACACATTATATGATATTTCTATTTCTTTTTCAGATAATGACTTAATTATATTTCTTGCTTTTTCAATATAGTCATCATCTATGTTAATAATATTTAGATTAAAAAATTTATCATCATCGTCTAGGTTAATAACATCTGAATGATTCAAAAGCTTCTTTTTAATTTTGTTAACTGTTTTTTTAAGAGAATCATTTGAGTCATTATTTAGATCAAGACTATTCTCATCATTAGTTATAGGTAGAAATTTTAGTTCTTGTTGAATTTCATTAAGACTACAACCATCTAGATATTTTCCTAACACGTTAAGTATGCTCTTCACTACGGTGTCATATATTTCTTCCATGGTTGAAATATTTGATGTATTATAATAACAAATGTAGAGATAGCCAGGCCGCCTTCCTACTATTTTGTATTTATATTTGCCAAATTTCATTAATATTTCTATTAAATTTTCCTTGCTACCCACTGCATAATCCATTTCGTCTTTGTAATATAAATAGAGTTTTTCCATATGAATAATAGGTGATGCGTTTTCGGTTTCTTTTTTTATATCTTCTTCTATTTTATCAAGGGTTAAACTTTTTAATAAAATTTCAGGATGATAATGTAATCCAGATTCTTTAAAAGTTATAAGAAATTTATTAATTGCATTATTTACTTGAACTTTTATGGGTTTTGTTTTATGTTTATTTAAAAATAAATTTTCAAACTTTTCCGTTTGACATTCAGGGTCAAAACCTTTTTTAAAGTCTTCCTTAATGAGTTGTACGAATCTTTTTTCAAAGGGAGTCTCTGGAATGTTTAGCTCTTCTCCAGTTTTTTTATTTGGATTATCGCCGTTTTTTATTACCTTACCATTATCAAAATTTCCTTCTTCATAATAATTACCATCTGTGTTCATACTATTATTAGAATTTATATTTGAATAATAAACTTTAAAATTATTCTTTGGTAATCCAGACATTGAGATGGCTTTTTGGGCCTTCTCAATTGTTTGAACAGCCGAAAGTGGTGCAGCATTTATATAAATGGCTTTTTCTGGATCTTTTTGATCTATTAGTTCATATCTATGGTTTAGTTCGCCATTTGTACCATTGTTAATTATTAAAAATTTGCTGCTAATAAGATTAAATTTTGAAATGTACAGGTCTTTGTTTTCAACAAGATACTTAAAAATTCTAACTAATATTTTCTTCCATGTGTTGATTCTAATTATAAGAGGAGAATCAGCATTTTGGTCAGATTTTATAATGAGTCTTGTGGGTTTTGCATGGGTCACATCATTGTTTTTTAGATTATCCCAATCAATAAGTTTTTCATTATTGTCAACTATTGCATTAGGTTCATCAGGTATTTCACCTTTTTTTACATCGTCAATATCTTCAACAATTTCATCCTCTATGTCGGCTTCTACATTAGATTCATCATGCTTTTCATTGTAAACATTAACAACATAAAGATTTATCTCATCCATGCGATGATTATAATGAGTCAAAAGTTTTTTTATTATCTTTATTATTTCTGAAACCTCATAATTTGGATTAATATATAATCTATCGCCTATTTTCAAACACGTTGAATTGCTATCAAAATAAAATCCTAAAAACTTTTTATATGAGTCCTTAAAACATGTACTTATCTGTCTTGCTTTATATTTATTAACAAAGTACGTGCAAATGCACTGCAGAAAATTAGCCCAACTTTCAAATCCACTTCTTATTAGTTTCTCTTTAATTACTAATTTGACAGGTAAAATGTTAGACGGACAATTTGAGTCCTTTAAATTAAGACGATATTCAGCGTTTGTTTCGTTTCTATTATCTGCAATTTCATCAACTAATATTTCTGATTCTAACGCTGGTGTTTTATTTTCTTTATATGAATTTTGCTCTGCACCTATACAAAAACTTTCAAACAAATTTTTAGTATTTTCGAGCCTTTCTTTATATATAGTATCATTAGTATGTTTAGAATATGTTTCTATAACTTCATCCAAGAATTTGCTTATTAACTTATCATTATCAAAAGAACCATTCGACACATCTTCGAAAATGTTATAGTAGTTAGCTAGTAATTCATTTAAATCAATATATGAATCATCTGGTTTATTTGAATTTTTCAAATACAAACCAAATTCGTTAATGTATTCATTAATTTCTAAATATTTTTTTGAAATATTTAATTTTCCGCTCGTTTTATTGTCATCAGTAGAACCTGATTCATTTAATTTAACTTCATTATCTAAAACAGAGATGTTTTCTATAGCATGCCCATTGTTATAATCATTAACTACTAAATCAAAATTTGAAGAATCTCCAGTTGCATTCCCATCTGAAAAGGATTTTTGTTCATTATTTCCACTATCTTTTGATAAATCATTTTGGCCATCCTTTTTAAATTCACTTTTGAGTCCATCTGATTCTTCTGAATTTAATTTTTTCCATTCACTTTTGTAAGCAAAAATGCCCTCAGACCTTTCCCAAAAAAATAGATTAAACAGACCAAAATAGTGATCCAACCTTTTTTTAAAATCGTCCACGTCTGTCTTGCTAATGTCATAAAATAGTTGCGTTACATTGTCAAGTGGAAACGACTTATCGTTGCCACTTAAAATTAGCCATTGCTCAAATTCACTTTTTGCAACCACTTTTTGTTGCTCCATCTAGGACTCCATATATACCACTTAAGTAAAATATATTCACATTTAAATAAGCAATATAATCAAGTTAATTAACTCGCAATTTCCCCCTTAAATTATTGTATATGCAATTTCAAATAGTACTAAACCAGAAATTATCTGCCATCGCGCAATGAACATATCATTTCTATAATTATGAACATGACAATATTTTCCGATGTATTAAATACATAAGAAAACTAGAATTTTTTAATAGAAAGAATGAAAAAGTTAAAAAGGTAACAAAAAACGTACTAAGTCTCACAAAAGCCCAAGTATCATATAAATTTAGATTATTATAAGTTTTTTGGGAATTAATATGTAATAAATTTAGATTTGTAAATATATTCTTACTTATCGGGGGGGGGGGGGGGGAGCAAGACAAAACAAAAAAAAAACCATTAAAAGCTGACAAAATTAGCAATTTTTAATTATATTTTGATTATTCTACCTGCAATCCTTAAAAAAGTTATTTT
>JAIRKT010000011.1 GCA_031259965.1 Christensenellaceae bacterium | reverse complement strand
GTTCAAAGAAAACCAAATAGATGATCCAGAAACACTCGCAATTTATCAAAAAAGGATCATGGTAGGCAAGTTTTTACTAGAAAATGAAATTGAATACGATTATTTGAGTTTTAAAGTGACGGATAACGAATTAAATTTCTTTTCATCGGAGTTGTTTGATGGTGTTACGATATTTGGGATGTTCGCATCTATAATTCTCATTGTCCTTATGATAGTTTTTTCAATAATGACTCTCAACCACGATTCAAGCATAGGAGTTGCTCGTTTGTTGTTTGCATTGGGTAAAACAAGAAAACAAATACTCAAAGAGAAATATAGTGCATACATCACTGTGCTTGGCCTTGTTTCGATTACATTTATTTTTATAATTTCAATAGTTGTAATTCCATTCAATACAACTTTTGAAAAAGTCCTAATTGTGGATGCATATAACGTATACATGATAGATATAAATCTCTATTTAGCTATTTGTTGTTTTTCGCTTTTACTATTTGTTTTATTTTTTTCAACAATTGTTTTTGCTATCTCAATGTCCATACGCGGGGTATATAGTGCTATCTTTATCAATGTCTTATTCTCCGCAGGATACCTCCTGGCCATGTCAAATTCCCAAGGAATTATAGCCTCATTTATAAATGAAATTATTTCATATAATGTGGGATCAACTAATTTAGTCATATATATTGTATTGTATTTGGTACGTCTTTTACTGGGAGTTGGTTTTTTCCTAATTGCAAGAATACGATTTTTGAAAAGGGATATTGTTTAATCCAAACCTTTAGCTTTACATACAAAAAGGGCATAAACGAAAAACGAGATCTAATTCAATAAATTTTTGATTTTCGGAAAAACCAGGCTATATTCTCTAAATTGTTGCTTTTTCTGAGCCTTCTTTGTATTTTTCCTGTTTTAAACCTGGTTTTCCTAGTTTGGTTTTCGTTTTTATTTATTTTTCGCCATTTTGGACATAATTAGCATGGATTTTCACTATTTTATAGGAGAAATTAAAAAAATTGATCTAGTTTATTAAAAAAATGCTCATCTGATTAATTAAACAAAATTAAATCTCACAACGGACGTTTTTGAGAAAAATTAGAATTTTTACCAGACTCACAAATTTATTTACACAAAAAAAGGAGTATATTGAAAAATAATTAAAAATGGAAAAATTAGTAGTTTAAACAGATGAAAACACGAATTCTTGGTAAATAGTTATTCCCAACGCCCAGAGGAATCTAAAACAACAATATTATTGTTTTCTAACGTTTTTTTTACATTAATAACACGTTGGTTTTTAGACCCTTTAAATTTCAATTCGAGGCTTTTCTGATTTTTAACAAAAGGCCCATCAACAATTATATCGGCATAAGAGATAAGCCTGGTAGCGTCAGGGCCTAGTTTTTGGATATCTTCATAAAGAAATCCTGTATAAATTGATAGTTCTAAGTTTAGGCCTTTTATTTTTTCCGCGAGTTGGTTTAGGGCTTTTGCTTGCAAAAGTGGTTCGCCGCCTGTGAATGTAACTCCTGTCAAAAGAGGGTTTTGTTTTATAGCGTTAAAGATTTCTGAAACAGACATAAGAGTCCCACCCTCTACCGGAATAGATTCTGGGTTATGACAACCTATGCATGCATGTGGACAGCCTTGCAAAAAAAGTGAATACCTGATTCCTGGGCCATCAGTTACAGAGTCATTTACTATACCAGCAACCCTAAGCATATTATCTTGTGAGAAATGATTTGATTCCATAATCTGCTCCATAGGTTATTCGCAAAAAGCAAATTATTGATAATGTGCCATTTTTTTGTCACTAGTAGCAGATTTCGAAACATGTTTTATACGTTCTTTTTCTTCAGCTCGTTTTGCGTCGTTAAATCTATCGAGTGTTCCGACTAAATAACCTGTTATTCGTCGTATTCGTTCAAATCCAATATAACCCTCATGTTCTTTTCTCCCGCATCCTGGGCATGTGTCATTTATAATTCCATTATACCCACAAACTGGATCTCTATCAACAGGATGATTAATCGAACCATAACCAATTCCTGCCTCTTTCATGCAACGTATAACCTTTTCAAAAGCTTCAGTATTTTTAGCCATGTCGCCATCGAGTTCTACATACGATATATGTCCCGCATTTGTTAAAGCATGATAAGGCGCTTCAATTTGTATTTTATCGTATGCTGATATAGTATAATGAACTGGGACATGGAAACTGTTTGTGTAGTATTCGCGGTCTGTAATGCCAGGGATTGAGCCATAAATTGCACGGTCTAGTTTAACAAATCTACCAGAGAGTCCCTCTGCTGGAGTGGCTAAAAGTGTGACATTTAAATTGAGTTCTTTTGATTTTTCATCGCAATAGTGACGCATAAAACTAACTATTTCAAGTCCTAAATTTTGTGCGCGCGCATCTTCACCATGGTGTTTTCCAGTTAAGGCAGTTAGTGTTTCCGCTAATCCAATAAATCCTATAGATAAAGTTCCTTCTTTTAAAACATCGCTTATAGAGCTCTCAGGGTTTAGTTTTTCACTTCCTAACCAAATCCCTTGTCCCATTAAAAATGGGAAGTTCTTTACTTTTTTGTTACATTGAATTTTAAATCGATCTAATAACTGATTAAGAACCAAATCCATCGAACGTTGCAAATCATCGAAGAAACCCTGTATATTGGGTCGTCTCGCAAGAGCGATTCTTGGCAGGTTAATTGAAGTAAAACTTAAATTTCCACGGCCATAGGTTATTTGATGTCTATCGTTGTAGGTGTTTCCAATTACTCTTGTTCTACAGCCCATATATGCTACTTCAGTTTCAGGATGGTCTGGTTTGTAATATTGTAAATTGAAAGGAGAATCCAGAAATGAGAAGTTTGGGAATAATCTTTTTGAAGAAACACGACAGGCCAACTTGAACAGATCGTAATTAGGATCTTCAGGGTTATAACTCACGCCCTCTTTGAGTTTAAATATATGGATAGGGAAAATAGGAGTTTCACCAAACCCTAGTCCTCTCTCTTCTGCTAGCAGGATGTTCTTTATAACCAGCCTACCCTCAGGTGATGTGTCTGTTCCATAATTAATCGATGAGAAAGGTGTTTGGGCGCCTGCACGCGAATGCATAGTGTTTAGGTTATGAATAAAGGCCTCCATAGCTTGGAATACGGCGCGATCGGTTTCGCGTACAGAACTATCCTTTGTTAGTTGATTGATCTTTGAGTAGCGTTCTTCGCCTAGTTTATCAATAAAAATAGACTTTAATGCTTCTTCAAAAAGAGGGTTAATTGAAAGAGTTGGTTTTAATCCCTTTTCAACCTCCAGAGCTTTGAATATTGCCCTCACATCATCGTCTGTGTATCCAGAATCTGAGGCTAGCAAGAAGATACCTTTTGCAAAATTATCACGATAGATACGCTTAAATGTTTTTGCAACGCCAGCAGCCATTGCATAATCAAAATTTGGGACACTCTGTCCGCCATGTTGGTCGTTTTGATTGCTTTGGATTGCAATACAAGCTAGAGCTGCATAACTTTGAATATCGTTGGGTTCTCTTAAAAAGCCATGTCCAGTTGAGAATCCACCAGCGAAGAGCCTAACTAAATCAATTTGACAACAAGTGGTAGTAAGTGAATAAAAATCAAAATCATGGATATGAATATCACCAGATTTATGGGCTTTGGATTGTTCGGGTTTTAGCAAGTATTTTTCATAGAAATCCTTCGCGCCCTCACTACCATATTTTAGCATAGTTCCCATCGCTGTATTGCCATCAATGTTGGCATTATCGCGTTTCATATCACTATCGTTCGCGTCTGTGAACGTTAATTCAAGATAGGTTTTCATGAGATTAGATTTCATCTCACGTTCTTTTGTTCTGTTAGCTCTGTATAGAATAAATTTCTTTGCAACTTCAGGGAAACCATTAGACATTAGAACACTTTCAACGACATCTTGTATATCTTCAACGGAAGGAGGAATGCTTGCAAATTTTGCTTTTAAAATGGACTCAGTCTCTAAAGCTAATTCTTTGTACTTTCCAACGGATATTTGTCCCGCCGCATCCATAGCCTTAAAAATAGCTTGCTCGATCTTTGTGATATCATATTCAGCACGTCTGCCATCCCTTTTAGTAATATACATAGTCTATCTCCCTGCCCCTTGTAATTTAGTTTAAACACTATATATAGTGCTAGTATGAGTGTTGCGGCACAAAATGTTGTGGACGCTTATATATATTAATACAAAAAAATGAACATGTCAAGAGAAAAATATAACTTTAATACGCAGGTTTTATAGTGAATTAAGTGTCAAGATAAGGCAAAAAAACCAGAGCATAAATATATATAAAAAAAACGAAAAAATAAAATAAAAAAAGCATTGTAAAAACTATTTAAATTTTTTTTGTGTTTTGAATCTGTAAAATTTCAGTAAATTAAAATCGGGAGTTTTCCCTCAGACCACAATATGTTGTGGTTTGAGGGATGATGACCACTATATATTGATTTTTGCCACACCGCTTTGAATTGCGGCACGCGCCACAGCTTTTGCTACTGTAGGGCCTACTCTTGGGTCGAATGGTTTTGGTAGAATATAGTCTGTGGCTAATTCTTCATCTGTTACAAGTGAGGCTAATGCACAAGCCGCTGCAATTTTCATTTCATCGTTTATGTCGCTTGCTCTGCAATCAAGAGCGCCTCTGAAAACCCCAGGAAATGCAAGCACATTATTAATTTGATTTGGAAAATCACTTCTTCCTGTCCCCACTATAGCGGCCCCAGCTTCAATTGCAAGATTGGGCATTATTTCAGGCACAGGATTGGCCATAGGAAAGACGAGAGCTTTTGAAGCCATTGAAGCCACCATTTCTTTCGTTACAATGCCAGGCGCGCTAACGCCTATAAATATATCCGCACCACACATTGCGTCGGCTAGTGAGCCCGTAACATTGTTTAAATTGGAAAACTCAGCTACCTCTTTGTTTAGTGGTGAGAGGTTTGGTGAGAGCTTAGATATGATCCCTTTTCGGTTAGTTAATATAGTGTTTTTAACGCCAGCCTTGATCATTAATTTTGCGATAGCTACTCCTGCTGCGCCAGCGCCACTAAAGGCTACTGTACAATCTTCAATGCGTTTGCCTACAAGTTTTAACGCATTAGTAATCGCCGCTAAACAAACGATAGCTGTTCCATGTTGATCGTCGTGGAATATTGGAATGTCTGTGCATTCTTTTAATTTGCGTTCAATCTCAAAGCATCTAGGCGCTGCAATATCTTCTAGATTAATACCGCCGAAGCTACCTGATATAAGTGAAATAGTTCTAACTATTTCGTCTGGGTCCTTGCTTCTTACACAAATAGGAAAAGCATCAACATTACCAAACGTTTTAAACAAAACACATTTACCTTCCATTACAGGCATGCCAGCTTCGGGGCCTATGTCGCCCAATCCCAGCACAGCTGTGCCATCTGTTACTACCGCTACTAAATTTGCGCGTCTTGTCAACTCATAAGACTGACTAATGTCCTTTTGGATTACCAAACAAGGTTCAGCAACACCTGGTGTGTAGGCCAAAGAGAGTTCATCTTTGTTTGTAACGGGAGCCCTTGAAATTACTTCAATTTTTCCCTTTAGTTCGTAATGTAATTTTAAGGATTCTTTTGCATAATCCATAACCAATTCTCCTTACTATTATTTTTTATTAATTTCAATTTTAAGATCGGGTTTCATAAATTTTGATACTACGATTTGTCTTGCTAAGGTGGCGACTGCAAAACCGATGAATCCACCAAAGACAACATCTGATAAATAATGTGCACCCATCATAATACGGCTAATTGCAACTAGAATTACGTAGATCGCAGGAAATGTTGTAAACATCCAACGATGTTTTTTTAGTTTTTCATACATATCTGGTAAAAGTATTAAAACAAAAGCAGCAGATGCCGCTACAACGTGCCCAGATGGGAATGATTTAAAGGCATCGGAATCTAGAGAAAGGTGTAATCTCATATATTCAGCTGTTCTTACATCCAAAGAAAAAATAGTCATTGGTTTATACCAATGTGTAAAACCAACAAAATCTTTGCCATAGGCAGCTAAAAGGCTTGCGTTTTTTGGTATATCTACCATTGTCCTATAGCGTTGACGCGCCCAAATAATTTTCATTAGCTGAACAATAATGTTTCCTAGAGCAAAAACAATTAAAGCAAAAACTGCAAACAAAAATAATTTTCGAGCGACTTCTTTATCGAGCTGTAGTGTTCCTAAAAACACGCTAGCAGATAATGCAATTGTGAAGAAAACAATATATATAGCAGGGTATGAAATTTTTTCGCCTACAAAACCCCACCATATCCAGTCAACCATCGCATAACAACCTGCTATTAATATGGCCAGGCTTAGACACTTAAAAAAGATAGCGGTTTTTTTAGTTTTGCCAAAACTATTATGATAGAAAATCACACCAGCAAAAGGTCCGATTAAATATGTTGGTAATTGTCCTAGCAAATCAAGAAATTGTGCGAATGGATTTTCGGGCGCATATAAAGCTTTATTAATATCAAGATCAAAAAAAGTCGCGATTAATATAAGTCCCACAAAAGTGAGAGAAGATGCTATTATGCCAGCCCATCCAGATTTAGTTATGTTTTTCATAAAATCAACCTATAATGCTAGGCAAATCTAGATAAGGTTATAGATTTGCAGCTTAATTCCACAATCAAGCACAAACCTCGCTCGCGGCTTTCGGCTTTGAGTGTTGGATTTTATGTCCTGTGGCATACCCGGTAAGCTACCCGAAGTTGTTTAAATTTGTTATGATATACTAAAGTGCATCAAGCACAGATTAAACTAAAACTAGTAAACTAGTTTTTCCCTTAAGTATGGTATTAAATTATCAATTAACACACGCTCTTGTAACATAGTATCACGATCTCTGACAGTTACTTTATTATCATCATAACTATCAAAATCTACAGTTACACAGAAAGGTGTGCCAATTTCGTCTTGCCTGCGATAGCGTTTTCCAATGCTTGTAGTTTCATCATAAGTAGCGGAGAATTCTTTTGAGAGTTTTTTGTAGATTGTTAATGATAATTCACTAAACTTCTTTTGCAATGGTAAAACTGCCACCTTATATGGAGCCAGCGCGTGATGTAATTTAAGGACTACGCGCTCGTCATCCTCTGCTAGTTTCTCTTCACAATAAGCGTTGCAAAGAAAAGCCAGTGCCGCTCTATCAACACCTAGCGAAGGTTCTATGCAGAAAGGTACATATTTAGCTCTAGTTATTTGATCGATATATTCAAGAGATTTACCAGACTTTTCCATATGTGCTTTGAGATCAAAGTCAGTACGATCCGCTATCCCCCACAATTCGCCCCATCCAAATGGAAAGTTGAACATAATATCTACAGTGCCTTTTGAATAATGTGCAAGTTCAGCTGGATCATGGTCATGGAGTTTTAAATTATCAGTTTTCATGCCAAGGTCGATGAGCCATTTGTAACAAAAATCTTTCCAAAAGGCATACCATTTCAAATCGGTATCTGGTTCACAGAAAAATTCGAGTTCCATTTGTTCAAATTCACGTGTTCTAAAAATGAAATTACCAGGAGTTATTTCGTTTCTAAAACTTTTACCAATTTGAGCAATTCCAAAGGGAATACGAGCCCTTGTAGTCCTTGCAACATTCGCAAAATTAACAAATATACCCTGGGCTGTTTCAGGCCGCAAATATACCACATTAGCTGTTTCTTCATTAACACCTTGGAAAGTCTTAAACATTAAATTAAAAGTTCTTAAACCAGTGAAATTAGTATTACCACAAACCGGACATGCGATTTTGTTGTCAAAAACGTATTTTTCAAGTTGTTCGTTTGTCCATCCTGTAATTTGAATGTCTAATTTTTTGCGCGTAATGTACGAATCAATCAGATCGTCTGCGCGATGTCTAGCTCCACAGTCTCTGCAAGACATTAGGGGATCCGAAAATCCGCTGACATGTCCACTCGCCTCCCAAACCATAGAATTCATTAAAATTGCACAATCCACACCGACATTTAAGTCACATTCACGTACAAATTTTTGCCACCAGGCCTTCTTTATATTGTTCTTTAATTCGACACCGAGTGGACCATAATCCCAAGAATTAGCGAGCCCACCGTAAATTTCACTGCCAGCGAAGACGAAACCACGACCTTTGCATAGCGTTACAATCTTATCAAGTGTAAGATTTGACATAAGTTATATTGATACTCCTTTATATAGTTTTAATTATGAAAAGTGCTCAACAATTAAAAAAGGTTAAATTATATGATAGTAATATAATAGTACTTTAAGTGCTAATTGTCAAGCAAGTAGTATATTCAATTGCGTAGCCATTAAAAACAAGAGCGTTTAACATGCCTACAAATTTTGTGATTTGTGGATTAAAGCTATTTTTTAAGATGTATAAGTCTCATAATGTTTGGGTAGATTTTCTCGCAATGTCATATTAATATTCTTGTTTGCTCCGCTATTATCTTTGTATATCCAAATATGCGTTTTACTAACCTTGTCTTGATTTAAATAAGAGATGAACACAAGAGCGTTCTTTGAAATTTAAATTGTTAAAAGGAGTGAATGAAAGGTGTTCTAGTTAAGTTATCTCGTCTAAGGTTAATTTGAAACTGGGAAGGAAATTGTCAATGAAATAATATACTTCTGGATGTTCTGCTTCGAGCCGTATTCGGTTTTCGTCTGAAAAACAGCCTCCCGTGAATTCAAAAGCTTTTTGGAATTCTTTATTCCCTTGCGACAACTCTTCTATGCATTTAATGTGAGCTACTATTTTATCGGCAATTTTGACTATTATGTATTCACATGATTTTTCATCTGGGAGCAATATATGTTTGTAGTGAACATTTAGTGCAACTGGCAAGTGTGTTAACAATTTAAGCATTGCTTCTTTCTCTATACCTTTATAGGCATCTGATATTTTACTATTCCAGTATTTTATAGGAGTAGGTAGATCTCCAGTGTAAACTTCTGCCGCATCGTGGTATAATGCTATTTGAGAGACCAACCCCACATCAACATTTCCATCAAAAAGTGCATTTCGAATAATTGCTAATGCATGTGCTACCTGTGTCACTTGTGCAGAATGTTCCAAGACGTTTTCAGGCATATAAGATCGCATTAATCCCCATCGCTGTATGTATTTAAGCCTAGCAATTGTCGCAAAAAAAGAGTGTTGGTCTGTAGGTTCTAAAGACATAGATTATCTCCTGATTTTGGTGTGTAAAATTACTGCATTTTTACCATTATATCTAGCAGGAGATCCATTGCTTGATCTCCTAAATCAGCAGTATGATTTAAGTGCCTATAAATTTCGCGGTATTTAAATATTTTTTTATGATCATCATCCTCAAACAAAAGAGCTAAGGCTTTAGTCGTCATATCTGCGACTTTGTTTTCAAGAGATTTCACATAAATGGCTTCATCTCTTGATATAGCGGGATGGTGTTCTATATTTGCAACGGCTATTGTGATATGTTCACACATTTCAACTAAAGTAGCTGTTACATCTATCATCTCATCATCAGGACGCACATTAAACAATCGTATTTCGTCGACAGATGTTTTTGCGTAATCGAGAATTTCGTCTAGTTGACTTGAAAACCTGAAAAGATCTTCGCGGTCGAATGGTGTTATAAAAGTTTTGTTTAATTCGTCTATTAGTACTCGTCGAACCATATCACCTTCTGTTTCCGCCCTTATTACAGCGTCTGCTGTAGACTCATCGTGTGTCTCACAATAAGAGTGAAGAAGATTCATTCCAGTTGCAGCAAATTGTGCCTGCTTTTCCAGGAATTCAAAAAATGATGGTGTTTCTCTGTTTCTTAATTTGAATTTCATTATATTCTCCTTATACAAATAGACTTTTATCTTATTAACGGATTATTATATTTTTAGTAGAACTTTTGCAATAAACAAGTAAATTGCAGCGCCGAATCCTAAGGCTAGGGGCAGTGTAAGAATCCAACTAATTGCAATTTTAGAAGCTATACCCCATTTTACGTGTCTAAATCGTTCTGCAGAACCCACCCCGATGATAGCAGATGACATTACTTGACCTGTGCTCACTGAAATTCCTATGTTGCTAGCAAAAAGCATTAGTGCGCTAGTCGATAGTTGTGCAATTACAGAGTGCATAGGTTGGAGTTTGAATATTTTTCTACCAACTGTATTAATAACGCGATATCCGCCCAACATAACACCAGCTCCAAGCGCCAGACCTATTAACAATATGATCCAAATGGGGAGATCGTTTGATGCATAGGTAGATAATCCCAGCATGCTGAGCATCATTACAATACCAATCGCCTTTTGTGAGTTGTTAAGTGAAAAGGTAGCAGACAGCGCAATAATATTAATCCGTTGCATAATCGTTAAAATATTATTAACTTCACGTGACATTTTGCGCAAAAGACGCTTTGTAAGTTTTGTAAGAAAGTATGCTACAATCATTGTGCTAATGGGTGCTAAAACAACCATGAGTATTATATTAACTGTAACATATTCATTCCATTGGATTGAGTTAAAACCAAAAGCGGCTATTCCTGATCCTATCAATGCACCGAGGAGCGTGTGCGATGTACTGTTGGGGATCTTAAGCGCATATGCAATTCCACCCCAAATTGTAGCACCTATCATACCAGCCAATAAAAAAGCAAATGCTTTGTCGGATGATATATCTGCAAAATATGTAGGATAAACTGTTTTTCCGCTTATGTTTGCAGCTAGCACAAAACCAGATGTGTTGAATAATCGTGAAATTAAAAAGACAACTAAAGGGATAAGGAATTTTGTTATGGCCGCGATAGTTATAGCTGTTTTAGGTTTAACGGCGCGCGTAGCGACAGTGGTTGCAATTGCGTTAGAACCATCATTAAAGCCCATATAAAATGTATATAGTAACACTAAAACAAATATTGTTACAGCAAAAATCCCCATTATAGTATGTCCATTGTATGCGATATAGTCATACATGATATTAATGATTTAATCGCGAGTATTAATTTTCTATTTAAATCCAAGCAGGCAAGCTAAAAAACGCTATAATATATATGTCCCTTAAGATATAAAGATTAATTATACTCTAAATTTAAATAAAAATCAATGATTATATCGTCAAAATTTAAATAAAAATCAATAATTATGCAGCAATAATTATTTTTAGTAAAAACACGTTTAATTTTTGGGCTGTATAAAATGTCGAAATAATAAGAAATTAAAATGTTTTTAAGGGAACAATCCGGACAAAAATGGCTTTGAAAATTAAAACATTGACTTATTCAAAACCTGACATTCTTAACTAAAAAACGAGATTTTAAGTTGCCATCTTAATATTCAAAGTATAAAATTTTGCTCTTAAGAGATACTATTAATCGTCAGTTTAAAAAAAAAATTAGGGGCTTAAAACTATGATAAAAAAACAGACTAAAGTTGATTAAAAAGTGAAAAACAATATATTTTTAACTTATTTTAGTAAATTTATGTAAAAACCAACCAGACAGGTATTGATTTTTTGTGCAATTTAGTATATAGTTATATATATGAAAAAAGCAACCAACTATTTTGCTAATGCAAAGGTGTTTGCTAAGATAAATCTGGCACTAAATGTTTGTGGAATTTGCGATAATGGTTATCACAATCTACAGTCTATTTTAGTTAATGTGCCTTTATATGACACAATAAAAACGGCTGTTAGAAATGACAAAGTTGTTCATGTTAAATATAGCACAGGAGTTGAGTATTCGAATGACGTTGCTGTCAAAGTTGCAAACTATTTGATAAAAAAATTCGAATTACCAGGAGTCGATATTAGCATAGAAAAACATATTCCAGAAAGTGCTGGTTTAGGTGGGTCTTCTGCAGACGCAGCCGGTGTGTTGCTAACATTTAAGCAATTGTTTGATCTTGATCTTGATCTTTATGAAACGGCATGCTTGGGTTCTGACATACCCTATATGATGAGAGGCGGACCACAATTGTTAAGTGGGATAGGTGATAAACTTTTTCCAGTTGAACTTAATAATTATTATGGAATTCTTCTTGTAAATAAGCAGTTAAAACTCAGCACAAGGTCGGTATTTGAGTGCTATGACAAATTAGGCGGCACACATTGGGATTATGAAGCTTACCGAGCTGGCGTGCGTGTGTTTTCAAATAGTCTTGAGTTAGCTGCAATTGTTTTATGCCCAGAGATTAGTGATTTACGCAAACACCTAGAAAATGAAAATTTTGAACATGTTGTAATGACGGGCAGCGGTTCTGGTATGATAGGATTTTCTTCCTCAGAAAAACTTCAGAAATCGGCATTTAGTTCATTAAAAAGGATATATGATAACAAGGAAAATATGATGATCGTCGCATTTAATACAGTGAGGAAAAAATGAGAATAGAAAAGGCTGAGGTCCCCATTATTCGCTTTAACGAAGGCACTAATTATGAAGCCTATCGCATGATGAAATTGTATTATGTTTCTAATGCGGGCAAAAAGATGTGGCGTTTTCGGTGTTGGGCTCCTAATGCACTATCAGTTTCAATCATAGGTAACTTTAATGAATGGAATAGGAATTTAAATCCTATGAAGAAGTTATATGGTGGGATCTGGGAAGGTTTTGTATCGGGACTAAAGAGATTTGACAATTATAAATTTAGCATAGAAACTGAAGATGGTAGGATTCTAAACAAAACTGATCCCTTTGCTGTGCATACAGAAACTGCACCTGGAAATGCAGGTAAAATTTATGATCTTACTGGTTATCGTTGGAATGATGATAAATATAGAGAACATATTAAGACACGCGATATTTATACATCTCCTATGAACATCTACGAGTTGCATGTAGGATCGTGGAAGAAGTACGCTGATGGCAATTGTTATAGTTACAGGGTTTTAGCTGAAAATTTAATACCATATTTAACTGATATGGGTTACACTCACGTTGAGTTAATGCCAATAACTGAATATCCCTATGATGGTAGTTGGGGGTATCAAGTAACTGGATTATTTGCACCATCCTCTCGCTTTGGTACTCCTCTTGATTTCATGTATTTTGTTGACAGATGTCATCAGGCAGGGATCGGCGTAATAATGGATTTTGTAATTTCACATTTTCCAAAGGACGCATATGGATTATATGAATTTGACGGCAAACCATTGTATGAATATACCGATGAACAAAAACGCGAACATAAGACATGGGGCACACGAGTGTTCGATTATGGTCGTCCCGCTGTACAATCATTTTTAATTTCGGCTGTTTGTTTTTGGCTTGAGTACTATCACGTTGATGGCATGCGCCTAGATGCCGTAGCTAGCATGCTTTATCTAGATTATGACAGAGGGCCTGGCGAATGGACGCCTAATGTGCAAGGTGGTAATTACAATCTTGAAGCAATCAGCTTCTTAAAAAAATTAAATTCAGTGGTTTTGACACGCTTCCCTAGCGCTATCATGATAGCTGAAGAGTCTACCGCATTTCCTATGGTTACATTCCCTCCAGATGTAGGAGGGCTTGGTTTTAATTTCAAGTGGAACATGGGGTGGATGAATGACATTTTGGCCTATATCAGAATAGATCCATTCTTTAGAAAAGGTTCTCACGATAAGCTTACATTTTCATTAACTTATGCTTTTAGCGAAAACTATATTTTACCTTTTTCACATGATGAAGTAGTGCATGGCAAGGCTTCTATGATCTCTAAAATGGCTGGCGATTATGATGTGAAATTTGCGGCGTTAAAAACTTTATTTGCTTTTCAATTTGCGCATCCTGGTAAAAAACTTAATTTCATGGGAAATGAATTTGGACAGTTTATAGAATGGGATTACACTAAGGAATTAGATTGGTTGTTGTTGCAATATGAAAACCACTTAAAATTGAAAGCCTTTGTTAAGGATTTAAACCATGTTTATTTGAAACGGTCTGAACTTTATGAAAAAGATAATACATATGAAGGATTTAAATGGCTAATAGTAGATGACAATATTCAGAATATTATTGCTTTTGAGCGCAAAAACAGTAAGGGATCTAGTTTGGTTGTTATTACAAATTTCTCAGATGTTACGAGGTTGTCCTACGAAGTTGGTGTTCCTGTCGCTGGAGAATATGAAATTGTGTTAAATTCGAATGCCACTTCGTATGGTGGAAATGGCCCATTGTCTGCAATTATAAAAACGCAAGAGATAGCAAATCATGGGCACAAACAATCATTGGTGCTAAATTTAGCTGGGAATTCCGCTTTGTATTTGGCCCCAAGAACACTAGTTGAAAATATTATTTAATGGTATATCCATGTAAGAGAGGTGTCATATGTTGACAAAAAAAGAGTGTGTAGCAATGCTTTTAGCTGGCGGGCAAGGCACAAGGCTGGGTGCGTTGACACAAAGCGTAGCAAAGCCTGCAGTCCCTTTTGGAGGTAAATATCGAATAATTGATTTTACACTTTCAAATACAATTAATTCAGGTATTGATACGATTGGTGTTTTAACACAATACCAACCCTTCGAATTAAATCAGTATATCGGCAATGGTCAACCATGGGATTTGGATAGATTGAATGGTGGTGCGTTTGTACTACCTCCATATCAAAAAGCCAAATCTGGCGAATGGTACAAAGGCACAGCAAATGCGATTTTCCAAAATATCGATTTTGTTGATAGATACAAGGCTGAGTATGTTTTGATTTTATCAGGCGATCATATCTACAGAATGGATTATTCAAAAATGCTCTCTTACCACAAATCAAAGAATGCTGATTGTACCATAGCGGTTTTAGACGTTTCACTTGAATCAGCTTCGCGCTTTGGAATAATGAACACGTTAAATGATAATTCGATTTATGAATTCGAAGAAAAACCAAAGCATCCAAAATCAACAAAAGCAAGTATGGGGATTTATATCTTCACTTGGGAAAAACTTCGAAAGTATCTGATTTCTGATGAAGCTGACAAAAGTAGTCATAATGATTTTGGAAAAAACATAATACCTGCAATGTTAAATGCAAAAGAAAAGTTATTTGCATATGAGTTTGAGGGTTATTGGAAGGATGTTGGAACCATAAGCTCATTATGGGAAGCTAATATGGACATGTTAGACAATGATTCTGGTTTAAATATGAATGATAAGGATTGGAAAATTTATGCGAGAAATACAGCTGAACCACCACATTTTATTGGTGAAGGTGCTAAAATATCCAATTCTATTATAACCGAAGGTTGTAATATTAATGGGTGCATAAATAATTCAATAATTTTTACAGGTGTTGATGTTGATGACGGTGCAATTGTATCAGACAGCATTATAATGCCCAATGCAAAAATTTCGGCCGGAGCTGTGATTAAACATTCAATAGTAGGCTGGAATTCTAAAGCAGGGGTAGATGCGAAAATAGGTGAAGAACAAAAAGCGGCTATTAATGGTGAGTGGAAAATAGCTGTAATTGGTCCAGACGTTGTTGTTGGTGACAAGGCGGTTGTGGCTGCTGGCGCGATGGTTGAATAGGAGATGAAACAATGAATAACAAAATGCTAAGTATATTATTTGCATCAGGTAACGAGTCAAAACTTAACGAACTTACCATTCACAGAACTACGGCGTCACTACCATTTGGTGGTAGGTATAGGTTAATAGATTTCACACTCTCAAATTTGGTAAATAGTGGAGTCACTAGAATTGGCATAATTACACGAAGCAACTATAGTTCGTTGATGGATCACATCAGAATGGGAAGAGATTGGGATTTAAATCGCAAAAATAGTGGAATAGCAGTATTTCCACCTTTTGTATTAAACACCTCGCGTGATGTTTATAAAGGCAAGATAGAAGCTATTTACACAATAACGGATTTCATTAACAAATCACCAGAGGATTATGTTATAGTGGCTAATTGTAATATAGCGGCAAATATTGATTTCAATGCGGTACTAGAAAATCATATTGAATCAGGAGCCGATATTACAATGCTATGCCATAGTGGATTGCTAACATCCTCTAGGCGCGTTGTTATTTCAAAGAATGATAAAAACAGAGTGACAGATATATTCTTTGTAGAAAGCACTAGTCAAAACGAGCGATTATTAAGTTTAAATGCCTATGTAATGAAAAAAGATAAACTTGTGGTTTATGTAGAAAATGCATATGCAAGAGGACATGTAGATTTTGAAAAAGACATTTTGTTTGCAGAGGCGGCACTTGGTGCTGTTAATGTGTATGAGGTGCCTGGTTATGCTTCAATTATCGATGATGTAAAGATGTATTACACAGAAAGCATGAAACTTTTGAATTATGATACAAGAGAGCAGCTTTTTGGTGCTGACAAAAAAATATACACAAAGGTAAAAGATAGTATACCAACAAAATATGGCAAAAGCAGTTTTGTAAAAAACTCATTAATCGCGGATGGGTGTACAATAGATGGGACAGTAGAAAACTCAATTTTGTTCAGAAATGTGCGCATAAAAGAAGGTGCGGTTGTTAGAGATTCTATCATAATGGAAGACGGTGAAATAATGGAAGATAGCACATTATCCTATGCAATTACCGATAAGAGCGTAACAATAAAAGAGAATAGACAAATCTCTGGATTTTCTACATATCCAATTGTAATTGTTAAAAATAAGGTGGTATAACCTAAATTTATTCCTAACAAGTGCTTCTAAAACATAAAAATTATAATTGACAAATAATTAAGACCGTGGTATATTATTATAGTTAATCAAAGGATCTCGTTATGTATAAATTTGCAAAGTACCCTACTCAAAACAGTTTATACTGATGCAGAGATAGCGACATTTAGATATTTAGAAGTGGAAGGTTTTCTGGCGTTAACTTAGCACGACTTATCTAGTTGCTATGAATAGATTATTTAGAATGTCTAGTCACATAACTATTTTATAATAGTTTGGTGGTTTGCAGTGCTTTATTTAAGTTGGTAGCAAAATTTTGCTGGGCACTCGATCCTGAGTGTGGTAATTAATTTAGTGCATATTAACTCTAATGTTAGAAGGAGGCAATACAATGAAGGTTTTATTTGTAGCAGCTGAAGCTGCACCATTTATTCGAACAGGCGGATTAGGTGATGTTGTAGGTGCTTTGCCAGCGGCGCTAGTTAAGAGCAAAATAGATGCTCGTGTTATACTACCGCTATATGCTGACATACCCGAGTCGTATAGAAACAAGATGGTATTTATGGGTTCAGTGAATGTGCCATTGGGTTGGAGAAATCAATATGCAGGTTTGTTCACACTTGAGCACAACAAAGTTATTTACTATTTCATTGACAACGAGTTTTATTTTAAGAAAAAAGGTTTATATGGCTATTTTGATGATGGTGAGCGATTTGCATTCTTTTCTAAAGCTGTATTGGAAGTACTACCATTAATGGATTTTTATCCGAATGTAATACAAGTTAATGATTGGCAAACCGCATTATTACCAACATATTTGGATGCTTACTTTAGAAATGTTGAAGGTTTTGAGAATATCAAAACCATTTTAGCAATTCATAATATCGAATTCCAAGGTAATATTGATAAATATTGCATATTAAATGTTTTTGGATTGCCTAGGCATATGTTTAATGTGGTAGAATATAAAGGTGACGCAAACATGTTAAAGGCAGGTATCGAGTCTGCTAATAAAGTGGTTACCGTTTCACCAACATACGCGCAAGAAATTTTGAATCCTTATTTTGCATATGGGTTATCAGATATATTAGAAGCGAGAAAATACAAATTGTGTGGTATTTTGAATGGAATAGATACTGATTTGTATAATCCACTTCAAGACAAATCTTTATTCCAATCATTTTCTGTTAAGAGTATTGCAAGACGAAAGAAAAACAAAAAGGGTCTCCAATCAATGCTAGGATTGCCTGAATCTGATAAACCATTAATTGGTATGATTACTAGACTAACCGCACAAAAAGGGATTGATTTATTGTTTGCGGTGAGTCGTGAAATTATGGATCTTGATATTCAGATGGTGGTATTAGGTACAGGTGATTGGAAATACGAAAATGGCATAAATGAGTTGAATAGTTATTACCCTACTAAGTTCAGAGGAATAATCAATTTTTCAGCAGGACTCGCATCTCAAATTTATGCTGGTACAGATATGTTTTTAATGCCTAGCAAATTTGAACCTTGTGGATTATCACAAATGATTGCAATGCGCTATGGTTCTATCCCAATTGTTAGAGAGACAGGGGGATTGAAAGATTCAGTCACACCATACAACCCAGAAGAAAAAACTGGTAATGGGTTTACATTTAAGACGTTCAATGCATATGATATGTTAGACGCAGTGAAGAGAGCCGTTGGAACTTATTTCAACAAAGCCGACTGGAATACCGTAGTAACTAATGCTATGAACCTAGATATGTCTTGGAAAAAATCTGCTGAAACATATATAAGCATATATGAAGAGTTAACATCAAAAGATTAAGTGTAGTTATTTTGTAATTACCATTGTGAAGCAATGACATTTGCACAAGTAAAAATTTAGAATAGAATGTTACTTTTCATCCTATTAGCTATATATATAAACTGGTGTCAGTGAGTGGATGTGCCTGCATATATGTGCGGTTTGCGATCTGGCACAATTAGTAAATGCTCCTTTAAGTCTTTAGTTGTCATAATGTATGTGCCCCTATCTAGCGAGAGAAAGGTCGTGAAATAGGTGTCAATGTTGACAGGTAAGATTGCATGCTTTAGTTGCAAAACCAGGGGTGTGAGACGATACTTGCATTTGAGGTGCAAGTTGTTTAGAGTTTAAATTTTATTTTATTTTGTGAGGGGCAAAGACGCTTTTCAAGTGTCTTTGCCTCTAAAACAAATAACTACGCAGAGGCTTTATGCGAAAGTAACGCCATAGGACAAGATGCCCAACGTTTGAGGGTCGGAAACTGACAGACGAGGCTAATGAATGATTGTGGAAAAGGCTACAAATCTAAAAGTCTAGATTTGTCTATTAAAAGAGGTAAAAAACTATATATGAAAAATATCACTAAAAGTGAGTTTAAAAAATTATTAGAGCAGAAACTTATGCGTGTGTTTGGTACCGAATACAAAGATGCTAGTAAGCAGGTGATGTATAAGGCGGTATGTTTGGTTACACGTGATATATTAGCACAAAAGAGGTTAAGTTTTTATAACAAAATAAAAGAGGGTGGACACAAACAAATTTATTATATGTCAATGGAGTTTTTACTAGGGCGTTCACTCAAAAACAATTTATTTAACCTTGATTTGCTAGATACAGCGGAAAAAACAGTCAGCGAAATGGGTTTTGATATTGAGGAATTAATGGAAATAGAGCCTGACGCAGGGCTCGGAAATGGCGGCCTGGGGAGATTAGCAGCTGCTTATCTAGATAGTTTGACATCTTGCGGTTATGCGGCAGGTGGGTTTAGTATCAGATATGATTATGGTATTTTCAATCAGAAAATAGTAGATGGATGGCAAATGGAGATGCCAGATAAATGGCTTATAGATGGATCAGTCTGGCTAAATCCTCGAGATTCAGTGTACGAAGTAAAGTTTGGTGGACATATAGAAGAACATTGGGAAGATGGTAGACTTATATGCGAACATAAGGATTACACCACAATCATAGCAGTATCATTTGAAATGCCAATTAGTGGATACAAGACAGATGCTACAAATTTCTTGCGTCTATGGAGTGCAAAAACTAAAAATGATATAGACATGGCACTCTTTTCAAAAGGTGAATATTTAAAGGCTATTGAGACAAAAGCAATGGCTGAGGCTATATCAAAAATATTGTATCCTGCAGATAACCACTATGAAGGTAAATCATTAAGACTAAAGCAACAATACTTTTTTGTTTCAGCAAGCATGCAATGTGTTGTTAAATATCATTTAAAGACATATGGGTCCTTAGATACACTGCCAGATAAAGCTGCAATTCACATAAACGATACACACCCAGCTTTATGCGTACCTGAGCTTATGCGCATTTTGTTAGATGATCATGGATATGGGTGGGATGAGGCATGGCATATTGTGTGTGATACGATTAGTTACACAAATCACACTGTGATGCAAGAGGCATTAGAAAAATGGCCACAGGGGCTATTTGAGAGTTTGCTACCACGCATTTTCCAGATTGTTAAAGAAATTAACAAGCGATATTGCGGAGAATTATGGACTATATTCCCTGGTGAGTGGACGCGGATTTCGGATAACGCGATTTTGAGTGATGGAGAAATTCGCATGGCTAACCTTTGCCTTGTTGCGTCACACACAGTAAATGGGGTTAGTGGTTTGCATAGTGAAATTTTAAAAAATGATTTGTTTGCTGATTATTATAAGGTCGCGCCATCTAAATTCAAAAATGTTACTAATGGCATAACGTACAGAAGATGGCTAGCAGAAGCAAATCCCTTACTAGCTGAGTATATAACAGAATTAATAGGTCCTAAATTTTTGCATGATGCTAATGAATTAGAAAACCTCCTCCCATTTAAAGGCAATCATGCGGTATTAGATAAATTTGCTGAGATAAAGCTAAAAAATAAGCAAAAACTAGCAGAGTATATAAAAAAGGCCAATGGCATTATTGTTAATCCAGAAGCGATATTTGATGTACAAGTTAAAAGATTGCACGAATATAAACGCCAATTACTTAATGCATTCCATATTTTGGATTTATGCAGACGAATAAGAGAAAATCCAGATTTAGATATTACACCGCGTGTTTTTGTATTTGGTGCAAAGGCGGCAAGCTCCTATTATATGGCAAAACTAATAATTAGATTAATATACATGATAGGCGAGATGGTAAATAATGATCCTATTTATAGGGACAAAGTGAAAGTTGTTTTTTTAGAAAATTATAGAGTTACATTAGCTGAGATAATCATGCCTGCAAGTGAAATTTCAGAGCAAATAAGCGTTGCAGGAAAGGAAGCATCTGGCACTGGTAACATGAAGTTTATGATAAATGGTGCTGTTACTATCGGAACGATGGATGGCGCTAATGTTGAAATTCATGAGCGCGTAGGAGATGAAAATATATTTATATTTGGATTGTCTTCAGATCAAGCAGAGAAACTATATCCTGATTATAATCCCACAGAATATTATTCTAAAGATTGGAGAATTCAGCAAATAATTGACAATTTGCGAAGTGGAATAAAAGGTGTAGGTTTTGCAGAAATTGCAGATCGCTTATTGATCGGTCACGGTGGTGCAGATCCTTATTTGGTTCTAGCAGATTTTGCTAGTTACATTGAGGCACAAGTTAATGTTGATATTGCATACAAGGACGTTTATCGATTCAGAAGGATGTCTTTTGTAAATACCGCAAAGGCTGGGTTCTTCTCATCTGACAGAAGTATTGATGAATATGCAAAAAAGATTTGGGATATTAGCAGGGTGGAAAAATAATTTAGAATGGAAGCATACAATTCAAGGGATATTAAATACAAAAAACCATTTGGTGCAGTGCGCGCAGGAAAAACTATCGATATTAACTTTCCTGTCGCAGAGGATATTGATCCTGTTTCTGTGATTATAAACATAAGGCAGGGTGATATAAACAAAAGAATAGCTCTAACTTCTGTAAGGAACAAAAAAAATCTATATCATGTATCTTTTGCGTTAGAAAACCCTGGAATTTATTTCTACAGATTTGAAATTGAAGTAAAAGATGGAATAAAATACTGTGGTCACGATGGTAGTGGAACAGCCATAATAGGTGAGTGGCTACCTGAGTGGCAAATAACAGTCTATTCTAAAGATTATAAAACACCACAGTGGTTAAAAGGCGGTCTTATATATCATATTTTTCCAGACAGATTTGCGCGCGTAGAAGATGATAGAACACCAAGATTTGGACATTTAAAAAGTTGGTACGAGGATGTAACTATTAAGGATTGGGATGGAGTTTATAGAGCCAACGATTTTTATGGTGGTAATATTAAAGGTATTATATCAAAATTAGATTATTTGAAAGATTTATCAGTCACCGCTATTTATTTGTCACCAATCTACAAAGCATATTCTAATCACCGATACGATATAGGTGATTACATGTCGATAGATCCTCTTTTTGGAGATGAAAAGGAATTTAAACAATTAGTATCAGAGAGCAAAAAAAGAGGCATATATATTATTCTAGATGGTGTTTTTAATCATACAGGCGTTGATAGCATATATTTTAATATGTATGGACACTACGATACTATAGGTGCATACCAGTCGCCAAAAAGCAAGTATTATGATTGGTATACCTTTTATGAATATCCTGACAAGTACGCATGCTGGTGGGGTATTCAAGTAGTTCCATCCATAAAAAGGGACTCAATTAGTTTTCAGGATTTTATAACTGGTGATGGTGGTGTAATCGATAAATGGCAAGATTTAGGAATCAAAGGTTGGCGTCTTGATGTGGTTGATGAGTTAACATCGGACTTTGTAAAAAAAATTAGGTGCAAGGTTAAAGGCAAAAATAGTGATATTGCTATTATAGGTGAAGTATGGGAAGATGCTAGCAACAAAATCAGTTATTCTGAGGAGCGCGAATATTTATTTGGTAATGAATTAGATGGCGTTATGAATTATCCATTTAGAAATGCTATAATATCATATTTGTTAGATAGCAATGCCATTAATTTTTATAGCGCAGTTATGTCAATAGTAGAAAATTATCCTAAGGAGTCATTGGATTGTTGCATGACATTAATTGGTACGCACGATACAACAAGGATTATAAACGTATTATCTGAAACGAAACCATCAAAAGAAAAATACATGAGACTGGGGTACAGATTAAATTATAAAGAATTTAAGCTTGGTAGAGACAGAGTAAAATTGGCGTCTGTAATTCAATATTTTTTACCAGGGGTGCCTGTAATATATTATGGAGATGAAATTGGGTTGCAAGGATTTGATGATCCAATAAACAGGCGGCCGATGTCCTTTGGTAATGAAAACGAATTGTCTGCGCATTACAAAAGATTAGGAAATATAAGAAAAGAATATCGCGCAGCGTTCAAAGATTTTTTCAGTATGGAGTTAATAGATGATGGTTGTATTGCGTTAAAAAGAGATGGTCTAATTGCATATATTAATCCAACACAAAGTCCTATAGAATTAGCGTCTGTTAAAAATGATTTGCTAACAGGAAATTCATATGAAATATTGTCACCTCTTACCGCTATAATAACTATCTAAGTTGTTTTATGCACTAATATTACATATTTACAGCATATCTACTTAATTTTATGTCCCTTTTTTTTATATGGAATAACCCAAGCAGGAAGCACTATTTGTTAAAATGCTCTGTTCATAACACAAAAAAGATAAAATGCGATACATATGTAATTTAAACATGATTTTAATATTGAATATTTAGCACAACTAACGATTAAAAACTGTAGATTAAAGGTTTAATCGAGTTTTACGCCATGACGAGTTCCGCAATAATCACATATTCCGTTTTTGCTGTTTACTATACTCGCTCCACATGATGGACAATTTGTAATTTTTGGTTGCTGTTCTTTTGTGGTTTTAATAATATCCTTCAAACCTACAACTACTTCCTTAACTGTGCTTGCAATATCATCGGAACTGTTTGTGTTATATGCTATAGGTTCAGCTTCTGGGACGCAAAGTGCGTTTTTTGTTTCATTATAATAACATCCTGTTAGATATTCCTTTTTAAGCATTTCTTTGATTAATTTAATTACCGTAGGCTCAGGAATATTGGTTTTGGATGCAATTTCTGATATTTGTAGAGTCTGTTCATTAATTACTAACTCTTTAATTTTTTTCATTTTAACAAAATTTTTATGCACGATTACCGAGATAACAGTGAAAATAGTAAACCATACCAAGTGAGGCGAGAATAGCGATCCAACAATAATGAGTTGCAAAAAAAAGATAAAAGCCAAAGCACCACAAACAAAAATCGAAATAAGGGACCCTTTTATCAATGCATCAAGATTTCTAATTTTTTTGTTTCCAAAAGTCATGAATTAAATACCACCAAATAGTTCGCTATAAATACATTATACTACAAAAAAAGTCAGTTTGTCAAACTATGGAGTTATAAGCACATGCATAGCACCAACTTTTGCGATATTTTTATAAATTTATGATTCTAGCTTACTTTCAAATGAAATTTAATATTCAAATTAATATTTAATACACTTGTTTTAGAAAGTTTAACAATTCTTGATTTGTTATTATTATTATGTTATAATAGTTGCATGAAAAGGTTATTAACCGACAAATTATTGGCATGGAAAAACAATCCTGAGAAAAAGCCACTTATAGTATATGGTGCAAGGCAGATCGGAAAAACACATACTATTATGGAGTTTGGTTTGAATAATTATGCTTCTATAGCATATTTTTATTTTGAACACAATTATGAGTTATGCAGAATATTTGAAGAGGGAATCAGTTCCATAGCATCATTAATAACAAAATTAGAAGGCCACATAAATCAACAGATAATACCTGGGGCAACTTTGGTTTTTTTCGACGAGATTCAATCGTGTCCAGCGGCGATTTCATGCTTAAAAAGGTTTTGCGAAACTGCGCCAGAATATCATGTTATAGCTGCGGGAAGTTTGCTCGGTGTTGCACTTAGAAGAGTTGCTAATAATACAAAAGCTCAGTGGGATGAAAAACAAAGAACATATTCGTTTCCAGTAGGAAAGGTTGACGAGTTGATTATGTATCCTCTTACATTTGAGGAATTTCTAATGGAATTTAATCCACATCTAATTCCACTCATTCGCGAGTGCTATAATACTAATTCTACATTCTCCGTCGGTTTGCATAATCAAGCGTTAGAATTGTTTTTGCAATACCTTGTTATTGGCGGTATGCCTGAGGCTATCCTGGAATACAAGAAAACCAAGGACTACATATTTGTAAGGGCAAAGCAACTTGCAATATGTAATAATTATATTTTAGATATGTCTAAGTATACAGAAAGCAGATCTGAGTCAATCAAAAACGAAGCGGTTTATAATAGTTTATCCTCGCAACTAGCAAGGCAAAATCGCAAATTTCAATATGCCTTAGTAAAAAGTGGTGCTAGAGCAAATGAATATGAGAACTCACTAGCATGGCTCGAGAAAGCAGCAATACTAATAAAATGCAATAGAGTTTCTGAGGGCAAAGAGCCTCTTGCGTTTTACGAGGATTTTTTAGCGTTTAAGGTATATATGAGTGACGTTGGTTTGTTAGCAGCCAAAAGCAATAACTCACATCTTTCAATTTTGGGAAGAACTGTAGGCGATATAGCCATGGGTGCAATGACAGAAAATTATATTGCTCAATCTTTAAAAGCAAACGGTTTAAAATTTTATTATTGGGAAAGTGGGAATAATGCGGAACTTGATTTTGTAATTCAGATTGAAAATGAAATTATTCCTATTGAAGCAAAGTCCTGGAAAAGTGTGCGCTCTCAAAGCCTCGAGGTTTTTAGAAAAAAGTATAATATTAAAAAAAGTATACGAATATCCGCGAAGAATTTTGGATTTGAAAATGGCATAAAAAGCGTTCCCTTATATGCCGTATGGTGTATTGTTTAGAAATTGATTCTAATCAAAGTATTATAGTCTAAACCAGCATTAATTTGCAAAACGGTTAAAAAGTATAAAAACTTTTTTAATCGCATATTGCGAGGTTTTTATTCCTTTTATAACTATTAAAATATTAAATAAAAAGATTAAAAATATTTGTATATGGTGTTAAATCTTTACAAAAAGAGAGGCAAAGTATGCGAATGACTAACTATTTAATTAAAAACAAGTTCAACTTTTCTCTAAAAATGACTTAAAATTTAAAAAGCATTTTTAACAAAAATTGGCCCTATCGACTTCTTCTTGCAAAATAGAAGCAAATCAAAGCAATAATTGTTATAATTCCAAAAACAACTACAATCAGCATAGTTATTATACTTGAGGATTCTATTAAAGGTGCAGATCCTTCCTCCGTTATAATGTCATTGTTACCATTCTCGGGTTTAAGAGAACTGGGAGTGTCTTCTGAACCATTGTCACCGATTAAGTTATCTCTATTTATAGTATCGTTACTAGAACCATTTTCTTTGTTGGTATCAGATGGATTTTCATTGTTGTTTTCAGGATTCTCATTATTATCATCTGGAGGATCTACTGGATCTGTGGGCTCGCCGATGTCATCTGTAGGATCGCTATCATCATCGTTTGGATCTGTGGGCTCATCTGTGTCATCTACAGGATCGCTATCATCATCGTTTGGGCCTGTGGGCTCGTCAATGTCATCTACAGGGTCGCTATTATCATCGTTTGGATCTGAGGGCTCGTCAATGTCATCTACAGGATCGCTATTATCATCGTTTGGATCTGAGGGCTCATCTGTGTCATCTACAGGGTCGCTATTATCATCGTTTGGATCTGTGGGCTCGTCAATGTTATCTACAGGATCGTTATTATCATCGTTTGGATCTGTGGGCTCGCCAATGTCATCTGCAGGATCGTTATTATCATCATTAGTATTATCATCTGGATCTGTTGGAGGTTCCTCTTCTACAGGTGGTGCATTTTGTTGGCGTTTAAATCTACATACAATAGTTGTGTCGGCCGTAATTAATTTGGTCATAATAGATGTCACATTTCTTTTCACATTATCCACCATGACGGATTCAACTTGATACCATTCATATGGAGAGACAGAAAAAGCTAAATTAGTTCTTTTTGCAATAAGTACAACTGTAGTGAACAAATCATTATCCTGGATAGTGTCTACCTTAATTGGTTGGCCACTTCGTAATATTATATCACCACCATTTGTTTTGCTTAAAGTTAAGCGATAATAATTTGAATTTGATGTAGCTGTGAATGCAACAGAAATAGTTATGTTTTGTGTTATGTTCTCAAGAGTGTAAGAGTTCCCTGAATAACTTGTTTGCACTCCGTTGATAGTTATAGAAGATACGGAATAATCTGCGTTAGGTGTAAATGAAAATTCAAGATCACTACCCTCATCGACAGTAAACGTGCCATTTGGAGATATATGTCCCCCAGATCCCGCACTTGCCACAATGGTATATACAGAGGGTGGGATTTCGGGAGCATCTGGGTCTTTCTCTGCCTGCAAAACAGGCAATCTAGCAAGTCCATATCCAAAATAAACATCTTTACCAGATGTTCCTAGATCCTGAACATTATCAAGGAGGATGGTTGATATAGACTCTGGAGAATATGAATTATTAGGAATAGAATATAGTGACGCAACTAACGCTGCAACATGTGGCGTTGCCATTGAAGTGCCGCTGTAATAGGTATATTTATTGTTAGGAATAGATGAGTTGATTTGCACCCCAGGAGCAACCACGTCGAGACAGTTGCCGTAATTTGAAAAACTTGCGTGCTCTTTTGCGCTATCTATAGCACCTACGGTTATGGCACTTGCAACTTTTGCTGGTTCGATTTTATCTGCAGAGGATGAGTCATTTCCTGACGCTACAACTGATAGAATATCGTTTGCAAGAGCTTTTTTGATTGCATTCTCATAGTATGAGGTGCTAATTGAAGTTTTAGAGCCAAAACTCATATTCAATGCGACAATGTTTTGGCCATTTTGTTTGAGTTGAATTGCATATTCTATGGCATTAACAATAGCTGTTGCTGGGCCTTCGCCATTAGATGCTATAACTTTTAGTGGTAAAATTTGAACATTAGTTAAGGTTAAGTCTGCAATAATACCAGATACGTGTGTGCCATGATTGTTATCATCGTAGTAATTTGAAGTATTTGAATCGACGAAATTATATCCATTTTGTGCTATACGATTTGCAAATAGCGGATGTGTTTGATCAATTCCAGAATCAAGAACCGCAACGATGGGTGAGTTTAAATTAGATAGTCCATAAATAGATTTAAGACTATTATTATATGATTTGAAGCGCATGTAAGAATCAGATGCACCCCAACTATTATATGAATATGTTGTTTCCTCTGTGGCAGTGATTTCAGCTGACATATCATCTTCTGTCAGATCTTCAGATGATTCAACAAAGAACATAATATCAGGATCAACTGAAATAACATTGCTGTCTTGAGATAAAATGTCATATGCTTGCATAGCATCATTAATTGTAGCGTATTGCAGAACATAATAATCATCAAAGCCATAAGCACTTGCTACAGCTCCATACTTTTCAATAGTCGAATTAGATCGTACAATCAAACGTTTAGTTTGAAATGGCTGGGAAATCGTTATTCCATATTCATCTTCAGATATAACATATTCCATAGCGGCGGCGATATCTTCGATAGGTAATAAAACGTCTGGAAGATCTGAAGTGTATTTGAATTGTGGCAGTGTAGATAATTCAAATGATAGGTTATCTGAAGTAATAACTTTTTTAGTGTGCGCTGAAATAGTAAGCGAAGTATATTGATTTGAAATTATAACCTCACCATATGATTGAAAAGTTGCAATCAGATGCAATTTTTCTACAAGGGTCGCAGCGGAAATCATTTTTATATTTTCAGAGGTTTCTTTTAATGTTGTGTTGTCAAAAAGGGTATCAGGTGTAAAATTTTCATATGCATCAAATTTATTGGCAATAGCACTAACTTGATTCGAATAGTTTAGAAAATCAATTAAACTTTGATCGGCACTATAGGTGTTTAAAAAACAGGATATGGCAAAAATTGCGGAAAGCAAGATAACTAACACTAACAAAATTAGTTTGAACTGTTTGATAGATATTAATGGTTGCATCTTTATCTGGTCCACTTTATTATTATATCTCGAATCATCAGTAATAGTGTAAAAAAGTCTAAGTTATGACATTATGCAAACTAAGAACTTATTTAACTATCATATTATACACTATTAGAATGAAAAATAAAAGTATGTTAGATGATTTATTTTAAAAAACCAAAATGATAGTTATAAAAAGTCAGGATAGATACAATTTTAGACGTCAACAAGCTATTAGCATGCGTTAAATATGTGCAGATGGGCCTCTTGAATTTGTAATTTTAAATTAGCAAAAAATTGTGATTATGTTAAAAATTGACAAATTCATCGTATTATGATATATTAACAGAGTGTTTGCAATTTTATTATTCTAAAGGCGTATAAGATAATAACCCATCTCTAAACAGTGGTTTTAAAACATGGGTTGTTTAATTTAAGCTTACAATAGCCATGTTAAGGCACTATGTAACTTAGTTATAGTTGCATAACACAAAATACTGCCAAATTAATATAGTTCAAAGCTCGCGAGGAGCGTATAAATTAGTTTTGCAAAATGGGGGGGGACAAACCTTCTAATGAGGTGATTTTAATGATGAATGATGAAAAGAAAAAATTAAATAGTTGTATGAGGTTATTTAACATAATTCTGGTGATTCTCTTAACAACTCTATTTTTGTTTAGTTGTAGTGATGAATCTGAGACTGATAGAATTAAGCGCGAATTTACTGAGCAAGGTTTTACAGTTAGTGAAACATCAGATAATATAGAAAGTATAGAACTCCTTGGATTAAATGATAGATTCTATTTGACACATCAATCACAACCGCATGCATATGCGGCAATTCTTATTTTCGATACAAACGCACAAGCGGATATCGCATATTTTTCCAATAAGGAAATCATTGAAAAGCAAGGCAGGTATGTGATGTATGCAATTATCAAAAAAGGTGGAACAGGTGATTTAGACATTTTTAGAAATAAATTTAAAGAAATTGTCCATGCATAAACACTGAATCATAGAGAAAGTAATGAAAGGTCTCAGTGAAAAATGACTATTTTTAAAACTATATCAAAAATGCTTTCATTTTATGCGGGCATAACCAACATTCATTTGTATTTTTGTCTAATATTAATTTATAAATTTTTTGAAAAGTGTTTTTGTTTTTAGAAACCGAAAACTATATGTTTTCGAATAAAGGGCTTAGTTGTACTATTTGAATTTAAATATGCTATATGTAACAAAATGGTTTTTTAAGATTTTAAGACCAAATTGTATTAGCAGTGCTCTCTTCATGTTAGAAGCTACTGCTCACATCTAGTCTGCATGGTTTTCATCTAGATCTTTGCATTTTGTTCTCTATTATTTCTTTTGCTGAAAACTTTTTAAATGGTGCTCTGATTTCTGACAGAAACTTATCCTTTAAAAATTTAGTTGATTAAAATTTTTAGCTCCTTAACCTATCCTTTGCAGTTTAAAAAAAACCAAACTCGATAAATTAAAAAATTTTTAATTCTACTTTTTTTCTCAAAGATTCAATTAAATATGCTTTAATCCAATATTAATATTTTTTTCTATTTTTGGAATATTGTCAGGTTTTCTATCAGAATTTCTATGTAAAAAAAGTTGTAATATTTTTTAAAAAATCAGAGTTAAATAGTAGCCACATGGCGCGGATATGCTATAATATATATGTGATAACTTTTATATTCACAATTTAATTTGTTTTCACAAAGGACATTTACTCTAACCAAAATTAAGGAGATTGCAATGTAGAGTCTGGTGAAAATTAATAATTTACTTAAAAAACACCCTCGTTTGACGCGAACAGCAAATTCCAAATTTTTTATTTTTTCAAATTGAAAAATCCTAAATATTTTAAATTTGCAA
>JAIRKT010000071.1 GCA_031259965.1 Christensenellaceae bacterium | reverse complement strand
TCATTAACGTATTCAATACATTCATCAATGTTTTCTAAATCCATTGGTAATTCTATGGTAACTCCACCATCATCGCGTTTTCTCATAAATGCCATCCTTTTGAAAATAATATTTTTTTTAACTTTTTAATATCAATTTCAATTTTGCCAATTTTGAAACCTGGACTTAATATTTTATTTAGTAATTTTTTATCATCATTTGCAGCTATATTCATCTTTTTTGCTTCCTCTATAAAAGCTTCATTATTGCTAGATGCCGGATAAAATTTATCAGAACCCTCTATTATCTCCCCAAGTTTATCCTTTTGTCTCATAGATTGCTTCATACGTGTTTCTGGCCCTTTCCCTATGTATAATGCCTCATTGCCATCTTCCATCTTGACCCTAAATTCATAAGACCCAACAACATCATTTTTACACTTATTATGTACTGCAATTCCACAATTAATGCCTACAAAATATGTATGATTGTCTTGAACCTCAAAGTTGTAAATCTTAATGGGTTTTTCAAGTAATTCATGTTGTATTGATTCAACAATGACTATCTGTCCATTAACACTCCTAAGAACATCCCCAGCTCTTAAATCTTCTGCCGAAATCCAATGTCCATTGCTAAGGAATTTATGATCTGGTGTAGATACTATTCGCTCTCCATTCGAAGTATTAACAATAGTTAGCTCATCCGTTTCATTTACAAATAATTGTGTTACTCTTTTGTCTTCAATCTGTCTCGTATCTTCATTAAAGCTTTTTACATAGTCTCCTACTCTTACATTCTCTATGACTTTAATATATCCTCCAGACATAAGAATACCTGTGCCAGCGACAAAGCAGAATTTAATCTTATTCAAGGCCTTACCTAGACCATGAATTACTACGCCTGTAATAAATCCCACTGTAAAGGCTTTCAGTATATCCTGAATATTACCACCATCAGCCCAAGTCATAGCGGCTTCTGTTCCACCTTGTATCAATCCAGCCCCTAACCATCCTACGCCAGGTATGGCACTTAATACACCAGATACTGCAGCAATTCCAACCCTTAACCAGTTTATGTCCTCTAGCTTCTTCCCTTGCACAACCGTTTGCATGAAGATTTCCATGCCAGCACCTATAAACGCACCCATAACATATGGAGCTATTGCACTTGCAGTACCACATGATACAACACTAACAGCCGCAACAATTATTATACCTGCACATATAGTACCAATAGCTAGAGCCGCTCCGGCTAACCTGTCAAGCCAATCTGCTTTGTTCTCGCTTTCCTGCGGTGGAAAATTTAGTTTCGTTAGGTTTCCATTCTCGTCTACAGTGTAGTATTCATTGGAACCTATCGTCTTCTCCATTTCATAAAATTCTCTAACATCTATTCCGAGTAGGCTTTCGTTTTGCTGACTTATATAATATGCATCTAATGCAGAATAACTTATGTATACAAAATTTAATGTGTCTACAGTAAATCCGTTTGCTGTTTGCTCAGTTATATATCGCTCGTATTCACCTCTCGCTATTGCCGGATCTAAAAGTGTGTTAATAGATGTTGCAGTAAACTTGTAATCTTGTCCTAAATTAGGATCAAATATAATTCGACCAACGTCATAACTATATACAGTTCCATATTCAATATTATATACATGTTGACTTGCATCAACTGATGTGTACTCTACTTCTGTATTATTAACATTATATACAATGTACTTTCCGTTCGCTACATAATGACATGGACTATAGGATTCAAGATATGAAAGGATATATTTATTGTATGATGACTCCCCCTCATCTTCTGCCTCTAATTGATATCCTCCATATATTATAACTCCACTCTCTATATTCGATTCTGTAATCTCTGTTTGCCCTGGGAATGCAATAAAACCTGCGCCTATGTATAATGTGTCCGTCTCATCTACACTTTCATATGCCCCTGAAAAATCTGTATACCCTATGCCTAAAATGCCTTCTTCATCACTTAAAACCGCCTTCGATGCAAATGCTTCATAACCCATACTATATAAATCAAGCATAATAAGGGTATATAAAAATATCTCGTCATCAGATAAGTTAAATTCATCACCGGTTGCTTCAAAAGTAGACATGCTAATTTGTGATTTAAATTCAGCTATTAACTCGTTATTTTGAACTGTCTTTTCATCTTCATATTTAATATAATCAAATTCAAATGGTTTTTTTACTTCATTGTTTTCAGTCTGAATCTCTAAAGTGGGCATCTCATTATTAATAAGTAAATCAAACGTGTTTTCATTATATGTAGAAAATGCGGATTCAAATGTTAATACTACAGCAAGTATTATAATTAAAACTACACTTAAAAAACCAATCTTTTTTATTATATTTAAAAATGGTGAAACCTTGTGAAAAGTAATTTTATGACAATATGAAATGATTGATGGCTCAGTATCTTTTTTGTTTTTTATAGTGTTGTTCAGTTTGTAATTAAGATTTAATAAAGATCTCTTTTTCTTAGTAAACAGTAGATGTAAAAGCAAAACAAAATAAAGAACTACACTCATAAGTATGATTAATAACTCATTATTTCTTGATAATACTGATTTATTAATCAAACCATCACTATCATTATGAGATAATGTACCCGCTCCAGAAGTTGTGTTTTGTGTTTGAGTGCTTACAGGTTTCGCTATCCAAGCGGCTTCTAGTAAAATTTTCTCACCTGCATTTTCTGGTATGATTACTGTATTACCAGTGAAAATTTTGCCAGCTAAAGTCGATGTTTTCCAAACCCATCCAACAAATGTAAATCCTCCTCTGCTAACTACAGGCGTGTGTTTTGTCTCTCCAGCATAACCCTCAACGTCAGATAAAATCAGCCCTTCATCAACAAAATGAATTCGAGTCTTCCCTATGCTTCCATCCTCTAAATTATCTAAATTAATATCATTGTTTCGAGTCCATATAGCGTCTAGACGCATATACACAAAATTTCCAAATTGCGTTATTTGTCCATAGTAAATCTTTGCTATGTTTTCATCTATCGCTTGATACCAACCAAATAGCTTATAACCAGTTCTGGTTGGAAATGGTAATAATACCTTTTCACCAGAATGTGCCTCAATAACTTCATATATATTGCCATCATATAATTCTATTATAGTTTCAAGATAATCCCAAACTGCTACAAATACACGGCCATCCATATCTGGAATGTATGCAGTTTTGTAAATTTTATCATCTAACTTCCAGCCACCAAAAACCCAGCTCTCTTTATAACTCGTAGGTAAATTGATCTCTACACCTAGCTCTGCTATTATCCGATTAACATAATCACCACCGTTTGAATCAAAATCTAGATATGTATATCGTCTTGTAAGTTGCTGCCATATGTATATTGCGCCACTAAATTTAGGCGTAAATTTAGCGTTTGTTATAAGTTCATCATCATACAACCATCCATCAAAAACGTATAACTCATCAATAACACATGTAGTAGGTAAATCAATTTCCTGGCCTACAAATGCTCTATAATGTGTTATTAGTTCATCATCAGGATATTCTAATTCCAAATATATATCTGCAAATCCTATGGCTTCATCAATAATTATCTCAAAAGAAAAATTATTACCTTGTCTGTCTATTAATTGAAAATTATATACTCCTGCATCCGAAAACCAAACATCAACCGCCTCCCTAAAAGTTAAGATTGTTAGTTCATCATTATGTCTTATCTTAACAATGCTTTCAGGGTCTAATTCGTTTTCAATAGACTTCAATATAAATCCATGTGCGTATATCGCTGCTAAATCAAATTGTGTTACTGTTTTCTCTGTTATTTCATTGTTTCTATATATCTCAAATTTAGCAATCCCTGTCATGTCGCTAGACTTTATATAAACAGTTTCATATTCAGAACAATCACCAAATATGTTTGTTTCTGTTGTTATGTATATTCCACTTGGTGCATTTGCTAATCTTAATTGATATTCAACCGATACCCCATATATTATTTCGTATTCAACCCCAGTTTCTTTGTTTTTGAGAACAATACTATCACTTTCAAATGAATCAATCTTAATAAATGCAAAAGATAGAATTCCTTCCTCAATTTGACCAGTATCTTCTACAACATATCTGTATCTTCGACCATTCAAAGATGGCAGTCCGCTTTTCATCAGTTCGTGTTCTTCATCATTTAAAAATACAATAAAATCCCTGTTAAAGTTCATAAGCAATATATCTTTATCAAAAATATCTGCTGACTGATAACTCTCTGGGTTTGTAGCATCAAAATACCCAACAATAACTAACGAAGTTACAGTTAAATCTATTGCAGTTAATACTTCGTATTGTGTTGTGTATTGTATCCTATTATAAACATACTTCCCATCTATTAACTCTACTTTTTCTCTTTCAATATTGTAAGCAAAATCATATGCATTGTCATAATAAGCAAATGCAAATATAGCCCTAGCTGTCCCTTGCGTTTTTAATGACACACCATAATATTTGCTCTGTAGATCAGAAAATCCACCAAGTCCATTTAGATAGGCCTCATTTATTGAGGGATCAGTATTTGTGTCAGCACTCACAATCTCAAACCTAAATACAAAATGATAAATGTCACCTGTTACTTCAGTGTTGTCTTCATATCTAGGGTTACTCCAAAATTCAAACTTGTATATCCCTGGATCAGTTAGTGTCCCTTGTAATCCGCTTGTTTTATAACAATCCCTGTCGTCTATGTCTATGCTAAATGTTCGTTTAATATTCTCTACAAGAACCTCTGATATACCATCAGCATCCTCAGTTATCTTGAATAATCGTCCAGCAAGTGGCAAAATTGTCCCGTTTGTCGCATTTAGATTCCATGTCGCACTCCCTGCAACATATACAGGATATTCGCCTGTAGAATATATCCTTTGACTATCCTCAGTAAATAATCCAGATCCAAAATATCCAGTTGCTGCATCATTAACTTCTCTACGATCAATGAATATTGTATAATATCTCGGATCGCCTATTCTCCGATTTACTACAAAATCATATCTACCTGAATATAGAAAATATTGACCATTTGTAGCTGTGCCATAGTCAATTCCATTATATTTATACGAGACCTTATATGAGTCCACTCCCATTGTATCTAGTCTAAAACCATTCAGCGTACAATCACCACTCTTTATCGTCTCAAAGTTGTTTATGGTTATAGCGCCACTACTGTCTTCCTCGCCTATCCTGTCAAAGTTGCTTACATTATGAAATAATAACTCTCCAGAGTTTTCAGTCAGATAAATTGTTGCTTGTTCTATAATGTTGTAATAATATATTTCGGAATATGTATTTCTATTGCTTGTTCTTATATTTATCCACTCTACTTCATATGCAAAAGTAATTTTGATATAAATACCATTTAATAAATCAATACCTGATGGCGTATATAGTGTGTACGATTTTTCACCAGTATCGTTGTATTCTGAGGGCTTCACAGTATTAAGAAAATCAACCGTCTTTAAAACCTTTTTTGATTCACCATCTTTCGTTTGCCATACCCAGTTCTTTCCATCGGTTGACTTCTGAATGAGCATAGCTCCCATACCTATTACACCAATATCTTGGAAATCACCTACGCTCTGATATGTATCATTTGAAATTGAAAATTTCCTCTTTTCCCCTAACTCAAACCTTCCTTCTATATCGTTTGTCTTGTCAAAATTGTATTTCAACTCGATAGATGCACCACTGCCTATAATTCCATATCCATTTATTCCATCAATAATGCTTGTTTCTATGTTTGCAACAGAATTGTCAGCATTTGCGACAATGGACAAATCAATGTAATTATTTAGTAATGGATGTGCTTCATTTGCAACCTTTTTACTAGAGTCAATATAGTATCCAGTATTATCAGATAGTACGTAAGACTGCACTGGAATAATTGCAGACCTAGACGAAGATGTTGATTCTGATAAATTATCCACGGCAGCATATGATACTGTTCCATAATCTGTGCAGAAAAACATTCCTACTAGCAGTATGAGTGCAAAGACTATTAGAAATAATTCTAAATGCTGGCATGATCTCTTTTTGGTTTTAATTAGTGAGTATTCCATAAAATCACCAGAATATAAATTCAAGACAAACTTTTTTATACGATTACAGATTATACTAACAATAGATAAATTGCAAGTGTTTTACATTCCAAATACAAATTTATTAAACTTAAGTTAACTGTTTGTATTCATGTTATTATAGCTGTTCAATTTTAGATCTAATTGTCAACTTAAATTTAAATAGCACGCTTGTTAGTTTAAGATATTTAAAACAATAATTCTACCATACCTATAACTACTAAAGACTTTACACTAGAGACACAAACAATAGATGAACACCTCTTGCAAGATTATTTATTCTACATTAATTAGGAGTGTAAAAAAATAAAAACGACAATTATATGATAATACTTTTGTTCAATTTACAACGTAACTATCGAGATTTTCTAGGATTTTGTGCAAACAAAGAAAAGTCAACAATCTTCACATTTGCAAAAACAAAATGTTTACATTAAGAAGCATCATGCTTCCACTTATAGATTATACATTGCTATATTTAATTTGTCAATACCTTTAGGGAGTTTAAGTGTAAAATATTGATAAATTCTTAAATTTGGGCCTTTTCCAAAAATAAAATGCTTAGAAATAATTTTGAATTAATAACTATTGCTAAAAATTTTAAACATGCTCAAAAATTTTAAAAATTCACACGTAAATATCAATATCCAAATTTACTAATTTTCTTGTGTATTCCGATATATCATCTGATTGCAACTATAGCACTTCAATTGTATCCTCCTTGCTTTTTTTGAGAAAAAATCTAACCTTTTGGGAATAAGTCCCCCTGATGTTATAGTTTCATATAATCATCTGTATGCCAAGCTGTTTTTTAGGATCGTATTCTCAATACTTTTCATACAAATAGCATTTGTTAGAAATGTATCTTATTTCGCATTATTTTCTATTGTGTTTTATGCCCAGTCAAATAGTATCACAATTCGAATTAACCTCGTGTAATAGGTAACTATATAATATAATCATAAACAATGAGAAGTAAGTAAATTTCAACATGATGGAAGACATAATAAGATTTGAAATGTTATTTTTTTAATTGTTTGATTTGTGGTTTTTATGTTTAGCCAAAATTTATATATCACCAGGACCTTGTTTTCAAAGAAAAGGAGTGACTAATTATGCCAAAATCAGTAAAAAAAATAGGGAATAAATTAAAATCGGGAAATCACAAAAATGCTCAGAAAAAGAGTATGATTTGTAAAACATAACGCAATTCTTTCAAAAATCATAAATTTGTCGAGCCTATTTTAGTTTTTGCTTGCACTCTAATTTCTCAGCTTCATACAAAACAAATTCCAGAATTGTTAATCCTAACAGCAACTCACTACTACTTATTAAACAAAACTAATTGATACTGCAAATAATACTTGTGCAATATAATATGGTAATAGAATTAAGTAATTAGCTGTAAAACTTGATTTTAATTTTGGATTTCCATAATTGTATAAAAACAGAGAGGTGTCGGATAAAATAAATAGTAGTGCGGCTGGCAAAATAATATATGAAAATATACTATGATCTTGTAAATTCTGAGAAACAGACAAAAGAAGAATGCCCAACACAATACTGTATCCTAAAATAAATGGCGCATTTTTACCTGGTGACATTATTTTAAACTTTATCATAAAACAATATATTAGTACAGGTATTAATGCAATGGGAATTAAATATATGTTAAAATTGGTATTAATAAAAAAAGCAGTTATGTATAATATGTGACCCGTAAAAAATGCAACCCCACCTATTGCAGAAAAAAGATTTGAATATTCTTCTTTACAATAAAACGGTAGTGTCAAAATTATGTCACCAGCCATTGCTATCATTAATGCAGTTAAAATAAGGGCAGGCAAAGTGTTGTTGTCGAATTCCCTAGTAAAAACCGCAATTATTCCAGTTAAACAAAAAAACAATGATGATATGCATTTAAAAACAAATCCAGATGATTGACTGGACTTTCTGCTACATACAATTTTAAATAAAATAATAGCAACTGTCAATGATGCAAATATATACACTAACATAACACACTCCAAAATTTGGATCGCTTAACATAAATTTTATAACTTATTGATTTGCAACTAGATTTATCAATTTTTCATGTCTCTCTATGCATTCATAATATCTATCTAAATAATCATTGAATCCTTTGGGATTATGAAAACGTTCAATTCTATTTTCATCTACAAAAATAATCTTTGACATTGCACCTGCTCCTGTTGCTAAACAAGATATTGTCTCTTCCATGTAATCCACATTATATAAACATGCTTTTTCAGGAACAGTATAACCAACATTCTCAAGATTATCTGCCGTGTTTTTTTGACGATACAAATAGTATGGAAAATAACCTTTCTTTGACAGCAATTTGTTTGCACAATTTGTTGATTCTAAGGCCATCCCATCAGTTTCTTTGAGTAATCCAGAATTTTTATAATTAGAACCCCTTTTTAATGCCAAGGTATGGATGGTAATATTTTCGGGCTTTAATTCTAATATTGAATCAATAGAATGCTTAAAGTCCGCAGAAGTTTCACCCATGAGTCCAACTATCAAATCCATATTTATATCAAAATCGAACTCACGAGCCATACTAAACTTATCATAAACATCTTTAACAGTATGGCCTCTATTTAAATTTAATAGTGTTTTATCGTTAAATGTCTGTGGATTTATTGATATGCGAGTTACACCAACTTCTTTAAGTAGTTTAAGTTTATCGTATTCAATACTATCTGCACGTCCAGCTTCAACTGTAAATTCACATTTGTATTTATCAAAAACAACTAGTATTTTTTCTAACTGACTTGCAGTTAAAACTGTGGGTGTCCCCCCTCCTACATAGATACTTCTAACATTTAACTTTTGCCTATCAATTAATTTAGTAATTGAATCTAATTCTGTGCATAATGCATTTATGTAATCTGGAATCCTTTTTCTGATTCCAGATATCTCTGTTGATATAAATGAACAGTATTTGCACCTACCCTCACAAAATGGTATGTTAACAAAAATATCAACTGCTTTTTTGTTATATTTACGAATCCCAGTTTGTCCTTTTACCGTATTGCATATAAGATCTGCACGATCTTTTGATACGTAAAATGTGTTCATTAGATATTCTTGCATATTGCATTTTATATCTATTGCATCATAAACTAATTTCGTTGGTCTTACACCAGTTAAGGATCCATATGGCATATCAACATCAACTAGCGATTTGCAAAAAATATATAGTAAATTCTTAACATATCTCTTCGTTTGTCTTTTGTATTCATCTTTTCTATATTCGCTAAATGCCTTATTAGAAGTTACGCTATTTTTTAAATTAGATGAAATAACCACACTAATAGTTTCATTAGATTCTATAACGTTTAAATTTATGTAATTATTAGAAGTTGTTACTATGCTAATGTGTGGATTAAACGCCCTAACAATCTCCTGCACATCATTCATATACTGAGGAATATTTAGTTCTAATCTAACTTCATACTTCATAATATTTCATTTATCTTATTTTGCAATTTCTCATTTTTAAGCAAGGTAGTAGGACCATGCCCTGGATGAACTGCATATTCATCCGAGAGTGTAAAAAGTTTTGATATCGATTTTTTGAGGTCATCTAAATTACCATCAGAAAAATCGTATCTTCCATAATCACCATAAAATAGTGTGTCACCACTATAAATGTCGTCTTTGTTTATATAACACACCGATCCTGGCGAATGTCCTGGCGTATGCAACACCTTTAATTGAATATTGCCAAAGTTCAATATTTGTTCGTCATTTAAATAATAATCCGCTTGCACTTTAGTAGGACATTTAAACCTGGGAGAAGGCGTTTTGTCTGGATCCAAATATTTTTCATCTAGTTTATGTATATAAATGGGCACACCATCATTTTTCCAATTGCTCAAATCTAACACATGATCAAAATGACCATGTGTTAACAAGATGGCTTTTACTTCATATTCCTTTTTTGTACATAGTTCTTTTATCCTATCATAACCACCGCCTGGGTCAATTATAACTACTTCATTTGAACCATCACCCTTTACTATATAACAATTGGTAGATAAAATACCAACTATAAATTTATGAGTATACATAATGCCTCTTTTTATAAAATATGACTATCTATCTCACTAGCTACCGCTCTTAAAAATTCGAATGTTCCAACACCTTTTGGTTCTACATCGGCTTTTGAAAAAATTGGCAATAAATCGTTAGTCATTATCCCTCTTTCAATAACACTTAGCGTGGCAGACTCTAGTGCTTTTGCAAAATAACATAAATCTATCGTTTTATCTAATTCTCCACGTTTATTGAGTGCACCAGTCCATGCGAAAATTGTTGCAACTGGATTAGTTGATGTAGATTCTCCATTTAAGTGTTTATAATAATGTCTAGTAACTGTGCCATGTGCGGCTTCATATTCAAATTGGCCTTGAGGGGATACCAATACAGATGTCATCATTGCAAGGGAACCAAATGCAGATGCTAACATGTCACTCATAACATCACCATCGTAGTTTTTACATGCCCATACAAATCCGCCTGGGCTTCTCATGACACGTGCCGTAGCATCGTCAATTAGCATATAATAATAGTTTATACCACACAAGGTAAACTTTCTTAAAAACTCTTTTTCAAATATATCGGCAAATATATCCTTGAATCTGTGATCATAAATCTTACTTATAGTGTCTTTAGATCCAAACCATAAATCCTGCTTAACACTAAGTGCATAATTAAAACAACTCCTAGCAAAACTAATAATTGATTCATCTGTGTTATGTATTGCCTGTACAATTCCAGAATTTTTAAACTCATGTATTAATTTTCTGCTTCCATCTGGCATCAATATTTCTGCTCTGCCACCTTCTGGAACAATGGCTTCAACCCCAGAGTAAACATCACCATAAGCATGTCTTGCAATAGTAATTGGACTTTTCCAACTCCTAACTTGTGGTAATATTCCATCTACACAAATAGGAGTTCTGAATACCGTGCCGTCTAGAATTGCTCTAATTGTAGCATTAGGTGATTTCCACATCTTTGATAGATTATACTCGTCTACTCTTTGTGCATTTGGCGTAATTGTTGCACACTTTACCCCTACACCATATTGTTTAATAGCATATGCCGCTTCTTTTGTCACTTCATCTTTAGTGAGTTCACGATTTTCTAAACCTAGATCATAATACTCCCTTTTAAGATTAACATAAGGTTCTATCAAAATCTCTTTGATGTTTGTCCAAAGTATGCGAGTCATTTCATCGCCATCTATTTCGACAATCTTGTTTTTCATCCTAATTTTAGACATCTTCACTACCTCATAACTTTTAATTAATTGATTTGTTTATGTATTGACAAAATTTAAATTCATAACCATCTGAAAAATTTGTTTTAGATGTTGATTGTAACTCCCAGCATTTTTCGAAATCAAGGTTAGGAAAAAATTTATTAGCATTACCATTTGCGTAAACTTTAGTAACGTATGCTTTTTTGCACTTGTTTAACAGGGTTCTATACACAATCTCCCCTCCAATTACGAAAATATCTTCTTCTCTAAAAGAATTAAGTCTCGCATATAATAAATCAAGGTTTTTAAAAACCTCACAATCCGTGCGTTTTAGTGTGGATGATAAAATCAAATTGGTCCTATTTTTTAGAGGTTCACCGTTTGGCAAAGAGTTCAATGTGTTTTTGCCCATAATTACTACTTTGCTTGTTGTTAGTTCTTTGAAATATAACAAATCATCTCTAATTTTGAATAACAATTTATTATCTATTCCAATCCCCCATTGGTTATCAACAGCGACTATAAGATTCATTATTCCGCCACCTCTAATGGTTTTTTCAGTGGAGTAGCCTCGTAACTAACAATTTCTACGTCATCGACTGTAAAATCATAGAAGTTTTTTATATCAGGATTTAATCTTAACAAAGGCGCATCATATATTGGATTTTTTATTATTTCCTTAGCAATTGGAAAATGTCTATCATATATGTGTGCATCTGCAATTATATGTACAAACTCACCAACCTTAAAGCCTGAAACTTGTGCCATCATGTGTTGTAATACTGCATATTGCACAACATTCCAATTATTAGCCACTATCATATCTTGAGAGCGTTGATTTAAAACCATATTCAACACATCACCTGCTACATTAAAGGTTAACGAATATGCACATGGATAAAGTGCCATTTCATTAAGATCAGAATGTACAAATATGTTCGTTAAAATTCGACGTGATTGTGGATTGTTTTTTAAATCATATAACACCCTGTCAACTTGGTCAAACATTCCCTCACTATATTTGTGTTTAACATTTAATTGATAACCGTAAGCCTTACCAATCGTACCATTTTCATCAGCCCATGCATCCCAAATATGTGAGTTTAAATCCGCAATTTTGTTAGATTTTTTGCTCCAAATCCATAACAACTCGTCTATCGCTTTTTTGTATTGGATCTTTCGAACTGTTATAATTGGAAATTCATTTGCTAAATTATATCGATTTACTAGACAAAAAAGTTTTTTTGTATGCGCAGGAGTCCCATCACTCCACTTGGGCCTAACATTTAGATTTTCATCCGAAAACCCACGATCTAAAATGTTGGTTATATCATTAATGAATATTTTATCTGCATAACTCATTTTATGTATAAAAAATTCCTTACTTTTTTTGCTCTGCATTAAACTGATCAGTTGAAACACAACCTAGCTTTACAAAATGGAGGGATTGTTATATCTCGCGCATCAATTTTTACACACTCCATCCAAACTATATTTTGCTTGCAATATTTACAATCACTCAATGCTTCTGATTTGCATGTTGCAAGCCTTAGAGTTTAGAGTCAGTTTATACCCATATTTCAATGTCGATCTTAAACCGTGTTATTTATACGGCATACTCTTACATTTATCTAATTGCTTTAAGAAAATTGCTTTGTTAATAATTCTTTTAAAAAAAAGCCTATTGTACAAAGTAATTGTAGAATGATCGAGATTAACTTAATTACTCAAATAACAACTTTTGATTTGTTTTTTAGTTAAGTTATATCAATTAGTATACAGTCTTTGCATTGTTTTGTCAAAATTATCTTAATGCTTTTGTTTGAATTTTTGAATTTGCTATCACCTGCAATAATTGTAGTTGAACACCATTTTTCATTGGACTACATTTAAACTTACAATTGTTTTATTATCAACAAATTTATACATAAATAACTGATCAGACTTTAAACCTAATCTACAAAAATTATCATATTAAAACAGGCTTTTTTTACTTAAATGACTGAATAAAAGTAACGATTATTAAAAATTTCTAGCGTTTAAATTGTGATATGTTTTTCATCAACATTTTGATTTCTATAATGATTTTCATCAACATTTTTGACAAAACTGACTTTATTCAAATTACACTGGCTCTAATGACGGCATGTTCTCAAATTATTTAATATTTGACTATGTTACTAAAACTATAACACTTATTATAAATTTGATTTCACGTTGAAATTAAATCAAATAAACTTGTGTCTTATTGAGTTTCATAATCAAAGTTTGGAATTTTTAGAGATGTTTTATAGAGCAAAATACTTTTGGCTATGCAATTATATTTAAATAAAATTCTAAATGTTGTGATCTTAGTAAAAAAACAATTGGACATGAAAAAATAGTTAATACTTTCTTGACTTTTGTGTCGCAATAGAATATTATAATAATACAAATAATTATTCAACGTTTTCTTTTATAATTAATGTTGTAGTGTATAATATGACAATGCAAAATACAGTTAACTCGTTCTTGTAATTTACTGTTTTGTGTTCTAAAATCTCATACAGTAAATTTAAGTTTGTTTCTAACGGCCTCATGGTTCATTTGCAGCATGCTTTTATTCTCTACATTCATCACGCAGACTATCTCAATTAAATAGGAAAATAAATACTATGATGCAATTAAATGATGCTATAAAACGATTACGAACAGAGTACGGTATCTCGCATGAAGATTTTGGTAATATCATAGGTGTTGCCAAAACTACAATTAGCAATTATGAAGCTGGAACAAAAGAACCCAGTCAAGAATCATTATTAAAGCTGGCCAATTATTTTGACATCACATTAGATTATGTTATTGGGAATTCAGATTTCAAAGGTCCCTATCCTAAAATTGAAAATGAAGATCCTGCTCTTCCTTTTAAACATCAGCTCTACAAAATTCCAATACTTGCTAACAAAACAATTCCAGTTAGTCAGCCAATATTTGCAGAAAATAATTATGATGGTTACATTTATTCGCAATACAATCCTGAGGATCATTTTGCAGTAAGGATAAGAGGCAATTGGTTAATGGACGTTGGTGTAATGGAGAATACAATACTCATTGTTAAAAAACAGAAACACGCAACTTCACTTCAGATTGTAATCGGACTGTATAAAGATGAACTTTTAGTCCGGCAATATCTCCATAATAATGATTATGTACATTACTTGATTCCTCGAAATTTCAGAGAAATTTACGAACCTGTAGTGTGGCATTCAAACTCCGAATATCTAATGCTTGGACGTGCTGTAGATGCCATCACTAGACTTATCTAACTCAAGTTAGTAAATTGCATTTTGTTATTAAAGATGTCAAAATACATAATCAAACACAACTAGTCAACAAGAGACATGTACTATTCCTGCATTGCAAGCTATGCCATTAAAAAATACGTAGAATCCGCAGCAATATGTAATCAATTAGTCCATAAGACTATTCTATGATATCGACACAAAGTAATACATGGAAAACAACAAAATGTTAAAATTAAACAAGGCTATTAAGCGCTTGCGGACAGAGTATAAACTTAATCAAAATGATTTTGACAAAATCGTTGGTTATACTAATACAACTATATCTGCATATGAAAAGAAAACAAGAGAATCTTCGCATGTGACTTTGTCAAACTTTGCAGACTATTTTAACGTTTCCTAGATTGTGTGACTAGACGTTCAATCATAAACGGCCTTATTTAAAAACAACAGGGTTAAAACAGTATCAACAGCAAATCCTGATTTCTACAAAATACCAATCCTAGGCACTTTACACGTGGGCACACCCATCTTTACATAAGAAAATTGTGACGGGTAACGTTTATTCAAACTATATGTCTGATGAGCATTTTGCAGCAAGGGTGCGTAATGGTAGTCTCGCAGATCTAGTCATAATGAAAAAACTATATTAGTTGCAAGAAAACAAAAGTCTATTGGCCTAACGAAATAATGGTGAGGGGATTTAATGATAACCTGAATTCCGCTGTTTTGTAGAACACACAATTATTTTGTTGCTGTTAAGACGTCTTCTAGAGATTCCAAAGCTGCTAAAATTTCTTTCTGTTTACGAGTGAGTGCTTTAATTAGACGAGGTTTGTTTTCATCTTTCTTTATTTTTATGCCGGACAATTGAGCAACGGCTTGTTCAAAAGTTACTGTTGTATTTTACATATATGGCCTCAATTTATTCATCAATTCGGCCCTAATTATTGAGGCTATGAAAACGGCAAAGGTCTTTCTATCAGTAGTGGACGAATTGTGAGTTCTAGTACGCTTTCCATTCATTCCTAGCTTTATTTGACCAAACAACTTTTCAATAATATCCTTTGATCTATAATATTCCAAATTTTTCTGAACAATAAAAATGTTGTATGTGGTAAAAAATTAGGGAATTAAGGTGACAATTAGGGCTAAAACCCTCTTTTTGATATATCAGTCGGCATCGTCTTTCTTTTTTCTCCCCGCAAGTTTTTTTGTTTCGGTTTCGATACGCACCTGTGCTTCTTTAAGATATGACAGGTAGTCGCGCTCGGCGGTGGTAAGCTCATCCACAGTCTTTTGACGATACCTCTCATATTCGCGCTCGGCTTTCTCGACGGCTTCAAGGTGGGTAACGATACCCGCGTCGGGCAAAATGCCTTTTCCGAAGTCGCGGGCGAATTTATCAAGCTCTGCAACCCAATCGGACATATAGGTTGGTATATGCTGGATGGCGCGTATTTCGGCAAGGTCAAAGAATGCCGAAACCAAACGGTTCAGTGTGGCAAGTTCCACGTCGTTTAGATAGTTTTTTGCAATGACCACCTCATTCTTTACGGGGCGTTCGCCTGAAAAAGTAGTCAAACCCATAAACATTTTGTCGGCATTGGCACGGCTTTCGATTACATCCGCTGCGGTATGCCCGTGCGCGGCATAGTGCATTTTGTTCTGCACAATCTTAAAAAACTTGACCGCTTCCGGCGTTTTGGGGTCATAGTCCACACTTGTTGCGTATAGGTCGAGAACTTGGCGATAGAACACCTTCTCGGACGAGCGTATGTCGCGGATGCGGTCAAGCAGCTCGCGCCAAAAGCTGCCGCCGCCTGCTTTTTTGAGTAATTCGTCATTCATCGCAAAGCCCTTGCGCATATATTCTTTGAGAACCGAGCTTGCCCACCTGCGGAATTGAACGCCCCGGTGCGATTTTACACGGTAGCCCACGGATATTATAACATCGAGATTGTAATGCTCAACCTGATACGTCTTGCCATCGGCGGCAGTTGTTGCAAATTTTGCAACAACTGGGTCGCGCTCAAGCTCGCCTTCGTCAAAGATATTTTTTATATGCTTAGAAATTGTGGTTTTATCGCGCTGAAAAAGTTGCGCCATACGGTCAAGTGACAACCATACGTTTTCGTCCGCATAGGTAACGTCAACCTTTGTCAGTCCATCGGGGGTAGTGTAGATAATAATCTCTGAGTTATTGTTATTCGGCATCAATTGTTTCCTCCTGTTCGACGATTTCGTCGTCATACGTTTGGTCGTCTATCGCTTCGATATTCTCCGGCACGGCGATGCCGCGCACATCAATCGCACCTGTCACTACGTCGGAGATTAGACGGACTTTGTATTCCTAAATAAGGTTTGTCTCTCGTTTGATTGCGAAAATAGTCATATTACATCCCGCTGTTTTTTAGAGATAAATTCAATGATTTCTTGCTGTTCTGCCTCTGGCGGAATAAAGAACGGGATATTACGCATTTTGCGAATGTCTAAATCCCTTTGACCGACTCTAATACCATCAGCCGCTTGAGCAAAGAAATTCACATAAAACTTACTTCTTATCGCATTTTGGAAGTATTTTGGAAGTATGCTTTATTATTGAAGGTTAAATCAAATACGTAATAAGCAGGACTTACAATTCCACTATAGGCGGATACGTCATAAGAGCCTTGTCAAGATTTCATTTTATTTATAATTGTCGGGATTTTTAAAATTTTTGTGTAAACAGTGGATTAATTCATAATTCACGATTCTTTTTTGAAATAAGATTCTTAGAAATTTTTTGTATTTATAAATGCTGTTATAGAATTATAAATACTTTCTGGAATTTATTTTGCATGTATAAA
>JAIRKT010000064.1 GCA_031259965.1 Christensenellaceae bacterium | reverse complement strand
AGCATTTATAAATACAAAAAATTTCTAAGAATCTTATTTCAAAAAAGAATCGTGAATTATGAATTAATCCACAGTTTACACAAAAATTTAAAAAATTCCTGATTTGGTACATAAATATGTTAAAATTATATTACGCAAAAGCGGAGGAAATTTTTTACTATGAATTTCCAAGAAGTGTGGTTGATATAACATAAGGGTTTTAATAACTCTTGACTAAAAATGCACACAAATATGAATATGAACAAATTTAGTTATTGACAACATGAGGAAAAATCTGTATAATAGAGCTATTGGAATTACAACAAGCATTTATACATGCAAAACAAATTCCAGAAAGTATTTATAATTCTATAACAGCATTTATAAATACAAAAAATTTCTAAGAATCTTATTTCAAAAAAGAATCGTAAATTATGAATTAATCCACAGTTTACACAAAAATTTAAAAAATTCCAGTTTTTTGTTATTTCTGAAAAAAATTATAAATAAGTTCAAATTTAAAATTTCATATAAAATTAAAGCTATGACCTAATTTCAAGAAGTTAGGGATTAAGATTAAAAGCTTGTCCATATGTAAGTGTTTGAGGTGTTTCGCTTATGCCACTGGCACCAAAATATCTACTGACATTTCCATTTGATAATTGTATTGTATAAATCTTGATTCGCCATTTTGCATATAACGTAGTATTAGCTGCTATGTCCCAGTTCTTTGTCCCAATCCCTGTGTCCTGTGCGTAGCATACTCCTCCGCTTGCAGACGTATACCATCCTTCAAATTCATAACCTGTCCTTGTTGGAACTGAAAACGTAAATGAGCTTGCATACGCTACGTCTGTGCTTGCTTCGTCTAATACAGCTTCTGTAGCATTTTTATCAAGTGTTATTGTATAAATATTCGCAGTCCATTTTGCAAAATATGTTTTGTTTCCTATAGTAGAACCTTTTGTAAGAGACACAATTAAAGAACCTGTAAAGCTGGAATTATCAAACCAACCATCAAATGAATAACCTGAACGCGTTGGGTTCAAAAATATTATTGTAGCTGTTTCTATAGTGTAACTAGTAGGATTATTGGTATTGAAACCGCCATTAAGCGTGTATAAAATCGTATATGTAATAAGCTGCCATTGTGCAATAAGAGTAAGATTATCTGGAACATTGTATAATACATTTGCGTCATATACATTTCCGCTTGAATCCATCCATGATATGAATGTATATCCCATTCTTTCAGGTAGTGGCAGTGTCCCTACAGCGGCGGCATACTCTACTGTCTTGTTCGTTGGATTAAGTGCCTCACCTCCGTTTGTATCGTATGTAAGAGTATAACAGTTAGCGATCCATTTGGCAAAATATTCCTTGTTGCCAGTAGAACCTACCTGCACTATAGTAACTGAGCTATTCGAATATTCTGAGTTATCAAACCAACCACCAAAGGTATACCCAGCACGTGTGGGATTTAATAAAGTTATCGTTTCAGTTTCAATAGTGTAACTTGCAGGATTGTTTTCATTTGAACCACCATTTTCTGTATATGAAATAGTATATGTAATCGGTGTCCATCTCGCATACAAATTCGCACCATCTTCTAAGAGACATATATTTCCATTTTGATATCCTACAGTTTCATTTGGATCATCTGATACATACCATCCGCCAAAAGTATAACCCGATCTTTCAGGAATAGGCATATCTGTAAGTATTCCATAATACAACACGTTAGATGATGAAAGTTGTTCTCCGCAGCTTACATAGTTTATTGTAATTGAAAGTGTCTCAACTCTCGATGAATATTTTGCAAGGGTTTGGTATGACTTGTATTCATTTTCTGAATTGGATGGCACAGAAATAATTCTCTCTTCATCATTCCCGTCAAAGGCTTTTATTCCAATAGCAGGGGGAGCGAGTCCGTAAAATTTTACGGTATATAAGGATGTGCAACCTCTAAATGAATAACCTCCAACATAGTTAACAAATTCACTAAACACAATCTCTGTCAAACTAATACAAAAAGAAAAAGCGTATTCTCCTATTCGTGTTATTACACTGGGGAGTTTAATGCTATTAATGTCACTTTCGTAAAAGGCACCTGAACCAATTGAAGTAACCCCTAATGGAAATAATTCGGCGGTAATATTACTTAAATCACCTTTGTATTTGATAAGAGTATTGCCAACTACTGCCATTCCGTTTGTGTGGATAGAATTAATCCATGGCGTGGATTCAAAAGCTTGCATGCCTACTGATAATAAGTTGTTCCCTCCGCATATAGTAGTTAAATTACTCTCTTTAAAAGCGCTATCACCGATTGTAAGTACATTAGCTAAATTAATTGATTGAACATGGCTTTTATAAAAGGCAAAGTTGTCAATGCTTGTCACTGAATTGAGTAACACAATAGTTGCATCTACATTCCCAGCAAAAATAATGCGAGACCAGTCATTGTTGTATAAAATATTATTTTGCGCTTTAAACTCTAAATTACCAGAATCTACAGTGATGTTTAGGTTTGTACATCCAAAAAATATATTTTCGCCGAGATTATATGTTGAAGAAGGAATCGTGACATTCTGTAATTCAGAACAGCCCACAAAAGCTTCTCTACCTATTATTTCAAGACTTGTTGGTAGATTTATAGTTAACAAACTATCATTTCCTGCAAAAGCACGATAACCTATGGTTTTAATGCTATCTGGCAGTGTAATGCTAGTTATATTTGAACCAACAGATGTAGCAAAAGCATTATTAGAAATACTGACTATTTCGCGCCCATCATAACTACCTGGTATAACTATAGACGATTGGGTTTTGGTTGCACGACCTAATCTGACAAGTTCTGCACTTCCCTCATTCAGTATGCGATATACATCAGTAAATATGGCATTACCGAGGTTTCCTTCTATATTTTCTACAATATAATTCAAGATTTCTTGGTTTCTAGTTTGCAAATTATGTGAAAATGGTAGTGGTAATAGCGATAATGATGGTTTATATATATTAACATTGCTAGACTCGTCTAAAAACAATTTGCTCTTAACCCCATCAAAGTTTTCTGCTAGTTGCGAACTTGAATTTACAAAGCCATCATTGAGCCATATAAAATCATCGTTCCAAATTTGAATCTTTTGCAAAAAACTCGTATTCCCCAAAAAGTTTTTTCGCACTATTTCGGTGTGCAACATGTTGATTAACTTAGAACCAATTTGTGATATAGTGAAATTTGAGTCAGAATTTGCTAGATTTGCATCACTTAAAAATGATATCTTGTCAGAATTATATAGATAATCCACAATAGCTGTTAAAATTGTCAGTGATCCTGGAATATACGCTGCATTATCAAGGGATTCTAGAACATTATTAAAACTATTAATAATATCATAGGCAAGAAATTCTCCTATGGCAGGTATATGACTTTTAATTAAACCCTTTAATTTACTAAAATTAATTCCTTCAGCCCTAAAGATATCCTCTATTCCAAAAGAAACAACATTGTTTAGCTCATCTTTGTATTGAAAATTTATGTCAAATCCATTATCCATCATCTTTAACAATTTTTTAAAGAATTCCGTTGAAACAATTTTTACTATATTTTTGTTGTTTTCATTTCCTTGTTCATAACCATAATATAGCTCGTAAGTAATATCAGTGAACATTTCAGAAACCTCATCATAGACCATATCTTCAAAAGCTATCATGAGTTGATTAAACATAAAAAGAATGTCGCCCATTAGCATTTCACTTTCTTGGTAACCATTGAATGCAAAAGCCGCCATTATGGCTGTTTTTTTTGCCAACTCTGTGATACTGTTTGGAATAAAATCTGTCAAATTGTGAAATATCGAATGAGTTATAGCATCGAGACTCTCCACATAATAATTGTTTAAATCATTTTTATATTTCGCCATAATCGCGAATGCATCGACAACAGAAGATGCCTCATTGATTTGTTCTGCCATGTCTAAAAGGTTAATCGTGTGATTTAGTTCTTTGCCAAGCATGCCTAGAATATTTTGATTTTGCTTTGCTATATTTATTAATTCTTGTGTGGAGTTGACTGTGTTAATTTGATTAAATACACCTAAAATTTCTGGAACCAAACTACTTATATCCTTGAAAAAATCCACACGCATTGCGCTGCCCAGCGCATGAAGATCAACGAACCCCTTAATCATATTCCAATTTGCAAGGTTTTGACTGGAGAAAGTAAGAAAATCATTTACTCCGTCACTATTTATGTAATTGTTAATTATGTCAGAACTACTATCTATAGAATTTAGTGCAGTTTGAATTACGTCTAAAGATGATGCTCCGGCATATGGTGTGCCTATTGAATACATAGATGCAACATTGTACTTGTATTCTGCCGCATACATTAAATTAAGGATGCCACCTCTACCATGTCCAATTAGATTTATCCTTGGATTCTGTGCTCCCCAAAATACCAAATCGTATAAGACCTTGTTTATTATATGACGAAGCTCTGAATAAGCATGATTATTTCCTTGTAAACTATTTTCATCCTGACTCCCCTCAAAGACAATTATGATGTGTTTTGCAGCATCACCTATAGACAATTTTGTATGATTGTTAAGAGTTGTGTTTTTATTTGTTGCTATGTAACTATCATTTTTTGGATCTTTTTTTAACTCTTTTAAAAAAAAGTTGCAGGTTGTGCTTGACGTGCGCTCTCTAACTGATGCCAAAAAAACAATTGTGTTGTTTTCTTCTCTATTACCAGCTAGTTGTTCAATTAGCGAATTCTTCTCGTATCCAAATCTTCCATCTGAACCACTCCATGCATAAGCACTTTCTCCTAATCCGTGCGTAAGAACTGTCATGACAGGTTCTGACGACGATGGTGAATTGTTTTTTATAATACTACTTAGATTGGAAATTGTTTCTTGGCCAGTGAAATTTTTTTCGTCATTTTCACCTTCTATAGCATAGATCTTAGAAGTAGAGGTTGCAACCATTCCAATAGTAAATGTCAGCGCAACAACAAGGACAAATAATACTGCCAAAGCAGTAAAATTTGTATTTTTAATAATTTTATACACGATAAACTCCCTTATCATTTATTTAGTTTTTTAAATTTTCGCAGAAAGCGGTTTTTAAATTATTATGTAAACACTGGATAATTTTAAAATTTGAATGATTTTAAAAAGTAGCGTGTTTAGAAACAGCTTATACTACTAGCTGTGTCAAAAAATATAATCTTTTTTTGATTATGATCATTATACACTACTTATCATGTGTTGTCAACAATTTAATTTAATAAATTCCATATTTCGTGCATTAATTGGCAATTTTTAATTTAATTTGAAAATATTCGAGGAGATTTGCTAGAATTTAGTAAAACTTCTAGCTAAATCGTGTTAAACTTGCAACAAAAAAATTATCATCTAAAATGAAAATAGTTAAAACTTAAACTGTAGAGCCTTATTTTTAGATAGTCAACTATTAGAGCTCTTTTGTCTAGTAACTTCTTGCTAGCTTTAATGTTATTTTTTAGATTGAAAACTACATAAACTTTAGATAAAATAAGACTATTAATTATCGTTAATAATCAAGGTTAGATTTAGATGTTTTTTAGTTATCAATTTAGTCTAGTATCATCTAACCTAGCGTGTTAAAGGCATTACTCTATTTCGTCAGACTTTTTCCTCACAATTTCATTAGATTTGCTATTATCTAATAGTCTTTCGGTTTCTCGTTTACTCTCAATTTCAGTAGTGCTACTATCATCTGAAAGTGTTGCGATTTGATCATTTTCTGTTATTGACGCCTTCTCATCTGTTATATGGTAGACTTCAACTTTTAGTGTATTCGTGCCATCCTGTATAGTAGTGTTTATATGAGACTCTTTTGTTAAATGGTTTTTGAGAGTATCATCGAATATTTCAAAGTTAGTAGTGTCACTACTTTTAGATTGATCAGAACTATTTGTCAAACTCTTAACATAATCTAAAATTGCTTGTTTTGCAATCTCTTCTTTTTTTAACTTGAGTTTATATTCTTCAACTGCCTTTTTTGCTATGGCATCTGTTGCTTTCTTAGTAAGTTCCTCAATTTCAGTTTCTGTTAAATTCTTCTTTTCTTTATTTTTTGTATAGGCCTTTTTGCCATCACGGTCCTTTACAATATCAACTAAACGTAATATTGATAATATTAACATGAGAATTAAAGGGACAATTACGAGTGTTGCTATGCCTGTCGTAGTTTTGATCGCGGTATAAATATCACCCAAAAATCCAATTTCTATCACCATTCGACCCTCAATTTGGTCTAGGTATACAATCTCAATAGGCGCTCCACTTTTTTTCCCTTGCGTTTTTATATAATACTCACCTGACTCACTATCGAGTGTAGGCTCTTGTACGCATTCGTGTGTATTCAAATAACCACTAATTTCGCTCGTTGTCATTTTGTATGTTATAATATCACCCACTTTTATTTTGCGAGCTTCGTCATATGTTAGACTCTTTGATAGTATAACATCATTTACTTCTAAAAGAGGTGACATAGAATCAGTTTGTATAAACAAAAGTCTATACCCTATAACATTACCATTATTCGATGATACAAGGTATACAAAAGTAGCTAGCACCAAAATGAAGACAATACTCACTATGATACTTGAAACCTTTTGGTAAGTTGCTTTCTTTGTTTTTGTTTTCTTCTTCAAATTTAACCTCTTTTAATGATTGCTAGTCTCTCTTTTATAACCTCTAGTTGTGTTTTGAAAATCTCTAACCTCTTTTTTGCAAGAAGTCTATTAAGTGTGGGTATCCCTGCTTCAAAATCAGATCTAATTTTCATAACCTCAGTTTCTGGTCTAAAACTTTTTGCTTGTTCAACTAGCTTTTCAACCCCCTCAATACTTGCTTCCTTTATCGAATTTTCCAAAATCTCCTTCATTTTCGCAATCAACTCTCGCAGGCCATTTTCATCTTTTTTTAGTCGGTTTAATGACTTTAGTTGTTCGCTGTTTAATACAACACTCCGTTCCTCAGTCATTAGTCTAATTGCTAAATCTTTTTGTTTGTTCCAGTATGCCTGCAATTGTTCCATCAAAATTTTCGCTACCCTTTCAGCTTCTTCTTTGACTCTGGCATCTGATTGAATGCGCTCAAATTCGAGTTGTGCTATCATCTCAGCCTCAATAGTATTAGCTCTTCTTAATGCCTCAGACGCTGCATCTATCGCATTTTTCTTACGCATTTCATCAGCTTCCATGCGCCTCTTTAACTCAGCTTTTTTCTGAACCAATTGAACTTCAGCTTCAATTCGTGCCCTCTCGCTCTCCGCAATTTTTTCAGCCGCAATTCGAGCTTCCTCAGCCCTAGCTTCTGCTGCCTGTCTCTCTTCTTCTAGTCTCAAAAGTTCAGCCTCAACCCATTTTTCATGTGCTATGCGCTCTTCTTCTAATTTCTTTTCGGCTTTAATCCGCTCCTTTTCTGCATTTATTTGTCTTAGCTCTTCAGCTCGTGCCTCCCTTAGTGCAATTCGTTTTGCTTCCTCTTCTTCTCTTAACTGCCTTGCAATTAATCTCTTTTGCATTGCACTCTCGGCTTTAGCCTTGTTTATTTTGTACTGTCTTATAACCCTATCAATAGCCGCATTCATTTTGCTAACTTCAGTGAGTTTAACAGCCTTCTCACCAGGAACCTTGTAATATATCCGTCTCGTTTCAGACAGTTCCATCTTTAAGTGTGGAAAGTCGTCTGGCACAAAATCGTCTATATTCTTTGTAACATACTCATCAGCTAGGCGTTTTTCCTGCTCCTTAACAGCAGATACAGAGGCACCTTCTCCTCTGCTAGCCGCTATGCTTTGTAGTAGTAGTGTATTAAAAAATACCATGCCTTTATATTTATCAACTAAGTCAGTAGGCATAGAAACTTCTTCTTTGTCGGTTTTTACCTCAAACTTCATATTTTCGTTTGACTCTACAAACTGCCATAGCATGAGTGCGTTTTTGAAGTTAGGATCTTTCAAAATTACGTTAGTACGCTGAATAGGCGGCCTAACTGGTGCGCTATCGCGCATTTCTTTTGCAAACGCACTATTTAGAAAGTCGCTAAAGATCATGTTTATGCGAGTTAAACGCTCTGTATCGGTTAACTGCCCACTTTTTGACCCCGATAAAACACTATCAAATGGAAAATTTGCATTGGCTGATAAATCATAACCTACTTTGTGTTCGTCTAAATGAAACTCGGTTTTTACTGAAACCCCCAGTTCACCACTCTCAATTAGCGCTTTTTTTAGAATCTCAAAACGTCTGTCAATAAAATCTTTGGTTTTTAGAAGGAGTGTGTATATAAACCTGTTTTCATATATCTCAAAACTCTCTTCCTTGCTCGTGTTTAAGATCTTTGATGGGATTACAGTCCCATCCTTTTTAACACTATTAATCAAATTCGTATGCTGAGCTAAATGTTTTACAGATTCGACAGATATGCTACGAGCTAAACTTACATCAACAATATCTTCTTCAATTACTATGAATTTTCTAGGATTTCTAACTATGGTGTCGAGTGATGGCAAGCACTCCTCTATTCTGTCAATCCACTCAGATGTATAATTTTTCTTAGTAAAAACCTGCGAGAGTATAAACTGGCTCTTGCCCTCTCGTATGCTATGCATATAGTCCGAATAGAATTCGTTTTGTTTTAGTATTGTGTTTATCTGCGCTATAAACGCCTCATATTGATCTAGTCTCGCCATTTCTTACCTAGCATTAGAATAATTTTTTCAATCTTTTCAAATAATCTTTGCACTCTGTCATATTCTCTTCGCCGAAGTTGTCGTTTAAATATTGAATGTAGTCATCAACTTCGTCCCTTATATACGACAAGTTAAGTGATTCGAACTTCCTCAATATCTTATTACACAAAACATAGTCCAAGCCATCAATCTCAGATCCACCACACGCAACATAAACTGGCACAAATTCGCGTAGCTGTTTTACAATACGATTACCAAACGCTAATCTAAAATGCTCAATTACATAATTGTCCATATCCTCAAACTTCTGCAGGTTCTCATCACTCACCTTATGATCGCGTTGCGCTGTAGCAAATAACTCCTCCAAATGCTTGTAGGACAAATTAATTCCCTCTGTCAGTGGTGCGTCAAATGGCGTTGCCTTTGAGTTAATATTTATAGGCATGCCTCGATCATATACTTTGTCTGATATTGCAAATGTCGAATCATCATTATTTGCAGTACCGACAAACCACATATTCTCTGGCAACCTAAACCTGCCTTTCTTAACATGCTCAGGATCACTAGGCCATCCAGAAGGCACTAGATCTACCACCCATTGTTCACGCGATGGCATTTCAAGAATTGATAGCATCTCAGCAAAATAGTATTCAACCCGGGCTATATTCATTTCGTCTAAAACCGTTAAATATACGCTCTCAGAGTAGGTTGCGTCATACATACTGCGGAGCACCTCTGTTTCATTAAAACGTTTTGTAAACTCGTTAAAATAACCAAAAATTTCGGTCCTATCACGCCATGAGGGTTGGACTGATGCTATTGTAGTTGGATTAAAGAGAAAGTGCCCTATACACTCAGGCAGTGAAGTTTTACCAGTACCAGATATACCTTGCAGAATGATCAGTCTCGTTGTAGCAAGTGACGCGAAAAATAAGCGTATGATTTTAGGTTCATAATAGAGTTTACGCCATGGTCTGTCTGGGTTGTTTGCGGCATAATTTCTAAATCTATCACATATCTCCTCAAGAGTTATATCATTATTATATTCCCTTGGTTTATAATCCTCAACCGAATAGATCAAATCAACCTCGGTTAGCTTGTAAAACCTGCTCTCGCCTTCCTTTTTAGCTGTAGATGTATCCTCGCCAGCCTCGCCTTCTAGTATGTCATACCCTTGATAAGCTACTTTCATACCAAGTATTCTGTCTTTTTCTCTTGTTGTTTTTATAATTTCGCGTTTTAGATTGTTTATTTCATCAATAAGGTCCTGGTTTACAACCTTGCTCCCTAGTAGTCTCCTAAAAAAACGAGTACCAAAATAAATAGCTACCCATATAACCGCTGCTAACACTAGCACAATTATGAGCATTATGAATGCGGCACCTACCCATTGGCCTGAGTTTAACTTTCCTGAGTATGCTGTAAAGATCTCAATGTATTTGTCTACACCAAAAATCTGGCGCAAGGCGCCAAATATTCCGCCATAGTTTCCAACTTCAGGGCCTGAGTAAATAAGGCCTAGCCATCCGCCAAAAAAAACGGTTAATATCTCTTGAAGGAATTTTCCCATACGTTTGTTTTCCTAGTTATATTAATAACTCAAATTTTGTTTAATAAAGGTCTAAATAATTTTTGCATTATTTCTTTGCTTTAGATTGTGCAGGAGTCTTTTTTACTGGAGTCTTTGCACTGGCCACTGGTTTTTTAGCAGTTGTGGATTTAGTTGTAGTTGCTTTCTTAGCAGTGGATTTAGTAGCAGTTGTCTTTTTTGCCGTAGCCCCAGATTTGGTAGCTGCCGCCTTTTTAGCAGGCGTTGCAGCCTTCTTAGCAGGCGTTGCGGCTTTTGTGGTGCTCTTTGCAGTAGACTTCGCGCTAGTTTTAGCAGGTGCTTTTGGTTTGGTGGTAGATACAGCTTTTTTGACTACCTTTTTTTCCTCAACTGGAGCATCTGCTTCAACTTCAATCGTAGCTACGCTTTCTTCATTAGTATCTGCTACATCTGCAGGAGTAGAATTTTCTATATCCAAAGATTCAGATTCATCTGAAGTTTCTATAGTTTCACTATCGAATTTAGAAAGTGCAATATTTGTTTTTTCTTCAATTGTACTAAGCTTTTCTTTAATATCCTCAATCATATCATCGATTGAAGTAATGCCCTTTGCAAATACTTTATTGTCTTTTAAAAGATCAATATTTGGTAATTCAGCATCTGTCGCAGGCTCAGATCCACCTGATATTATCCCCTCATATTCTTCTATTATAGCATCATCTGCCTGCGACTCATCATCACTCGCTTCATCTTCAGATGGCTCTTGCCCCTCTAAAGAAGCAGACAACGTCATACCATATGGAATAGAAATATTCGTAGCTATATCATCTAAAGTGGGTTTTAAGTCTACACTGGGTTCGCTTATAGGCAAATTCTCAACACTAGAATTGTCTATTGAAGTTGCAAGAGGCTCGTCTTTTAACTGGTTTGTTTTAAATGAGGGGCTATCATACACAACATGAGTAACCTCATATGAATCAGAAGTTAGAGTACTAGAAGGCTGGTCACTAGCTTCAGTATTTTCCGGCTTTTCAAGAGCTATACTGGGGGATTCTATTGTGGGCTCATTTTTATTGGATGTATTATCATCATCTGATTTTGTGGCTTCACCATTTTGTGATCTTATATATTCTTCAATCGCGCGTCTTTTTATCTCTTCTTCATCAATTTGTGTTAAAGCAAATTGTTCTGTCACACTCTCAATAACGGCTTGAGTCTTTTTCTGCGCTTTAGCGTCAGCTATCATTTTTACAAACAAAATTATATTCCAAATAAACAAGATAGCTAATGGCAGTACTACAACTAACAAAAAAAGGTCTGGTCGTTGTTGGAGATTAAATATGTATTCTCCAACCATTGGAATATGAAATGCATAAACCGCTAAAATTTCAGTTGATTTTATTTCCTCAACACTCGTACTAGATGCCGCATCACCTTTTGTTTTGTAAACAAGTGTGCCATCTTCTAGTTTTTCGCCAACCTCAATTATTCTGTGTGTAATTAAGGCTGACTCTCCTCCAACACTCCCTACAAAGGTTACAATATCACCTACTGCTAGTAAATTCACGTCCTTTGGATTCAGACTAACTAAAAGATCTCCTGCATTAAAAGAGTCCTTTTGATCACCAGACATAGAATCAGTTAATACTGGCAAAAGCTTTACTGGAAATGAACCTACTGTTTTTGTCTTTTGCACATTAGGATTTGCTATTAAAATAGCGGACACTGTTATTGCAACTATCACAATAATAATCTGAATTATTGTTAATATTATGTTAGCACCTTTGTGCTTTTTTGCTACCTTGTTTTCTTCCCGTCCCATTATTATCCTTATTTTGTGATGAATCACAATAACTTTAGATTGTTTTGTTGGTTTTAACTAAACTTTCATATATCTAAACTCAAAGCTATGTCTAGACACCAACTACTAAACATAATATCCATATTATATCAATTCAACTGAGTTTAGTCAATAATAACTAAAGTTAACACTAATCTTGTTAACTCCATTTTTGGTTTTAGTTGTAAAGCTGTTTAAAGATTAAAACTTACAATGCCCCCATGCTATTGCTAGCATGGGGGGGGGTGATTAAGACTAAATTTAAAAATTTAGCTAATTTACTTAATAGCCTTATTACTGTGGATCACCAGTTATATATAATCTGAATGCGGTTGGCTCGCCACCATTTGAAGCATCTATCCTATCACCATCAAACCAAACCACTATTGCAACATACAAATTTTTCTGAGGTTCAAGTCCTAAGAATAATTCAATATCAACAGCATTATTTACTGTTTCATATTGTAGTTTATCTATATAGGGCTTTTTGTTTGCGCCTGGCACAATTGTACCATATCCAGTTTTAGCGTTAGATTCTTGTGAAAGTGTGTATTTATAATCAAGATCGACTTTTGAATCGCTTACAAACACTGCTATTCTAAGTTCAGGTCTATCAATTTCAGCTTTTATTGTTAGGTTTGCCTTCTTGCCGCCTGGTGCATTGTTGTTTCTAACTACAAAAACGCCTGGTGCTACAGATGGGACGTCGTTTAATGGAGTCATAAGGGCAGGGTTTTTATCAAAGACGGTAGTCCCATCAAAATTATTAGCTTTATCAATATATCCAGTATTGAAGTTTGAATTTCCTTCTTCACCTGTAAAGTACTTTAATGTAGTGGCAGATATGTTATTTTCATCATTTAATATTTTATAAATGTATTGATCTTTAACACCTACTGTTTCCATATTACCAGGCTCTTGTACTACAGATGAGTAACTATTTTCTAGATAATAACCCATAACATGGTCAAGTTCATGTTTTCCTTTAATGGTTAATAAATATGTTCCTTCTTCTTCTATTGCAACTTCATTTATTTCACCACCTACTAATCCTCCCTCAAACTTGTCGGCATAGTGAGCTACGTAATATTTAGGTTTTAGCCCATTTTCTATAATATTATATATTCTTTTGCCGTCATCAGTTTGAATATTTGTTAGTCCTATATTATCATACGTAGAAATCGCGTCAGTAAAAGAAATCGTGCCCGCCACACCTTCTTCCTCAGTTATTGTTAAAAAGTCGTACTCCTTCCCATCAGTATGTGTGATTTTTTCCATTTCACTAGCTAAAATTTCAATTGATGGATCTAGTAAATTAATACCTTCTGACAACGGCTTTCTTACATAATATATTTTGTTATATGGAATTCTTTCTGCACTTTCGCTTGAAATTTCGATTGAAGCATCTATAGCTGATATTGATATTGAATTATCGGTTATATAATTCCAAGTTGTATCTTCTCCGGCTTTTAAATCTATAACCTTCACGGCTTTAACCACGTTACTCCAATCAGTAATTGTATTAACTTGTGGTTTAAAAGCGTAATCTATAGTTTTAATCGATGAATCAGTTGCAAGCTTAACAGGTGATGAAATGTAATAAGCTGAAGTATTAACTCCTTCTGTTCCATCGGATGGCAAGAACTTTGGCATCATGGGTTCAAGCAATATGGCGTAATCACCTACATATTTTGAAGTGAATGCAATTTCAGTTTTTGTCTGGGCTTCTAGAATTGTCCACCCAATTCCAATCGCAGCGCTCTCAGAGCGTGCAGCAGTTACTTTTGTATCGGTAACTTCTACGGTGCTATTAGTTGAGAACCAAGCGTATGTCGCTGTTGATAAAGCAACTATTAGCAAAACCACCATCACGGTTGTTGTAAAAAACATTGTCCGTTTTGTCGTTTTCATGTTTGTAAACCTCTTTAAAATTTTTGAATTTGTTTTTATTTTATTTATTTTGCGTTTATTTAGAATTTACACTTGCAAAACTATATGCATAGCTTTGCAAATTTAACACTGTTAAATTTAAAGCTTATCTCGCATTTTCATACCGCATCCTATTGTCCTCCTTTTAATTAGATTTTATCGTTTATATAATCATCACTAAGCCAGTTTATTCATCTAGCCATTGCGAAAATTGCATCTCCATCCTCACACTTCCACCCAGTACATTATCCTTAGTCTCAGCATCATAACCCTCTATCCAGAACAAAAAGGTGTATTTAACAACTTCGCCTGGTTCAATTATTAAACCTGTATTATAGAAAGCATACACATCACTAAAGAATGGCTCAGTGTACCATATGCTATCTATTTCACTATCAATATCACTCCGAGGTGTAAGCCCATTTCTAGTGAAATTCTGTCCAGGTACTACCTCTTCAGGCGTGCCATCCGCCCGGGGCTTTGCGTATATAGTGATCTCATCGTTTCGAATGAGAGCTACCCTTACTGTATCATCAATATCTCTCGTTACATCATCAAACCTTAATACCTCTTTGTATCTGTATGTACTTTTTGAAACATTCTTAAAATAAAATGTTAATGCTATGTATTGTTCAGTGTTCTTAGAATAACTACCCTCAATGTTTGCAATCTGCTCGATGTCTTTTTGGACATCTATAAAGGTTACATTGTCTAAATAGCGCGGTCCACCAAATGATAAGGCGCTAGAGGCTTCATTAAATGAAGGACCATACGACAAAGAGAATATATTAGCACCTTGTTTTTCAATAACTGCTCTAAAACTATTGTACTGAATTAAAGATACTATTGCATACGCCGCACCACCCAGAAGTAAAACAAGTAGTATTATTATAAGAAGGATAATAATAAGTTTTCTATGGTTTGATGCACGCCTTGCATCACGATTGGTTACGAGATAATCAAAATTGTCAGCGCCTTGCTTCTTATCCAAGTTAGCCTCCAACTACCGCAAGTTTCTTGCGCTCTTTCATAGCAACATGTAACAATCTTTTAGGATCACCTATCGCTCTACCTTGTATAGCTGTGACTCCATGATTCATCATAAGATATACATCCTTTTGTGAATCACAAAAATGTGCAACTGTCATAATACCAAAAGTCAAACAAAATGCGGTTATATGCTTTAAGTATGCAATGGTTTTAGCATCTGCGCCATTATAATACCTACAATCAAACCTCATAAAATCCATGCCATACGCAGTTAAAGCCATAAAACCTGTTTGCTCACAATTGTCCGCCATTAACTTAACACCTGATGCTTTAATCGTCTTTAAAGAATTTATAGCCCTCTCTTGCAAACTATCAAGCAAAGCACAATCAAGTGCTAGTATAAGGTTTTGTGAGTTTGTTTTGCATGATTCTACAAGCTTTTCAAAAACCTGATCACGCATCAAAAGTCTAGGACTGATTTGCACAACAAAGTTCAGTCTGGGATTTGCATTGCATATTTCTACCGCCTCATTTAACGCTAGAAAATTAAGCTCCTCAATCCTTTCTGATCCTTCTGCAATCGCAAAATAATGAGCAGGTACCATTTTGCCTAAAAACTTGTCATTTAATACTTGCTGTATGTTTACATATGGAACTTCATTGTTTTTATCAAGAGCTACGTCAAAGAAATATACAATGGGTTCAGCTAATGCAATTGCAGCCCTGATGTTTTTTGCGGTCTGACGCCTATTAGTTAATTCCTCAGCTCCACTTAAACTATCTGGTTCAATTGGATTACCATCATCATCTAGTTTTATAACAGGCAGTCCATCTTCATCTAATTCAATCGCATATTCGTCAACTGGATCAGATCCATCCTCTAAACTCTTTGCTATGAAAAGATCAGTTAACTCACCATAAATATCATCATAATCTTCTGTTAGATATTCACCATCAACAGGCTCGATAGATTCAGATCCCCTAAGAACTGCGCCCGCATTAACCCTGTATTTCTCTGCATATGCTATAGGCACTATTACAGTCTTTTTCCTGATTTCTTTAGAATCACAGGTTAGTCTTATAAGTTCAAGTGCTTGCGTCAACTCCTTCTTGTCATCTATTGTCAAAACAACCCTTGTGCCCTTGTACAGATTGCTCTCTTTGAGTAAAGGATCTGACTTTTCTATAACCTCATGAGGATATACTTCATTATCGATTGATTCAGGATCAAGGGCTAGATACAACTTTAGTGAATCATCTATGATTGAGATATGGAATAAGTATTTTGCACCCTTCTTGAATCGCTCAAATTCACCATCAAATATTGCTTTGATTTCTTGGTATTCAAGAATTGTGTTCTTAACCCTAGAATATATTAACTTGACCTTGTTTTTAGACATGGTTAATATGTTCTGGAAATTCCTATCTAAAACTAATCGCCCATAAATGTCAATGCTATCTAAATTAGTGTTTAGCTTTGACTCACGTTCATCTAATAAGATAGACTCTTCTTCAATTAGTTTTGAATACTCTAAATTAACATCATCAGTAGAATCAGTAGAAATATTCGTTGATTCAACATCTAAATTTAAAGAACTACTGACATCCGTATTTGATTTGTTAACTGATAATAGACTTTCTAATTTCTTCTGGTCTTCACTAGGCTTTTGCGTCTCATCAATATCTATAGGTTTTAGACTCTCGCCTATTATATCAGTCTGGTCCTTATTGTTATTAGATCCCCCAACTCCATTAAAACTCTCAACGTTTGTTAAATTATTGCCGTTAGTATTATTAGAGCTGTTTGTTGCTAGGTTTGAATTGTTTAGATTATCAGCATCCCCTGAGATGAATGCAGCAGATGTAGCCTTATTTTTATATAAAACTTCATCTTCGTTTAGTTCATCACCACTAGCATCAAAGTCAGTTTTTAAATTTATCTCTAATTCTTCACCCAGCATCTGTTCTCTTGACGCAATTAGTGCATTATCATATTTGTTTTCTTTGTTTTTATCTTTATTAATTGGCGATTCATTATCTATTGCTAATATTCTATTGACCTGAGAATCTTTATCCTGCAAATTATCGTTATTGCTAGCGTCATTTTGAAATTGGTTTTCACTCTCGTAACTTGAGAGAGGGCCTTCTTTTAAGCTTAGATTTTCCGCTTTGTCATAATCTCCCACATTATCACATGTCATACCACTTGTTAAAAAGCGCTCTTCAATATTGTTTATAAAAAGGCCCTCTCCTGCGCCACCTTTAAAATCCCCCATTTCATTCATTGCATTAGCAGTTTCACGTTCCCTAGTATTGTCACTAGTAGAAATTGTCTCATCCTTTCCATTGAAGATGTTATAACTATCATTACTATTAACATAATCTTTCGTTTCAGTTAAATTAATGGTTTGCTCTAGCAGTTCGAGATCCTCATTCTTTATATATGCTACATCTTCATTTTGTTTTGAACCTAAAGATACATTATTAATATTGTCAAATTCATTTTTCAAAGGCTTTTTGCTGCTAATCGCTTTTGCTCTGTCATTACCTTTGTTTGTGTTTTTTTTGGTGGTTGCCTTTAGTGTTGTTTTTTTTGAAAGATCATTTATAAATTCAACAGAATTAACAGAAACTATCTTATCAACTTTCCCTAAATCAGATTCTTGCGATACTGAATGGGATTCTAACCTACTGTTAGAATCCTCCATTACGTCATGGGTATTAGTGAGGCCCACTGTGTTTTTTTTATCTAATTTAGACGGCATAGCCACAACCTTTAAACGTTGAATTTGTGCTGGATTTTGTCTGTAAAAATTCCCCCATTTATCATGTTAAAATTATACACTATTTGTTGAATTTTTGCAATATCTTTGTTGAAAATTTGCATAAATTTTTTGTCGTTTTTTGCTTTTTGTGCTCTTTATATGTAGTTTTTGATTATTTTAGATTTAGTTGAAATGATATCCGTTTTTTTTACTATCCCACATTATAACCTTATAGTGTTTTAGTTGTTTTGGATTTTCAAATATAAAAAAGATCGCTTACTGAAGCGATCTAATATGTTTTTATGTTGGAGCGGGAAACGGGATTCGAACCCGCGACATCTGCCTTGGCAAGGCAGCACTCTACCGCTGAGCTACTCCCGCATGGATTGTTTATATTATACACTTATTCTTTTTCGCTGTCAACTAAATTTAATATGATATTTGTAATTTTGAAAAGAAGTTTGATCCTCTCTGATATGCTTGTTTTTGGTTTTTTGTTTGACCGCTTGAATTGCTCGTCTAGGCTTAGCCTTGCCTCGCAATTCCCGCGGCGCTTTGCTTTTGCAAAGCGGTGGTCCCTCTCTTACGGGCCCTTTGTTCCCCTGCCTCGGGTCCCTTCTTTCTGTAGCTTTTCATCCTCTCCTTATGCTTTCCTTGGGCGAAGTGAGAGCCAGTTTCGTAGCTTGTTGCTCACCCACTGGCTCTCCTTGACTTGTCAACTATATACTA
>JAIRKT010000020.1 GCA_031259965.1 Christensenellaceae bacterium | reverse complement strand
TAATAGTCAGTAAAAATGCAAAAACAACATTTCTATTTTTTACACTCATAAGACCCTCATCAGGACAAAATCCTAATTCATATCATTATTATACCACATAATTTAATAAATTGCAATAGTAAATAGAAATTTGATTAGTTAATTATCATAAGAGTTAATTCTCATAGTAACGTCCGTTTCAGCCCCTCATGTGGATCTTACGTGTGGAAATGAAGAATCGGCACTTAGTTGTAAAAACTTTTGCAATGTAAATTGACAGTTATAATTCAATCAAAAATGAAATTTTAACAAATATCAAATCTTAAAGTCTAGATTAGAGATTATTTAAATTGATTTGACAATTTCTAATAAAGTGTGTAATATTATAACTAATAAAATTGTAAAGTTTTGATTTAGTTATTATTTTACAATTTATATAAATATTAAATTGAAGGCATATAATTATGAAAAAAGTTATTGGTGTAGAAGGTATGTCCTGCTCACATTGTGAAAAAACAATTGTTGATGCGCTTGAATCACTAGAGAGCGTAAAACGTGCAAAAGCCAGTGCACAAAAAGCTATTATAAAAATAACGCTCAGAGATGATATTTCAAATGAGGAAATTACTAATGCGATTGTGCGTGCTGGATTTAAGGTAACAAACATATCTTAAAAATTATTATTATTATTTCTTTTTGATTTAATTTTAGAAAGGAGCAATTTAATAAACCTTGGATTGCTAGTAGTTTATCAAATGATAAAACACGATTTCTAATTGAGCTTTGAAAACACTAAAAGGCATGGTATGATCGATTTTAATTCAAAACAAACTCTATTTTCTCTTGAGTTATTTCCACCAAAAGACACAGAAAGCATGGTCTCAATATACGCTTCTATGGGCAGATTTAAAGCATTCAAACCTGACTATATTAGTGTAACCTATGGTGCTGGTGGTAGTGATAATCATGAGACTGTTAGTATTGCGTCAGATATCAAAAACAAATTTGGAATTGAGAGCGTAGCACATCTGACATGTTTGGGTTCAACTAGAGAAAATATTGATAGTGCGTTGTTAGCACTAAAAGCGGGAGGCATAAAAAACATATTAGCACTACGTGGTGATAAATCTAGTGGCAACTCTGATTTTAAATATGCAACAGACTTAATTGCTCATATTAAAAAATATGGTGGGTTTGATGTATGTGCTGCTTGTTATCCTGAAGGACACAAAGAAAGTTTAAACAAAGAAAGGGATTTTGATATTTTAAAGTTAAAAGCAGATCTTGGTGTCACACATTTTATAAGCCAACTATTTTTTGATACTAATGATTTTGAAGAAATGTTAGAGGGGATGGCAAAACGAAATATAAATGTGCCAACTGAAGCAGGAATTATGCCAGTCGTTTCCGCGAAACAAATAATGAAAATGGTAATGTTAAGTGGGGCAAGGATTCCTGAAAAATTGGAAAAGTGCATAAAAAGATTTGAAAGTAATAAAGAAGCAATGAAGGCTGCTGGTATAAATTATGCTGTTAACTTAATAACAGAATTGTTAGCAATTAATGTAGCGGGTATACATTTGTACGCAATGAATAATCCGGATACAACTGAACTAATATATAAAGCAATTAGTCCTATGCTTAATAAAACAATTTAACATAATTTACTACTCCAGACACGCAAAACCACTATGTAAAATAGTGTAGCTAGCTTTTAAATATTGTATTACACATATTATAAGCGAGATTAAACATCTTGCGCTTGCAAACTCCGTCTATAGCTGACTATTTTGGTATAATGAATCCAACTCGCAAATTAAGAGAAACAGGATTTTAATGTGGTTAATTTATCCTTAGTTTGCAACTCCGCAATTATTAAAATTTCCTGATTTTTATTTCCAAAATATTAGATTAAAATTATCATAAATAATTGTCACAGATCAGCGCTGGTTTTCACTAATAATTATGTACCCTCTTTTTACTAATATTTCTAATGGTTTTTACAAATAACGTGCAATCAACTAAATATCCTTAAAGAACTTTTGATTTTTAAGACATCATGTCTCTCCAAAAGACGCATCGGAATATTTATGCCGAGGGATGCAAGTATTATTTTTCAATCACCCTCTTCTAATTTGCTGAACCTAAATTGATCTCGCTTTAAAATTTCAACTTTAAAAGTTTCAAGTGCAGTAGTTATTTTTTCACTAGTCATCCCCATTGTCCACATAGTTTCTTTCTTTTTTTTCTTCTTTCCAGACTCCAATTTTAAAGTGAAGTCCTTAATTTTTTTCTGAATTATACATATCAACAACAATCCTATTATGTAGATTAGCATATGTGTCGCAATATGTTCTCTAGTCCAAACGGATACAGTAGGTGTCTCAACTGTGCTTTTCATCATGTGAAATTGATTCTGAATTTGAGTTAAATCATGATGTTTAGCAAGTATCTCTTTGTCGCTCATTCCCAACCCCGACGTAACTATTTGATAAAATCCAAAATTCTTTTTATCCTGAATTCCGCTTTTTTTTGCGTATACACAGATTTCCTAACATATAACGTCACTTGTATGTTTTTAATCATTCTCTATCTTAATATTTTCATAGACCTTATTTTGCAAATCAAAA
>JAIRKT010000119.1 GCA_031259965.1 Christensenellaceae bacterium | reverse complement strand
AAATTTGAGAGTGGAATCAAAGATATTGTTGCTCCTTTATCAAAGCGACAACGAGATGTACTAACAGCCTTGAAAATTATACCTCTCTAATATATACCTTTAAAATTTATGCGGATTTTACGTCGGGTGGATAGGCAGGTTTTTGGTTGTGCCAAGTTATAATTCTGTAAACGTTATTATCATCGTGCTTTTTGGATATAAATATGAGGCATCAGAGGTTTCTTCTTTATAAAATGCTATTTCGGTTTTAAATCTGTAATACTCAAATACATAATATGCAGTAAAGACATCAAAAAACTCGCCATTTTCTATTAGCGTATTAAGATTTACTTTATTGCCATCTTGATTAACAAATGACATTTTTGAATTTAAACCAGCAACTGTTTGAACGAATATGGAACTGGTTGCGTTTTGAATAGCAATTTCCAAATAGTATTTATCGCCATCTGCATTGTTAGGTGTGTGTTTTACACCAAAAATATTTGATGTGTTTATATTAATAACTAGACCAGGCGTTGCCCAATCCGCACCTGCTGGCAATTCTGTTATTTTATATGAGGTTGAAATATTTTTTCTATAGTAATACTCATGTGTTACATAATCGGAAATTTCACTAAATCTAACTGATAGCGTTTTCTCTGGAATCAATAGTTTGTCAGCAATTATTGTATCTTCAGAATAATAAATAATCTCACACTGAAAACCTTTTTTATTTCTAAAATAGTCCGCTCTGAACAAAAGTTGATCGTCATTATCAAATAACACTACTTCTTTTTTATCAGTTAGATATCCATCACGTCTATTAGCAAAATTATTATAATAACTCTCAGTTATTTCATCAAAAGATTCCTCAGATGAATTTTTAAAAATCAATGTTAATTTGCTCTGATTTTTAATACTCGTTGAATTAACATCAACAGCTTCAATTTCTTCGTCAAAATATGAAATTTCATCAGGAACCAACCCTATATTAGATAATTCATGATCGTTCGGTTTAACAGCTCTTGAGAAAAGTGTGTATGCCGGTATAGTATCTCCATAATCCTCGTCATCTAATTCAATTGTTAAAATTAAAGAGTCTTCATCATATTTTACATTATTCTCCTCATGTTCTAGCTGGCAAAAAATAATATACACATTATATTTTTCATTTTTTTCTACATAATCGTATGTAGCGATGTATTTAAAACCTTGGTCAAAATTGTAACTAACAGGAGCAAACGCATCGTTCTTCACAACTGGTGCAAACGCATTCACCAGACTTGTATAGTCTGCAAGTTGTGCGTTATAACATTCTAAATAGATAATTTTCTTTTGATCATCAGTTGGTTCTATTATGACATTAACTTTCTTCATTTTTAATGATTTTGGGAGGATAAAAGAACCACCGCCCAAACCAAATGCGATTAATTCCACATCAGTTGGCGTTTTTTTGCGCTCTAATGTTTGCGCTTCACAAGACAACAGCGCAACCACTATAACTAGTATTAACAAAACGAGGGTTATTAATTTAATCTTCATTTTTAACCTCACAAACTATCGTCCTTAATTTATGCTAAAGAAAGCAACAGACTATATGTTGTCTACTTTAAATGCCAATATGAAATACTTCATTACTCTAAAACTGCGTTATAGAAATAATACATAAGCGGATATTTATTAGCGTCTATCGGTATTGATATGGTTATTTTATCTGCTCCTAATGTCGCATAACCTAATTTCTCATACATTTTTCCACTCCCAGTATTCGGTGTTATTATCGAATAACCATGTGGTACTTCAATTTGCAAATTCGTTGTAAGCCCCACTTCTTCATCTTTAAGTTTTAATTCAAAATAACCACGTGAATCAGTCGTCACTTCAATATCATATGTCGTCTGTGCAGAACCAGCACCACTTATAGTAAATGTAACAATTAATTTAACACCTCTCATTCTTGTGGATTCGCCTAAATTAAGATAATTAGTGCTATCCTTGCTACTTGTTACAAAACCAACTATGTATATACCACTTTTGTTTGACACTTGATATGCCTCAGACTGAAATTGTGTTAATGTGTATGATGTTGGAACTCTTACACCGTCTGAATTTGAACTACCTTTTGTTATACACTTGAAAGCCACTCCACTTATTGAGGATATATATGGCGTAGGAGTCCAAGCAGATACCCCATATCTTACAAATGACGATGAAAATGTTTCATAATAATCATCAAGGACAGGTGCGGATCCTTCATAACCCATAGCATATGTATATGAACTATATACAGTTCCATTATAAACTATACTAGTATTATCAGTGCCACGCGCGGAATACAAATACCAATCAAGCCCTGATCTTTGTAATTCTTTGTACTCGTCCGTATAATAGGTTAACGAATATGACTCTCTTAAATACAAACTTGCACTCGATTTTAAAATGCTATTATATTTTGCTGAATCTCCTGTGATCCCTAGTTGCTCTTCATTAGGTTCTATTGTATTAGGCTCGTCATAGTTCGGTGACGCTGGAACCAAACCTGTATATGGGTCCTTGTAACGATAATAAAATTCACTATCTGTTTCAATTACCTCAAACACTATGCCTCTTTTGAATAATTCGGTTATAATCGATGAATTATAATTCAAAATCGAATCAATTCCCTCGGTTTTGTAATCAACATTTAAATTTATTTTTTCATTATCTAACCATGCGTCTATTAATGTAACGCGTGTCGGACTTTTTGACTCTTTTAAATAATTATACCTTGCTAGATTGGACAGGTATTCCGCGACAGCTACTGCAAGGTTTGCACCGCTACCATTACCAATCAATCTGAGTTCCATTAGTTTGTTGGGAGGAACTGTACCATCATTACCAATATTTTTTGAAGAAGTTACTAATTTCATCCACTCCATAACAAATGCTTCTGTTAAGGTAAATTCCAGATTAGCATCTTCTATCAAATTACCATCTTTATCGATATAGGTCATTTCATCGCTTGAATATATTTTTTTGTTAATATTATAATGTGTGTCATCGGCAAAATTTTCGTAATGAAAAATTCCGACATTAAAACCAAGCAAACGCCAGTAGTGAGCTAATTCTAAATTAATGCTTGTTGAAAATGAACTTAATATGTTGTTCGTTGACCCCCCATTTTTTATTGAATAAATATCATCTGGCAATTTATAACTATCTTTTTTATCGTATTTGCTTAGTCCACTAAATAAAATTACCGATGGTTTATTAGGATTAAAGTTTACAGGACCACCATCATTATAAACCCACTCAATTGTAAGTGCGTATGAAGGAAGATTCTCTGGTATTGTGTAATTTTCTATTTCAAAATTAGTTATTGGCTTGTCAATTTTAACCTCATCTCCCTCAGTGTAAGGCTCATCAGTATTATCATCACACGCAAATAAAACAAACAATCCAGTAAGCGCAATAGCGGACACACATATTGTAACGAGTACTATCTTTATAGCATCTAAAAACAATTTGTTCTGTCTGCGATTACTATTTATTATCATACTATTCCATCCATCCTTTTAAACTAATTATTAAATATTTCCACAATACCATAGCGATTTAAAGCTCTAAGACCAAAACCTTTAATATGTATGCAATCCGCACTTTGCTTTTATTACGGCTAATTACATGACAGATACTCAAATCCTTTTTAAATCATATGGACTTAATTCAGTCATATTAAAATTGTTTTGAAAAATTTTAAATGGTAAAATTTTTCTAGTGCCTTAGACCTAAACAGATCCAAAAATAAATTGCTAAGAAACTTGTCTTTTTAGTTATGTTTAGTTGCAATTTATGCTTGTAGAACAAAAGTCAAGATTTTATTAACAACATGGCATTGTGATGAGGTTATAGATCAATTGCTGTTCTACTTAAGTGAATCTGTTTTTTGAAAGCAAAACCTTGATTCGATTTTAAAATGCAATTGCTTTATAATCTAATATTATACTTTAATTATACATTTAAGTCAATCATAATTTAAATATTTACTTTATTATATAATATAATTTTAGTAAATATTAAGTTTTCAATTGACAGCATAATTAAAAAATTATATAATAGTTATGTGAAATTTTTATTGCATAATTGTGATACTTATATTCACGCTTATCCAAAATATAATAAAGAATTTTATGAGGTTTTAAATGTCAGTTTTTAAGCGTGGTTTATTTAGAATAGTAGCAATTCTAATAGTTTCTTTTTTAGTAACAGTCGGTTTAATTAGTTGTAATGATGACACCCAACCTAAACCTAAAAAAGCTATTATTATGGTAACACCATTAGTTGGTGGGGGTTTATATAATTCTGAAACGGGCGAGAATCTCTGGGATCCTTTTTCTGTAGAATTAAACTTAAATGATGCTGCTGAATTAATGTCAACTATTTTTTCAAATTTAGCTGATTTCACATCAATTCTTGCGCCTTTACTTCAAAACACACCTGAGCAATCAGTATTTGGCGCACTGGCTATGGACCAATATGGTAATAGCATTAATCCCAATATAAAACCTTCTAATGATTTAGATCCTGCAGAGCACCATATTTATTATGGCGCGCTTGGAATGTTTAAAAATTTGATTGTGGAAATTAATTCAATTTATGGTAACGACTATGAAGTAAAAATGTTCAATTATGATTGGAGATTGGATAACGCCCATAACTCTCAATTGCTTGAGGAGTACATAAACTCAAACAGCTATGAAGAAGTTATATTGTTATCACATAGCATGGGCGGTCTTGTTGTTTCTGGTTATTTATCTCGTAACGATGTCAACTATAAAAAGGTGAGAGCTTATTTGCCACTCTCTGCGCCATTTCTTGGTTCATTTGATTCACTAAAATATTTGTCAGACATCGAAGCATTCGCGTCTAATTTACTTAGTTCAATTCCTCTTTACACATATTCAGATAAGGTCTTGACTTCACCACTAAAAATTAAAATGCCTATAGATAAAACTCTTGATTTTTTGCAAACCTTCATTCGTAATTGTCCATCTATTATTCAGTTACTACCATCATACGATATGCTTTTAACCGAACAATATGATATTGAAGATGATGAAGTAGCATTCACGGTTTTAGGAAAAGATGTACACTCCAGTGAGGAACTCTATGATTTTTATTCCACACAGGAATGGTCATATTTAAGAGATGATGAGGGTAATATTCTAAAAGGTGATAATAATGAAAATTTGTTAAAACCTGCAATTGCAAATCTTAAAAAATTCCATGATTCAATGTTCGTTACTAACGCAAATGGAGAGAGAGTCCATGCAACAACTTTAGTAAATACTTATTATATAATAGGTCAGGGTTATACTACCTCTACAATTTTCTTTCAAAAATCTGATGGTACATATACATTTAAAACATCCGAATTAGGTGATGGTACTGTTCCTCTGTATAGTCAAATTGCAGGTATAAACACTGGCTTGTTATCCGAACAAGGAAGACTATATATCCTTAAAGGCACCCACGGTAATACAGGAACATGGGAGCACATACGCGAGCGCGTTTTGCCACTATTACAAAAAGTCATCTATGGATAGTTTAATCTACTCCATGCAACCTCCTCTTAAAAACTCTTAGCTCATAACTAAGAGTTTTTTTACTTAAATTTAGCGCTATACCTTATGAAATTAGCAGATTCTCACATCAACAAACTTGCTTGAATCTTCTCATAATCATAACTAATATTTATTAGTTGTAGACATATAATTTAATATGCCTAACCATTCAAAAAATAGTCACATATTTAAAGCCGCCTTGATTGTTATAATTTTCTCAATTTTTACAAGGGGAATATCTTTTGCATTTAAAATCTATTTTTCGAGAGTTCTCGGTGCAGAATCCATAGGATTGTATCAGATTTGCTTATCTGTATTTTATTTATTTGCTTCATTCACATCAGGCGGGCTAGTAACAGTCCTATCTCGCCGGGTAGCAGAAAATAGAGCATTAAATCCACAAGACAAAGGATTATCAATTTTAACTTCTTCTCTTTTAGTAGGTATTTTATCATCCGCGCTTTTGCTATTATTACTGTTTCTTTTGCGCGAACATATAGATTTTTTGTTTTCAGATGTGCGAGCAAAACCCTTGTTTTTAATAATGGCGCCAGCACTAATAACAACGTCTGTCTATGGAATTATTCGTGGTTGGTTTTGGGGGAATAAGGACTTTTTAACTTTTAGTATTACTGAATTATTAGAAGAAGTATTTAGAGTTATATTTTCAATCCTGTTTGTGTCTGGCATTGTTAGTGGAATTTATGGCGAGCGTGGGATTGCTCTGGCTTTTGTTTTATCAGACATAATGGTGGCATTTATTCTTGTAATAATGTTTTTGTTTAAGGAAGGAAAATTAAAAAAACCTACAAAATTTGGAACTCTACTCAAGCCAGCAATTCCGCTCACAGGCATGCGCATTTTTGGTGGATTATTGGGAACTTTAATTGCAATTCTTCTGCCTCTCAGACTAATTGCAGGTGGATTTTCGGTATCGCAGGCTACAGCTAGTTTTGGCAGAGTTGCAGGCATGGCAAACCCATTGTTGTTTGCGCCAAATGCCATAATAGGATCTTTAGCTATCGTATTAATTCCCGAAATGAGTGCAAGTGGTATTAAAAACAACAACCCTACATTAGCTAAACATATAGAGAGTGGGATTAGTTTGTCTTTAATAATATCTGGATTCTTTCTTATCATGTTTGCGACATTTGGTGAAGACCTAACACTATTTTTATTTAATGATCGACCTTCAGGCGAATACCTGAGAGTTGCCTCCTGGTTGTTATTAATAACGCCTATTCAATTAATCACATCATCAGCACTAAGCAGTATAGGTTTAGAAACAGAATCCTTTAAATCATATTTCATAAGTTCATTGTTTATGATAGCTTCGATATATTTCATAGCACCTATTATCGGCTTTTATTCAGTTGTTATTGCAAATTTTTTATCAATACTTGTGAATTCATCTATTAACCTGTATTATCTAAACAAACGCATAGGATTACCATTTTCTTTTTTAAAACTGTTAGCATTTTTAACAATTTCTTCATCATTATGCATATTTTTAGGAAAAACCATGCGCTCAATCTTATACCAAACATCTCCTGCGTTGGCATTAATTATAAGCGTGATTATGGTTTTAATAATCTACGTTGTAACACTGCTATTATCAGATTTAATTAAATTTGAATGGTTCTTAAAATTTAAATCAATTTTTAAATCAAGCACCCATCAAAATCGTACTTAGTGTAGCATAACAACATATGCATTCCATTTATTTAAAATTAACGCAATTAAAATCCAACTTCTTATAGTTTAATAACAGAACAAATTTGTATATTTCATTTATAACATCGCACTTTTGTAAAATTTGTACGGAGATATTTTTGCCTTTGCAAACTAAACCATAAATAGCAAAAATTTATTTTAAATAAAAACTTTAAATATATTTCTCATTATTAGCAAAATCCTGATTTCAGCGCCTAATTCAAATTTGATTTAATTTAAATTTGGTTGATTTTTTTACTAATAAATGGTACAATATATACAACTTAAATATGTATGGGTAATTAACTCAGTTGGTAGAGTGCCTCCGTCACATGGAGGAAGTCAGGGGTTCGAGTCCCTTATTGCCCACCATTAAAAAAACCCCAATAATCGGGGTTTTTTATTTTTGTTAGTTTCTCAAATAACTCATGGTTTTTTAACAATGAAAGGCTTAGGTGTTGCAACTTTTTAATTGCTATTTAAGTTTTTATTCCAAAAACATTTAATTTGAAATAACTATTTGAGATTAAGGATATAATCGATCAACTCCTCTATATACGTAAGTTACTTCACGCACATTTTCATAACCCAAAATATTCATCAACATTCTAGTTAATCCAAAACCATATCCGCCATGTGGGGGACAACCATAATTAAAGCAATCCAAATAACTCTTTAATCCTATTGGAATTTTATCCTCTACTACATTTCCAGAATCATCAATAGCTTCACAAGAAATTAACCCTTTTTCTATAGCTTGTTTAATAATAACCAAATAACGATGTTCGCGTTGTGCCCCTGTAGTTACTTCTAAACCATTCCATAATAGATCAAAACTTAATGTGGATTTTTTATCGTCTGCAAACATATGATAAAATGGTCTTATAGCTACTGGAAATTCGGTAACAAAAACAAATTGATGTTGGTGCTTTTCTTCAAAATATTTACCAATGAGTCTCTCCGCTGTTGGGTCCAAGTCTCCTTTTGTCTCGGGCGGCACTTCATAATTTAATGATTTAATGATCTCTTTCGCAACACTCATAGTAATTCTTGGAAATGGTAATGTGGGAACTATTACCTCTCTACCAAAGACTTCTTTAATTTCATCTCCAAGCGTTTCTTTCAGTCTCGTCAAGAAATAGTGAATCCATTTTTCCTCAAATTCCATTACATCTTCTACTGAATCTATCCAGGCAAATTCACAATCAACACTAGTAAATTCTGTATCATGTCTGTTTGTTGATGATTTATTGGCTCTAAATACTGGTCCTATTTCAAATACACGTTCAAAACCAGAAGCTATTGCCATTTGTTTATATGTCTGCGGTGACTGAGCTAGATAAGCTTTTCTCCCAAAATATTCTAGTTCAAACAATTCCGCACCAGACTCTGATGGATTTGGAACTAACTTGGGAGAATGTATTTCAATAAACCCATTATTAATCCAATACTCACGCATCGCCATTTCGCATATTGTTTGGACTCTAAAAATTAATTGTCTTTTTTTATCACGCAAATCTAAAAATCGCCAATCCAAACGCAAATCACGGCCACTTTCTGTAATCCCCGACAAATCGATAGGCAATGGCGCGATGCTCTTGTTTGCGACAATAATCTGCGACGGAATTATTTCAACTCCATTTAGTTTTACAAATGAATCAACATGCACCAATCCCTTGATTGATACAGATGATTGAACTGTTAATTCGTTGACAATTTGATTTAATTCAGCGTTATCAGGCTTTTTAAATACCGTTATTTGTACAGCTCCCGTTATATCCTTGAGAACCAAAAATTGCATGCTTTTTAGATTTCTAATTTCCTGTACAAAACCAGAAACAATGACAACCTGTCCGTCATATTCCTTTATGTCTTTTATCTGTGTTCTTTTCATGAAAAACTCCAATTTATGATTAGATTATTATTACCTATTATGCTCCATTTGTCAAATAAATCAGTATAATTTAAGATATAAAATCTTCCCTAAATTTTAAATAAAACGCTTATTACAAATTAGTCATTATCCCTCCCTGGTTAATGTAGAACTAGCTATTAATTTATTCCAACCAAATCACACTAATATCAAATACTAAATAGTTGCAATTATCTCCGATATCTTTCTTTTCTTGACTTAATTTAACTTAACATGATATAATTTAATAAAATGAATGAAACTATATATGTGTAATCAGCCTGTTTTCTAAACTACAATTTAATTTTCAGCTTCTTTTTGCACATCTAGAGCTTTTTCAACCATCATCATCTTATACTATTTAATTTTATTTCGGAATTACAATGAACATTACTATTTGGAACGAATTTCACCCAAGTTCAAAAAGTGGGCGAGTTAACAAGACATATCCTGATGGAATACACGCAGCCTTAAATCAAATCTTTGAAAACAATAGCGCGTATGAAGTTACCATGGTTACTCAGGACCAGCCTGAAAATGGTTTAACAGATCCCATATTAAACAACACCGATGTTTTAATTTGGTGGGGGCATATATGGCATGATAACGTGTTAACTAGTGTTTCCGACAAAGTATGCAAGCGCATTTTAGATGGCATGGGCGCTATCTTTTTGCATGCCTCATATGCTTCAAAACCGTTTATAAAGTTAATGGGTACATCATGCAAACCTAAATGGCGTGAAACCGATGAAAAAGAGCGTTTGTGGGCTGTAGATCCTTCACATCCAATATTATCTGGTATTCCAGAGACATTCTTGATAGAACCAGAAACCATGGTAGGTGAATTTTTCGACATTCCTACGCCAGACGAATTAATACTCTTAGGTTGGTTTCCAGGAGGTGAAGTAATACGGGCTGGTTGCACATTTAAAAGAGGACGTGGCAAAATTTTCTATTTTCAACCAGGACACGAAACATGCCCTACTTATTATAATCAGCATGTCAAACAAATCATTTTGAATGCCACTGCGTGGGCCACTCCACTTAGTTCTGTATCGGTTGAAAATTATAATACACCACAAAAAGATATGCCTGCTGAACCAGTAGAAGTTACAAAAAAGAGTAGGTTAAAAAGTTTTTTTAAGCGATAATGTGCAAAAGAAAAAACTGTTTATTAATTTATTAGTTGTTGTTATAACCCAAGTTTACCACTTGTTTTGAGAATTGTTTAATTATAGTACCCAGATTTTTTTTAAAAAATTAAAAAATGGTACTATTAAAGCAATTAAATCAGAATATCATTTAGGTTGATAAAAATAATATTCTATAGGCATATTTTGCTTAAATTTGCCCTTAAATTCTTACGTTTTAGGTTGAAAAAGTTTAATACATGATTTCACATTCTAGTATAAAAGACCTGTTAACACTGGCCACGGAATATCAAATTAATGTAGTGATTGATTATTATCAGGCTACAACCCTATACACCGGTGGTGGGTATTCACTGTATAATATGAACGAATTCACAACAATGCGTAATTACATTTCTATGAAATACCAAAATAATGAAAACTCCTCATCATTTTACTTTGGTAATGATGCTTTTGGTTCTGTGAAATTTCTTACTAGTTTAAAAATGCTGATCAATGATATTGAATCTCATATAAAACTCAAGTCTCTCCCACAGCTTCCATAGTTACACTACCAAAAACTAAAACCAGTTTTTGATGTTATTTTTGGAAAACTTATTGAGTCTGCACATTAAATTATCAGGTGTTTATGAAAAAAAAATAATTCAAATAATTATTAGCTTTGTTATTCTAATTCCAATAGGCATCTTCGTTTGCGCGATTGGTGACGACATGGATGTCACTGCAAAACATTATTTCAATTTATATGATAATGTGGAGGCTGCGGATATGTTCCTTCACCAGGCATATTGGTTTGAAACTCTTAAGTGGTTAACGGCCTCTTTGGGAATGCTTCTGTTTGTATTTTTAGTATCGATCTGCACAATTATTACTAAATACAATAGCTCAAAATATAATATAATTTTTATATTCATCGCGGTAGCTTCTGCTGCCATTTTAGTGCCAGTTAGTTTGTGTTTTGGAGCCATTCTTTCTTTACATAAATTTATTGTTATTCTAGATGTTTTACTATCTTCTCTAATTTGCCTTGCATATATTTTTACATCAGATCATAGCCACAATAAACTTATTAAAAAAACAGATCCTGACGCATAGATCCACAAATTAATAATAACTAACATTTTTCTAAACATCAGGTGTGTAATGGGAAAAAAATATTTCATCTTCATATTTTATTTGGCTATTCTGTCTACAATATCTATGATAGCTTATCTCATTGCACAGCCACTATATGTGTCTTCAAAAACTTTTTACCTTTTCTATAATAATATGAAACCAGGTGGCAAGTATCTTCCGCAGGCATATTTATACGAGTCTATGAGTCAATTAATTTCTTCATGTGCTATGCTTTTATTTTTAGTTATAATAGCTATCGGCACAGCAATTACTAAATTCAATAGTTTAAAATTAAACTTAATTTTAATCTTCATCGAACTAAGTGTCTCTGCTATTTTACTACACATTAATTTGAATTTCAGTGACGGTCTGTCTTTGCACTCGCTCGTAAATATTTTAGACTTTCTGTTGCCTTTTCTTATTTATTGCTTACATGTATTCGCGTCATCACATAACGACAATAAACTTATTGCAATGCGGATATAGTTACACTGGACTACTAATAGGAATCTATGATTATATTAAATAACTTATCTAAATATTATGTTCATAACTCACAAGTTATTGCTGGCATCAAAGAAATCTCTGCAACTTTTAAAAAAGGCGAGTTTGTTATTATAACTGGTCCATCTGGAAGTGGGAAAACTACTTTTCTTAATATTTTGGCAGGCACTGACAATTATAGTAACGGAGAAATGATCGTTGGATGCAATAATACAGAGTATTTTGGAGACGAAGATTGGGAACGCTATCGTAAAGAATACATTGGTTTTGTTTATCAAGACTATAATTTGATCGAAAATGCCTCCATCTATGATAATGTTTTAATGTCTTATGAATTAAATCATGACACAGATAAAGAAACAACGCATAAATGTATTAATGAGATTTTAGAAAAAGTCGATATGCTAGCATCTGCCAAACAAAAAGTTTCTACCCTATCTGGAGGACAAAACAACGTGTGGCAATTGCCAGGGCGCTAGCTAAAAACACGCCCATTGTATTAGCAGATGAACCTACTGGAAATTTAGATCATAAGTCTTCAACGGAAATCATTGAACTTTTAAATTCGGTTGCACAGAATAAACTTGTTATTGTTGTCACTCATAATCCAAATCAATTTAGCGAGATTGCCACACGCGAAATTAATTTGTGCGATGGTGAAATTTTACATGATATACAATTAAATCGTTCCAATTTAGTATCCAACAATACCCAAACCATCGTTTCAAACGTGCCTCTAAATAAACGAAATAAGGTTACTAACTTAATTAAAAGTGACTTGCTTTCTGACTTTAAAAACACGTTCTCTTTTATCTCAACTACTACACTAGTTATGCTTATCGTTCTAATTCTTGGATCCATATTTATGCAATTTTCAATTCCATATAATGAAGGATTGTCAAATACTCAAATTTTCGCAACACTAGATAAGGAGCGAATTATTTTAAAAAAAGATGGTAATGAAGCATTTACATCAAATGAGTTAAATTCACTAAAAATTGATAAAGATTTTACTCATATAGTCGAAAATGATATTTTTCTTGACCTCTTGCTTGAATGCAAATTTACGCATAATTATGGGACTGCAACACTACAATTCTATGCTAACACCATAGAATCGAACAAAATATCGATTGAAAAGTTAAGTTGGGGTAGACTCCCCATAGCTGATAATGAAGTTATCATGTCAGCGGATTCACACGAAATGTTAGACGACAATAACTCAAACGTTCTAATTAGTTCGGTTGTCATGCCACAAAAAACACGCTTAGTTAAAATTGTTGGCGGCATAATAGATAATACCAAATATCTTCAAACATTATACTTCACGAATAAAGCCATTAGAGATATAGCCTATCAATTTGCAGATAAATATTCAACGCTAATTCTTAGCAAAGATAATATCAAACACCAGGGGGCATTCACTATATTAATCAGTAATGACGCAACTACTAACACAATTTATATTACAAAACGAACTGCAGATTTGCTCATGATATCAGATAGTGGATCTTTTGATGTAAATGCAACATTGAAAAATGTTTATTACGAAATGTCCGCTAGTTTTTCGACAATAGAAATAATACCTCCAGATTTAACATTGTTTTTTGGTTTTAATATAGATAAAAACAGTGACACGATCATAATGTCACATAGTGACTATGCACACTTAGTAAGCGAAAACTCCTACCAAATATCGCTCTTTATGAAAAATCCTTCGCTTTATAAGGATATAATTAAAAAAGTTGAAATGGCTGGTTATATTGCTTATTATCCATACATAATAAACGAAGGTTATAATGACAACAATCAGGTTCTAACACTATTTTGGATTTTTTTGACATGTCTTTTTATTGGTGTTGTTTTAATATTTCTTAGTCTTTTACTTTTAAGAAATAGCAGTAAAACCAAAGTACACAATTTTGCAATTTTAGAGTCTCTAGGATATAAAAATCAGCACATTCTTTATGCAAACATTATCTCTAATATAATAAAAACTAACATAAGCATAATCATATCACTATTTGTGGTAATATTTATGCAACTCATAACAAAAGCACAAACAACTAAATCTAGTGCTACCTACGTGCCATATGCAAATTTGTCAACCTGGTTTACAATATTAACCACTTTTATTATAGGATCAGTTTATGTTATATATTTTGCATTAAAATATCGAGGATTAGCGCAAAAATCGAATGTAAATCAAAAGCTAAAAGGCGGTATAGTGTTATGATAAAACTCCGAGCTGTCAATAAGTATTATAATCTAAAACGCTGTAACGAATTGCATGTTCTTAAAGATATTACCTTATCTTTTGAAAAAACAGGACTTGTTGCGATAGTAGGCCAAAGTGGTTCTGGGAAATCTACACTTCTAAATTGTATCGGCGGATTGGACGAATTCAATTTTGGCGAGTATAATTTCTTAAATCACGAAAACAAATATACTTCAAAGTCCTTGTTGAAGCAAAGTTCTAAAAATATTGGTTTTGTTTTCCAAGACTATCAATTAATTGATGATGCAACAGTTGAGGAGAATATTTTACTCGCAATTCAAATAAGTCGTCAAACTAGGGATATAGAAAAAGTTAATATTGTACTAGATGCTGTAGGTATGGCAAAATACAATAATCGCAAAGTTAATACATTAAGTGCTGGTCAAAAACAGCGAATAGCAATTTCTCGTGCTCTATCTATAAACCCATGCGTGATTCTAGCAGACGAGCCCACTGGCAATTTAGACAATAAAAATAGTGTTCAAATAATGCGCCTACTGCGAGATATTTCCAAAGAAACATTGGTGGTTATAGTAAGCCACAACCTTGACCTTATAAAAACCTTTGCAGATCGAATAATTGAAATAGATAATGCTCAAATAGTGTCAGATACTCTTAACACAAAAAATGATAGTGTACTCAATGCTAGTGATGATATAATAACACCAATAAATTCAAATGTGATTATGGAAAAATATAATTCGCATGGAATTGAAATTATCTTTTTTTATACGAGCAATTTACCAACTTTTAAACATTTGCAAATCTCAGTGGATGGAAAGCAGATAGCGATTAAGACTGATGCTAATTTGGCATTAACAAGTGAAATTAATGAATCAGAACCACAAGCAAAAATCGAACCAGGTTTAAACTCACCATCCATTGGTCCAGAAACCAAGATAAAAGATATATCCATTCGTAGTAAAATTAGCAATTGCAATACTCAATGCAAAAAGTTAAAACATAAATCAATAGCATTGTTTTCAACTAAATCACAGAAGATTTCTGCTATTATCATGATAATAACGGCAGTATTGCTTGCGCTTTCTGCAGGTTTATTCAATAATGCAATAACCATAGATCCTCTAAAATATCGTGAGTCCTCATCAAAAGCAATTGCAATATCAATTTATGAAAATAATAGTCTCCAAAAAATCTATGATTTAGAGCAAAATACTTTGATTGAATATTTAGTACCATATATTTCACCAATGCAATTAAAATATACAAACAAGGGATTAATGCAGACAACTTTTATCGAAAATGAAGATATAAATTTTTTACTAAAGCCATTACCACTAAAATTGATAGAGACTGATGAGATTATATTCGGTAAAATGCCTGTGAATCCATTTGAAGCAGTAATCGACAAATTTTATATAGATTCTCTAACCGCCAAGGCTTATGGCGAAATCGGAAGGGGAGCTATGTATGGCATTGCATCTGCAAAAAGCTATTTAGGTGGCGAATTGTATCTAACAGAAGGGCTGAGCATAAAAATTGTTGGTATTTCTAACACAAATACTCCTACAATCTATCTATGGGAAGATATTATTCTATCACTAACATTACAAAGAACTGATGGAGGGGAGGAATTAATGCTATCTGATAATGTTGCAACCTTTATTTCTAACGAGATATTATTTGATAATAACCTAGGTGTCTACATTTCTCATAATATGTATATTAATTCAGGGTATACTCCAGAGAATGAAAATCATTTAACTATTTTTGATACTCAGTATAATGTATTGGGTTATTTTGAATCCGATTTAGAATTTAGTGCATATATCCTAACTAGTGCAGAATTAAAACGCATGGCATTTGCAAAACTCGCATCAAGTGCATACTCTGAAGCGATAATTAAAGATGATGTGAAATCTGCTATTGATTCTATTTTGGGACTAGGCATTTTCTCGCGTTCACTTTTAGAAGTTGAATATGAAAGTTATTTAAGCACTCAGCGCCCGAAAATGACATTACAACTTGTATTCACAGTTGCAGTTGCAATCGCTGCATTGTTATCCTGTTATTTCTCCACTAAATCCAGCATTGCCGAGAAGAAAAAATTTCTAGCAATAAAAGTGGTACTAGGCGAGCCGCGCATACGCTTATTGGGGGATTTTATAAGCAGGGATTTATTGTTTTTTGCCACATTTGCAATGCCAGTCTATATAATAATGGGATTAGTTATTAAATTTGTTTTAAGCTATGCTGATGGCATTTTTTCAATGATTAATCTTTCATTTGCAAGTTTTTTATATGGTATTTTGATATTACTAGCAATACCCTTATTTTCAACTATAATTGCATTAGTTAAATATCTATACAAAAAACCAGTTGAACTGCTCAAAGAGTAAAAAATTGTCATCTAAATTACACCACTAACATACTAAACTAACTAGTCAAACATAGATTATTGTTAAATTTTAAGGGTTTAATTAAAACTTCTGAATATTAATTAATATCTATATATGACATAAATCACTGTTTTAAATTAAACTAAATAATCTGTTATATTAAATGCCTTTTTCTGAATTTGCCTGATTTTTGCCAACTCGCAGGGAACTTCCATATTTTTTAGAATTGTTTCAGTAATCTTAAATATTTTTTTGTCTAATCTGCAGAAACACCATAATCAACCCTGGAGTAGTTTATAAGTTTCCACTATTTATAAGTATAAAAACTTTAATTATAGTAACAATATATTACGATTGTATAATTGATAAGAAAATTATGCATTAAAACACGCATATGCGAAGAATTTTTTAAAAAATGAAATTTTTTGCGGATTTCATAAGTTTTTTAAGGATTTAGTTAGTCATTATCATAAATTTGCGGATTTAGGGTCTTAAAGCAATATATAAGATTATTTTAAAGGAAAATATGAGGATATCCATCCCTTATTATCCAGGCCACAGCGCCTTAAAATAAATGCATTTACTGGCTAATAAATAATAATACCCTCAGGTTTCTTATATCCTTGTAATTCAAAAAATTCTGCATTTCTTTTGTCATAAAGTTTAACTTTATTATTAGATACTACATAATAAAATGTTGACCAAGAAGATATAATAACTTCTCTCATAATTTCCGTACCACTTATACATAGCTCGATTAATCCGCTTTC
>JAIRKT010000117.1 GCA_031259965.1 Christensenellaceae bacterium | reverse complement strand
CAATAGATGTAATTATTAACAGGAGAAGAAGATTGCCTATATTGCTTACATACATGAATAACAGCAACGTAAAATTTGAGTGGATTGGTAATAAGTCACTCAATTTATTCCCAAATACCACTATGTAATTGGGATACAATTTTGACTATGAAAATCCATGATAAATAAATTTCTGTCCTAATTGTCAACACACACTGATATTAACACAACTTTTTAACAATCTTACAATATCAAAATAGTCTCTAATTCATAAAATTGAATAGTTAAATTATGGTAATGTGCTCTTATCGTTTATACTTATATCAGCATTTGTTTGCAAAATTCAACTAATTATGATATAGTTTATTGTAAGCCCTATCCATTGATTGCACTGCCATTCTTGATTACGAATATCTGGTTTGCTATATTAATAACTAATGTAAATTTAGCTAAATTGGTTCTTTATATTAGATATTTAAAACACATATGATATGTCTTAAATAACTCTGGAGCATTAAATGCCTGTAGATCATTATTACAACAATACAAACTTTTTTTTTGATGATGCAATCCTTGCTTATGAATCTGAGTCAGAAGAAGCACCAGGTCAAAATGACCTACCCCTAGATGGGGAATGCCGCATTATGATCACGAGCAGATTTAAAAACGACATAGGAGGATTGACAAAAGAAAGACGTGAAAAGGTAGATCAGTTTATACGTGAATTAATAGATCTGCCTTATAACAAAATAAGGGAGCGACTTAACACAAAAAATGCAAAAAAGTTTAAAGGTATTACAATTCCAACTTTTAAATTTAGAATGTCACTTTCTGAACGTATAATTTACATATATGGAAACCAGGCAAATGTTGATAATTCCCTTATAAAAGATGGGGATATAATATTTTTAGCATATGCAATAAATCACGATGATCAAAAAAATATTGCTCTAGAAGCCTTAAGTGAAATGCAACGAGGCAGTTTAACGTATGATGATTATAAACTTGTAGATAGCGTCAAAAAACTGATTAATGTTTGTTTTAGAGATGAAGTTGAGTTCGTTCAACCCATCTATTTTGCTACAACTGACTTGCCAATCCTCTCAAGTTCACAACTGAAACTCACTAATTTAACTGCCCCAGTAATTATAAGAGGGAGTGCTGGCAGTGGTAAAACCATTGTTAGTTTGGAATTTTATAAAAAGTTGCACACAACCGTAAAAAGCATCGTATATTTAACATTAACTGATAACATGAAAAAACATGCTACACAGTTGTTAGAACGCAACGGGATCAAGGAATCTCATTGTTTTACATTTGATGAATTCTGTGGGAAAACTAGTATAAAAGATAAAATCCTAGACAAACGCCCTGAAAGATTTGTCGAAATATCCGAAAAGTGGAAACGAAGACTTCCTGGTTTGACTGAAAACAACATTTTCACTTATATTCGTGGAATTCTAAAGGGGAGTGTTCTAAACGGTGAACGAACTGACTTCTCAGGATTAATTCCTTTCGATGAATGGAAAAACCTTGCAAAAAAGGAACAGTTGAATGATGACGAAATCCGCGAAATATATGCCTCAGCTCAAGCATACCAAAAAACATTAGAGAAAGAAAACAGGTATGACGACAATGATGGCGCGAGTTATTTGCTTAGCAATCCAAAAAAATATGACTGCATAATTGTTGACGAAGTACAGGATTTAACAGAACTTCAGCTTTTAGCTATTTCTGAATGTTGTCCTAGCCTTAACATCTATTTTTTTGGAGATCCTAACCAAGTAATCAACCCTACTATTGTAGATTTCGGCAGGATTGGTGGTATATTTTATAGAAAGCTAGAGCATAATTCCTATACAGAAGCACGAATACCACAGCGTGTGCTTAAAGAAACCTGGCGCTGTGGCCCACATTTAATCGACTACATAAACAATCTTACTAAATTAAGACAACAATTTATTGGCAGGCAAGATTTTCGCGATGACGCAGACGAAATATCAATGCGGCTCGGGTTAGACGAAAGTTATTGGGCTTGTTATGTCACGCAGCCAGATATAATAGACGACGTATTAGAATTTGTTAATCTCTCTACCGAATGCGTTATAATTGTCAGTGATGATGAAAGCGAAATTGAATTGGAAAACCGCCTGCCAGCTGTCCGTGGACGCGTTTTCACGGTCCAGGAAATTAAAGGACTAGAGTATCGTGATGTTATCATATATAATTTAATATCCGACAATGAAGATTCTTTTGCTGATATGCTAACTGGCAACGCTAAAAGAAGCACCCACCATAGAATGGTTTTTAACAAATATTATGTGGCCTGTACGCGCGCCCAGGATCGAATTTTTATTTGTGAAGACAAAGAGTACAGCAAAGAAATTGAAACAAAGTTTTTCACAGAACAACACATCTTACCAAATGATGATATTGGAGCTCTACGGAATCTTATTAGCGAAACAAAAAGCACCGAAGATTGGTTAAAGGAAGCACACCACCTAAAAAAAGAAGAACGTTATAAGCAGGCAAAAGCCGCATTCATTAGGGCAGGAGATGAACTAGGTGTCCGAGTCACACAATTGTTTATTGATTATCAAGATCTATTAGAAACTTGCACTATACAAGAGCTTGATACTAAAAAGGGTGATTTTGCTGTCAAATTTTTTGAGTTACGTGAGTATGAAAAAGCTGAGGAATTATTTATTGATATTGGTAATGAATATGGAACTATACTTACACAAAAGTGCGCTGGAAAAATAATCCCAAACGAAAAAGTGCGTGACGCTATAAAAAACTATGACAATTTTAATAAACAGGCATTTATAAACTTAGGTTTCAGTGACTATTTAGACACTGAAACTAAAAAAATAACAAATCTCATTGCTAAAATAAAACAATTAGGCAGGTAAACATGGACGAATTTAAAACTATATTAGACAAATTCTCAAACACAATTGATGAACTCAATGAATTTCAATCACAGGCAGCTGAGGTGCTCGAGTGCATAGCAAATATCGATGACATTACTACTCGCACTCAGATTGTTTCAAAAAAAGCGTTAAGAGCGTTAACCGATAATGGTAAAATGCAGGAATCCGTTATTAACGAGATCTCAAATTTTATAAAAGCCATCGAATCCGGCACGCAAACAATGCAAAATGTAGAAGGGCAATTATCAACATTGAAAGGGAGTTTTAATACAATAGTTGCTTCTGTTAACTCCATGGATAAAAGCATTAAAAGTCTCCAAGCAGCTGTAGATGAACAAAAAAGAGTAACCTATGGAATATTAAAACTAATCAAAGAAAACAATAATACAGACTCATCAAAGGATGCTACTTCAGACGCCTAGTCTATATCAGCAGATGTATAGTATTTAACATTCTATCGAAAATATTTGTTTGCAGCTAATATGATAATTAGTTTAATTAACTGCATTTTATGTCTTATATAGTATTTTTGAAAGTCCTAGCCATTTTGTGCATTAGAACCTGTGGCCTTGGAATCATTTTCTTGTGGCTTTAATGTTTTTTCTAATAATTTTGGTTTTTTAGCCTATGCTTTTATTTGCATTAGTAATTTCATATCTCTTATAGTTACAATCATGTTCGTTGAAAGCCTTTCCCTGCTTGACTATCTTACGTAGGTTCTTATCTCATATATTTGCTAGTGTTATAGTTAAGCAAAAAAGCGGATTTACTCAGCTTCTCCGTTGCTGTTCTGGTTTTTAATATTTTTAAAAAATACAGATAAACACTGCGATTTTTGCCCAAAATATCTCTTGTTTTATTGCAAATTGCCGCCAACTCTTGACAAATGCGCGCGCGCGTGTAATAATATATAGCTAGTATGCTTTGCCTAGAAGCATGTCAACTAGTTTTAATTAATCGTAACAGGGTTCAAATTTTAAAGGGCTTTTCTCTTAAATTTGTGCTAATTTCAAATTCAAAACATTATTGCAACTTAAATAGTTTTGTGCTTTTACGTTTGCGATTACTTTTTAGTCAACCAATTGCAAAAAGGAAGATTTCAAATGAAGTTTCTAAAGATTCTTACATTAATTATACTAATCGGACTAATCACATTAGCTTTAATTTCGTGTGAAGATCCTGAAGAACCTGAATCTCAGGTTTATTATATTTCATTTGATACAAATGGTGGTTCTGGGGACTTTCACACTGTTCCAACTCGCGGCAATACCACATTTGCTATGCCCACACTACCCCCAGTCCGTGAAGGGTATACTTTTGATGGATGGTTTTTTGATCTTAATCGCTGGGAACGCCAATTAACAGCTACTTCTCTTTTATTAAATCCAATAACTGCTAACTGCACAGTTTATGCTAAATGGACTTACAAAACTCCTAGTCAACCAAACGTCGATGATCCCACTTTGCCCCTTCTTAGATTTGAACTTACCTTGGTTTCCGATGGCCATGAAAATGTAACTAAAAATATTTCAAGAACCGCAATTGAGGCTACAGACGTAGCTGGCTTTGAAAAATCCGGATATTTACTCACTGGATGGTATTTAAATTCACAATTCCAAGGAGATCCTATTTCTTTCCCTTTCGATAATAATGGCAGTTCTGGTGTAATCACATTATACGCAAAATGGAGCATAATTACTTATCCTGTTTCCTATGTGGTAGGCACTAGTAATGCCGATGTTATAAAACTACCTCCTCAGGAACAACGCTCTATCGGTGAAGTTTTTTATTTGCCCGACCTCCCTACATCCTTTGCCTCATATACAGGTCATATATTTACTGGTTGGACATTAGGCAGCAATCCTACAGAATTCTCAGCTGGAGATAGTTATGTATTTTATGACGTACCAACCGCTGGTAGTATTACTTTTGTAGCAAGTTGGACTAGAACGTACGATGCCATATTTGGAACCGCTGCCGGCGATAATGTCTATGGTGCTCCAATTCCATCAATATCTAGAATAGCGGGTGCTTCGTACTATCTTCCCACAAAGGAAGCACTTACCATTTTCTGGGATTATCATGTCTTTTCTGGTTGGTATGATGGACAAAACACATACCTCCCAACAAATGATAATCCTGTTCAATTAACTATGCCTGCATACAATATAAACTATACAGCTCTTTGGAAACCACTGTATAACGTAACTTATACTATAGCTGATGGAATGTATGGTAGTGTCAGTGGTGGGCAATATGTCGCTGGTGATACTTTTGTTCTGCCAGATGCTTCCAATTTAACTACTGCTGGCTATGAATTTAAAGGATGGAAATTAGATTCTCAAGAATATGCTGCTGGTTATGTTTTTACAATGCCCGATGAGAGTATTAATTTTTCTGCAGTTGTTGACGTACAAGCACGATATACTGTTTCTTTTAGCGCAGAAACCGCTACTGGCAGTACACCTTCGGTTTCAGACAAACTAGCCAATGAGACTTTTGTTATTCCAGACAATCCTCCTGATTTTATGCGCGAATATTATGCCTTTGATCACTGGACATATAGATTAAATAATGCTGTTGAGGATAGTATAGTTTACACAGGTGGGACGATTACTATGCCATCTGAAAATCTTACACTAACCGCTGCGTGGCGTCCTCTTAATTATACTGTAACATATGATTATGGCACTTCACCTATCATATACTCACCTGTAAATAACGAAAATCCAACTACTTATAATGCTGGCATTTCTGAAAACATACCCATAGAAGATATTTCTGCACTAGGATATAATTTTGAAGGTTGGTATCGTGATTCCGCAAGAACCTCCAAATATGATAATCCTCAGCTCGATGTTTCCAAACCGACATCCATTGTGTTTTATGCTAAATTTTCCTTTATTACTTATAAAGTCTTCCTGTCAGATGGAATTACTACGGATAATTCATATATCAATACTGCTGATAACATAAAAACAGATGGTAACAAGAAATACATTGAAATTAGGTATGGGGATCCTATATCTAGTATTATAGAGAATATCTCCGTATTCTATGAATCTTATATTTTAGCATATTGGGATTTAAAGGGTTTGGTATATACCCCTACCTCAACGTGGGGATATGCTGGTGATATAGAATTAACTGCTATCTGGACTAAACCTGGAAGCACTGGATTAATTTTTATAATTAGTTCGGATGGTAAAAGTATGAGCGTAAAAGGTTATAATGGCAGTGAGTCTATAATAACTATTCCCTCCTATCAAAATCAACTCCCGGTTACCTCTATAGATGTTGATGCTTTCAAACGCGACACAGTTGTTACACAGATAATAATTCCATCTACTATCACTGAAATTGCTAGCGGTGCATTTGAAGAAAGTGTTTTATGCGAACTTACTCTAGGATCTGGGATAACTACTATTGCTAGCGGCGCATTCAAAAACGCAAAAGCCTTAAGAGGTGTTTTTGCTGGCGTTAATCTGGGGATTTCTACAATTGGAGCTAATGCTTTTGAAGGTTGCTCTGATCTGAAATATGTATATCTCCCCGCTTCTCTTTTATCTATAGGTGCTAATGCTTTTCTTAACATTAGTAATGATGCTATAATTTATATGTCAGGAATAGGAGCACAATCTGGCTTTGCATCTGATTGGAGTGCAACCGCATCTGTGGTTTGGAATGCGCGTGTTGACAGTGCTACAGATCTTGTGTATAAAATTGAAGACTCTAGTGCCTCTATTATTGGATATGTCGGTACTTCATCCGAATTAGATATTGACAGCAAAATTAATAATACAACAATCTCTAAAATTTCAAGTTTTGCTTTTGCAAATAATCGCTTGCTTGAAAAAATTTCGATCGCATCACAACTCTCAGTTGAAGATAACGCCTTTGAAAATTGTCCATCCCTACATACTGTAATTTTTAAAACTGCGCCTTCTTACATATCAATGTCGGCTTTTTACAATTCAGACTCGGTAGTGGTTTACGTAATTGGAAACTACAATGGTGCCCAGCCTACCAAATTTTATTATAACAACGTATCTAATGAGTCTAACATTATTCTTTCTAATGATATTTACTTTTTAAATGATGGTAGTAACAACTATATTATAACAAAATATGCTGGCATAGCAACTGACTTTCATAGTAATAACCAAAGTATTAATTATACTTATACTGGATTTGGAGATGGTGCTTTTGCTGGATCAAGTGTTACAGATCTCTACCTCTACGACACCAAAACAATCGGTGGGTTTTTATTTTATGGCTGCACAAGCGATGCAACTATAAACATAATGAATGCTGTTACATTGGACACATGGAACTCACTATGGAACATTACAGATACTAGTAGTATGGTTTCTATAGAATTTCCAAACAGAAATCTTAATAAACACCCCTCTCTCGCAATAGATTATTATGAGATTGATAATAACATTTATATAGTAGGATACACAGGTAGTGATACAGATTTTTCAATAACAGTTGATATGGTTGCTTCCAAAACAATAAAAGCTGTAATTAATGCATTCAATGTTGTCAACGCACAATCTGCTAGTTTTCAATATTTGTTTGTAGGCGACAATATTGCACTGATTAACTCTTTTAAGTGGCATAATGAATTAGTGGTAGCTGCCAGCAATAATTCTCAAGCTGCGTATTTTATTGATAAATCTTTATCTGTCTCGGTCCAAAGCACTCAACCAACAAAATACACATACGATAATGTTAACTATTACTACACTCTATCTGGCGAATTACTTCGAGCAGTAACAACTAGAAACATTTTAGTTTTGCCTGATAATACAACAGGTTTCACAATATCTAGTGTCTCTGAACAAGCATTTAACACTTTTTCTATTATGCGCTTAACTATTGATAGATATACTCCAATAAGCATAAGTAGCGAAGCTTTTTCTTCAAATAACGCTCTGATTATTTATTTCAATGGTAATGTTTCTTTTTCAGGACATGCTCCTGCTAATGCCTATTCTACTAATTTAGATAGTACAGACTCTTTTTATTATTTTACTAAAGGATCTGATTATGTTTTAGTAGATTATCAAGGATCCAATTCGCAACCTTCTATACCAGATAATATAACAATTATTGCTAGCGGAGCATTCAAAAGAACAACAACCACTATTACGGCCATTGAAGTACCATGGAAGGTGCACACATTCCCACAGGATGCAGTAGACGTCAGTGTTACTCTGCAAGCATATTCTCAGACTCCTGGCTGGGAACTCTCTAATAAAATAACAACTAGAACTGATGACTTTGTTATAACTAATACTTTTAACTATTATTCAATCGATTCCTCTTCTGCGATTATTGTCGGCGCAAGCTCTACTTATGTTGCTAATGCTAATGGGTCTCTTACAATACCATCTAGTATTAACTCTCGCAATGTTATTGGAATAATCGACCCACTGGGAAGTTCTATATCAAAAATCAATACTCTAATCATTCAACCAACTTCGGGCTATTTCATTGGACTGTTGAATTCTCTAGCTCAAGACGCTGTTGTTTTGTTTAAAAGTTCTGATTCTAGTTATACTCTATATAATCAAGCACCAAAAACTTCTAATTTATTCTTTAGTTTAGAATACAAGGAAAAGGATACAGGCATATCTGGTTATTATTCAAATGATGATAAATTGAAGGTTTTATCCAAAGTAACAACACCTGCTTCAGACAGCTACAAATTATCGCTTGAAAATACTACAGAATTAATTCTACCCAATGCATTTTCTGATACAAACATTAATATACTCCTGATTAGTGCAGGCTGTAAAATATCAAAAGAGGCTTTCAACTTATCATATGTTGGAATGCGTATTCTTGTCGAAGATGATTTAGACACCAGCTATTCTCAACTTTTCCCTGATTCAATAATTTACACAAATGTTAAAGAATCGGATATTTTAGAATTCAACAACTTCTATTATATTGTAAACCATGGTATCATAACTATTATTGGCTTAAATTCTGCTAGTTTAATTACTGATGTGACAACTATTGAAATACCACTGTCCATGCCTTTATCGGCTGGGTCAATAGAATATGTACCTTTAACTGCTATTGATAATTATGCTTTTGATGCTTTATCAGCGAATTCCCCTATCCGTGTGATTACAATTCCATCAATTATTACTCACATTTACAAAAACTCGTTTTCTAATATTGATACTGACATTGCAAATACTGCTGAAAAAGTTAAGTTACAATTACAAGGTGGGGTTTTGTCCACTTGGGAATCAGGATGGAATGCTGGTTTACAATTTGAAACTTACACAGGCATGCAAAGTGATGATGACAATTTCAAATTTTTTGTCTCAGGCGGGCAGGCATATATAACTTCATACATAGGTAACGCTACTTCGGTTACAATCCCAGTTTCATTTGCAAATCCAGCAGATGAAAACAATCCCTTCCAGGTAGTATCTATAGGCAGCATGTTTGCAGGGTCAAAAACACTTACATCACTAACGATAAACGCAACCATTACTGAATTTGCTGATGCTATACAAGGTTGCACATCTCTAACATCTATCACACTGCCAGCTAGTATAACAAAAATACCAGATTATGCCTTTGCAAATCTATCCGCTCTCGACACTATAACATTTATTCAGTCTGGGCAGCAACTCACCATAGGAAAATATGCTTTTGCAAATCTTATAAAACTAACTTCAATTATACTGCCTTCCATATCAAGTTTGGGCGAATATGCGTTTAGTGGTTGCAGATCTCTATCAGCGTTTACATCACAAATTCCTGATAATAAAATTCCAAAAGGCCTTTTTTATAATTGTATCAACTTACAATTCAATCTAGCAAACATAGTCGAAATTGGTGATTATGCTTTCTACAGGAATTTGAAGTTAACAACTATTACAATTCCCGCGTCACTAAAAAGCATTGGTGTTTTTGCGTTTGCTGATATATCAACTTTGTTATCAATCTCATTTAACAATAACACTTATTTAACATCAGTTTCTGCGGGCTTGTTTGCTGATGCAACCTCTTTAAGAGAAGTTACACTAACACATTACATTAAAACTATAGAAGCTGGAGCATTTAAAAATGCCGTTAATTTGGCGCGTGTCAATGCCATGGAAAGTGTCGAATCTATTTCGGGCAGTGCGTTTGAAGAATGCACTTCGCTTTCATTAACTATTCCGGGCAATATAACCAACATAGGAGCACGCGCATTTTTCAGAGTTATGTACATAGGAGAAGCAACTCTTGATTCTGTTAAATCAATAGGTGTTGCAGCTTTTGCTTATGCGGGTGTTACTAGATTCTCAATTTCAAACTCATTATACTATTCTGTTGCTAATGACATACTCTATTCTAATAACACACTACTACAATACCCTATATTAAAAGTTGATAATGAGTTGTCCTTAGATAATCTATTAGCTATAGCTCCTTATGCGTTTGCAGGCGCCTCTTCTTTATTAAAAATCACTATCAAAGAGGTAACCGCGATTGGCGAATATGCCTTTGCTTCAAATCCCTATCTAACCATTTACGTAGATTACTCAAGCAAACCATCTGGATGGAGTAATTCGTGGAGTGAGACAAACGCAGTTTGGAAAAATTCTTCTGAAATTATATTTGATTCAGATTTCGCATATGTCTTAAATTCAGATAACACATACACTTTGGTTGGATATAGTGGAAAAAATTATTTAACTATTCCTAATTCGTATAGTGGCAAATTGATCACAGCTATTGGCGAATATGCCTTCGCTAACAAAAATATGGCATGGATTAAAATAGATGGTAATATAACAAGCATTGCAAGCACTGCTTTTGATAACAATAAAGGTCTCACTGTGTGGTATGCTGATGATTATACAGTCCAATACGACAAGACGTCAGATCACGAATGGTATAAGGGTTATTCTGCCCTAACTATGGTTGAAGAAACATCATCTTCAAATTACACCTACTACTATTTTAATGTTGATATGGCCGCTAGACGAATGGTTAAACTCACTACAGATGAAACTTATATTGATCTCACAGGTGCTGGTTATTCTTTTGAAATGGCTCCTTATGTGTTTTCTGGAACTCCTCTAAGAGCTATTAGTTTACCAACCATTACCAAAATTTCTAATTTAGCATTTGCAGAAACACCTAATCTTGTAATTACTATTGCTAGCGACAAAACAATAAACTGGGAGAATGGTTTTGATGATAATGTAGCTGTCCATCAAAATATAACACCAAACAAAGAAACCTCATATCTTTATTACGAAGATGGAGAAAACTACTATATTTTAAAATATTTAGGAACAAATGCCATTCTTGATTTGTCACTAGAATCTGTCACTAAAACTAAAATAATTGCTCCTTATGCTTTTGCGGGTGTAGAATCATTAACCACCATCTCTGTTACAGACTTCAATATTGAAAAGTATGCTTTCTCTAACATGCAGAATTTGGAGTCTTTTAAACTCACCGTTTCCAACTACAACCCTGCTACTATTGGAGAATATGCTTTTTCTAATTCCTCAAGACTAGCTACCTTCAGTATTGAAGATTCTGATCAATATTCTGCTTTTAAAAAGGTTAGTGCTTCTCAATTTATTTTTAATGGTTGCCTTTCACTAATATCCATAACAACAGAAGCTGATGGTACTAAGGATTGGCCCTCCTTATGGGATCGTATTAAAATGCAATCTGCGTCTACGCCAGTTTTAGTAATGGTAATTAGTTAACTAAATTTGTAAGATTAAAAAAATGGGAGAAATGACGAAAATATTAATAGGTTTATTTATTAAGATCGTCCTTTACTAAAAATATGAATTTCAAAATTAAATCATTCATTCTATCTATCTTGTTTGCACTTGTTGTGTTTATAGCGAGTTTAATTGCGATAAACATACTGCCAGCAAAACCCATAGCGAGAGCAGCAAATGAAAGCTTTGGTATTTCATGCTTAGTCTCAGGGGCAACTAGCACTGTCACAGCCCCTTTGCATGAAGCTACAACCAACTATGGAAAACCTTCATTTAATAGTGAACAAAATTATATTCGCTATAATGTTCTTGCCATATCTGGTACTATAGTTTCTATTAAATGGGCAAAAAGCGACACCCAGGATGGCACTTTTAACTTTGAAATAAGTGATTTAGAAGAATATACATTAAATTTATACGAAGTAAGCGAATCAGGATATTATAAAGTCAAAGTTACTTTTGACAATAATACTTCTATTGTATCAGATGTAACACTACATCCAACCATCACTCCAAAACTAACTAATGTTTCCTGGGGTTCTACATCTTTTGTATATAATGGCACCCCACAAGGTCCTACTGCCTATGCGTTTGATTCAAATATGTATGAGGTTGATCCTGATGGCAATCAAATTTACTACCAAATTCCTCTTTCAGTGACGGGTACAGCCACAGATGCATCCATACAAGGTGAAAACTATGAAGCGACGGTTTCTTCAACAGATCCAAACTATGCGGTCAATCCGTCATATACCACAAAAACATTTACTATTACAAAGTGCAGCGTTCCCGTTAATTGGGATGAAGACATGGTGGATGGTAAAATAACATTGACTTATACAGGCGACCCAATATCTCCTAAAGCCACAGCTACCACTTTACAAATTGATGGCTCGTCAAGCATCTCCGTTTTAACTACGCCAAACATTGACGTTAATCCTGACGGTGTTAATTATATCTCAACAGCATCTGTTAATCCAGATGCAGATGCTAAAATTTTTCGCAACTATACTTTGTCGAACGCCACACAACCATTCCAAATATCACCACTCAAAATACAACTATCCTGGGTTGAATATTCTCCAGAATCCTCATTATCTATAGTATACAATGGTAACCGCCAATTCCCAACTCCACAAGCTTTTTATCGAGATGTTAATTATGCTACATTGTCAGATGACATAAATTATGGAGGAACTAATGTAGGAACACATAAAGCGAAAGCTTTATCTAGCAGTTCTAATTTTGTTTTTGAGGACTCCTACGAGAGTACAGAACCAAATACTATTAGTTTCCAGATCACACCACTTCCTCGCATTGTGAATTGGTATACGTTTTTAGATGGCAACAAGAACATAGCAACCATTTTCGATGGTGGCGTAATTGATATAAATTTGATATACGATGGGTCAAATCAAATTTCAAAAATACTTGCGCTAATATTTGATCTTTCCAACAATGAAATTAATCTCTCTATTAGAGCTGATCAGAATAGAACCTTTATTAATGCGGGATCATATGATCTATATGTAGGCTCTGATTATTTGAATTCATCAAATTATTCTATAGATCCAACCTCTCTAACATCAGTTAGAGCTATTATACAAAAAGCGGTTCCTATCTTAAGCGCAAACTCTTCATATCTTTTTGTTTACGATGGTTTGCCTAAATCTATTGATGTAACTACATCTGGTGATTCTCTAATTAAGTTTAAAATAAACAATGTTGCTAGTTCAAATTCGTTTACTTATCCTGGAGTATATAATGTAGAAATCTACTCAGACGAATCTGATAATTTTCTTGCACCAAATTCAAGGTTTACTACTGTAACTATAAACGCTGTTGAACTCACTACAAGCACACCCAATATAACAGCTATTTTGGAACTACCAAAAGGAATTGTGCCTAATGCAACTATTATTATAACTGATGCAACTCAATCAAACGATTCTGACTATGAGAGCACAATCGTCCGCAATATTGACAAACTTTACAAAATTGAAATTTTGGATGGTGAATCCCTAATAGCACTTAGTAGTCCTGTTTCAGTTAGAATTCAATTAGAAGGTTATAACAATGATGACAGCGTACGCATTATAACAAAGAAAGATGGTAAATTTATTGAACAAACAATTACTATGAAAGACGATTATTTCTCTTTTACTTTATATGAAGATGGTTATTTTGCTCTAACCAGCATAGATGGTAATTCTCTTTTAATGTGGTGGGGTTTTGTAATAGGGGCACTTGCTTTACTCATAATAATACTTTTGATAGTATGGCACAAAAAACGCGTTAAATCCTCAGCCTTTTAGCAATCTAAATTTAAAGCCCTCAATAGCTTTGACCACTTTATTTCTAGTTTCTATATGCATTTATCGCAAATATGACTTTGGATTAACTAATAAAATTATTGGTAATATTTCCAATCTGCCTATCAGCATATTAGCTACCAGAACAAGTTTTGAAAAAATAGAATAATCTGAAAAATGAACCATTCCATTTGCGCCTACCGCTGGCCCCATATTGTTCATTGTTGAAACGGCCGCAGTAAAGTTGCTATATACATCAAAATTTGAATCTATCGATAGCAGAAGCCATGACATTAGAATGATTAACATATACATTCCAAAATAATTAGCAACGCTTGCTGTTATTGTATTTGAAACCAGTCTACCGTCCATTTTAACGCTGGCTACCGCGCGTGGGGATATGCTTTTCTTTGTATCACACACACCTGTTTTAACTAGAATAGCAAGTCTTGAAACTTTAAGTCCACCAGCCGCAGATGATGATGAGCCGCCAATAAACATTAATAAAATGAGAAGAGTTTGAGAAAATGCTGGCCACTGCGAAAAATCCGTTGTTAAATAGCCACTAGATGATGTCATCGATACCACTTGAAAAATCGAATATCTGAATGACTCGCTAAAAGTATTATAGACGTTTTCAGTAAAATTAACTATAGTTATCACTAAAGTTGCAAATACTATTATTGAAATCATCCATCTCAATTCCTCATTTTTAATAGCTTGCTTTAAATGTCCAATTAATACAAAATAAAATAAATTGAAATTAATTGCAAATATGATCATGAAAATTGTTATTATTGTTTCAAAATAAATATTGTCATAGAATGCAAGACTAGTTGTTTTATATAAAAACCCACCTGTAGACGCAGTCCCAAATGCTAGTGTAAAACTATCAAAAACTGAAGAGCCTCCCACAAGTAACAGCACAACCAGCAACAATGTCAATGCTATATATATGGCATACAATATGCGTGCCGAAAATTTCAACTTACTAACAATCTTACCAAACTGTGGGCCAGGTGTCTCCGCTTTGAGTAGATGAACTGAAGCTGGTTCGTTTTTTGGTATTATCGCTACCATGAAAACCAGCACTCCCATGCCTCCTATCCATTGGGATATAAGTTGCCAAAAAACCAATGATTTAGGGAGACTATCTGGATTTTTTAACATTGTTATGCCTGTTGTAGTAAATGCAGATACAGATTCAAAAAAAGCCTCTATAACGTTTGGAATGATTCCGCTAATCACAAATGGCATAGCGCCAAAAACCGATAATTGAATCCAGGCAAGCGCAACAACAACAAATCCCCCTCTCGCTCTATACGAAGTATCCTTAGGCTTTTTTATAATAAATGGTATCGCATAAACTAACAATATACCTATAGTTATTGCAAATGCAAAATATGTTGTACTTTCGCCTAAAGACAATGCAATTACAAATGGAATGATTAGCAAAATGCCTTCTAGAGCGGCTATTAGCCCTAAAATATATGCAGTCATGCGATAGTTCATTTTTTACTCCAATATATCGTTTAGATCATCTACAACTTCATCAGCTACCACAACTATTACATTATCGCCTATCTCAATAGTATCAGTCCCACATGGCGTTATAGCATTACCGTTTCTTAAAATGCCTACAACTAAAGCATTATGTCTTGTCGAAACCGCTGACAAAGGTACAGAAATCGCTTTGAAACTTGAAGTTGCTAAAAATTCAACTATCTCTGCCCTGTTATTTAAACTTCTGTATAGTTTTTTAATTGAACTACCAAACGAATTTTCTTTTTCCCTTACATACCGAATTATTTCATTAGCTGTAGTAGCTTTTGTGCTAATTATGCTCTCAATGCCACTAGATTCTAATAATTTCATATATGATACATCATCTATTTTTGTTATTATTTTATTAATACCCCTCGTATTTGCGAACAGCGATACAAGAATGTTTTGCTCGTCACGCCCTGCTAATGCTACAAACGCATCCATAGTCTCTAGCCCCTCTTCTATTAGTAAATCATGATTAGTACCATCACCATTTATAACTTCGACGCCATGGGTTTGTTCATCTAGCGCCTGAGATTTTTCCTCGGATATTTCAATAACTTTTATATGCATGCGCAATTTAACTAGTTCCTTAAGCAAATAAAATGTAATGCGTCCGCCTCCTACTACGAGTATTTTTCTAGCGGGTTTCATCATTTTCGATAATTTTAAAAAACTTAGTAAATTGGTTTCATCTGCTGTTATAAATATTTTATCATCTATTAATAGTTGGAAATTTCCAGAGGGTATGTAAATTTCTTCTCCTCTTCGTACAATACAAACCAAAAGCTTAATGCCAAGTTTAGCATAGATATTCTTCAGTAAGATGTCTGCTAGCGGTGAATCCTTAGATATTTTTATTTCAATTAAGTTTATTTTACCATCAAAAAAGGGTTCTATTTTTATAGTTTTAGGATACTTTAACATCCTAGATATTTCCTTTGCTACCTCATATTCGGGATTTACCATTTCGCTTAGTCCCAATTCACGACCTATAAACAAACTAAAATATTCAGGATTTCTTACTCGTGCAATCGTATCTTTTACGCCCAGTTTCTTACCCACTAGCCCACACAAAATATTAACTTCATCTTTTGAGGTGCAAGATATCAACAAATCAGCATTCGCCACGCCTGCCTCGGTTTGTATTTCAGAACTAGCACCATTCCCGTATACGCCTTTCACATCACAACTTTCTATTGCTAATTCTAATGTTTTCCGGTCGTTATCAATTACTATTATGCTATGCCCCTCACCAGACAAACGATGTGCTAATTCCCGACCTACACTTCCTGCACCAATTATTATTATGTTCACCTGTTTTCTCCACATTTATTAGGGATTGAATTTATACGACAAACCATTTCATTATTTATATTAACAAACACTAATTAAACTGTCAAATAATTAACTACTTTAATTATCAATGATTAAAAATTTGCACAATATTGTATTTCATGTTAAGATAATGTTTGTTTGAGTATCCTTTCCAATATATGGATTAGATTATCAATTCAAATATATAAATAAGGAGAACTAATTTTTGTTGAAAAAATCTTATTGTAACAAATTCGAAACAAAACAATTATCAATTTTTTTAGTATTTACGTTTTTCTTATACTCTTTCGAAAAAACACTAGTCGCTCATGCTTCAATATCGGATACAGTGATGGTATCTGGAATAGATTATTCGGGAAATGGAACAAAAATCACAGAAAATCTAAGAGATGGAGTTGCCACTGTAGAAGGCAATTATGTAAGAATACCTACATATACTTTAGGTTCCTATGTTTACAATACATGGGACGAGTTTTGGTCAACATGGTCAAGTTGGTCTCCAAATAATGCAAAATACAACAGCTACAAGGGATATCGATATGCAGCAGAAAACAAATATATTGTTGATGTTGAAAGCAAAACAGAATATCAATATCGCCGTTGGAATAGTAATTTAAATCCTGTATACAAGACAAAATACATTACTCAGTATAAAAAGTTAACCACGATATTGTTCCTAAAAGTATATACTTATCATACAGAAAGTAGCTACAGTAGTTATCCAGGTTCAAAATCTGGATATACAATTTCTGGACGTTGGACTGAAAAAGTATTTGACTATTTTGCAGGTGGGTATGAATATAACAATAATTGGAGCACGTCATCACCCTTTTATTGGCCATGGAAAAAGCTGGTCACCATATACTTCAAGACCTACCTATAGAGTTAAAATGATAAACTCCAAATGGGATCCCGAATTTAAGAATGATTCTTCTGAATTAGTTCCATTAAATTATAGTCTTAAAGATAGGAATGGACATGATATTGGATACGGAATAAAGCTTACATTTTCTGATAAAATATCTGAATTCAAGGAGATTAATAAATTTCTTGTAAGTACAAGTATTTTTGTAAATCAGTATTACATTACAGCAACTGACGCATAAAGACTTTTAATTGATGACATGGAAAAAATAGAGAATGAAATTGGGAAGTATGGGGTTTTAAAATTAATTATAGATCCAATTACATTAATTGCTAGTATAAAATCTAGCACTCTGGTTGGTATTGCTGCTGGACTGATAATGTTGATGATTGAAGGTAATGACTACTTAATGAACGAGCTTAAGTCTGGTCGAATTAATACCGTACAAAAATTTTTTACTGAAGCTGAAAGACAAAATACTACTATAGTGATACAAGATACTGTAAATATAACAGCTGCTATGGATCTCCAATATTCTCAAACTTTTCAGACTGCGACTACAAATAAAACATCAGTTTCCATGCGAATGAGTGACAATGATCTCAATTCTATAATTTTGGTGGGCAACAAGAATTTTGGCATAATTAAATACATGATTAATGGAGATATAGATGAAGTCAGCAAAATGATCAAGAGTTCACTCAAATATAACTATCCAGTGATTTTTCCATGGAATTGGTAGAGTAGGCGAACATGAGAAAGAAAATTTTTATTATAAAGATGATTGTGTTATGCGTAGCATTATGTGCATTTACAGTTATTGCTATATCATACATACAAGATATTGTTATGCTACGCAAGGCTTATGCGGCTGGTGCTGTAGTTTTTGATGTTACAATAAAAGTTTTAGAGGTACTCACATTAGCATGGCTTCTCGTGTTTAGTGCACTGGTATTTACTATAGATTATGGGCTAAACCTTTTTAAGTCAAATATTAGACAACGCAAGATTTACATTATTATTTTATCTATAGAAATTGTTATTTCATCAGTATTAGCCACTATTTCATTCTTAAAATCTCTTGCCCCTTGGATATATCCATTAGCTTATTATGTTATAATTAGCTACTTAGCATTGTTATTGTTCTTGAAGTTTATGAATATTAGGATATTAAAAGTCCAAAAAAATGTAATAGGCGATACAAATATTGATCCACATACAATAATAGAGGAGGACGATGGGTCGAAGAATGCTAAAGGTATGTAAGCTTGGAAAGATTTACACAGAGCAGGGTTCAATTACAATTGGAATTCAACATGTCTCAGCAACATTTGACGTTGGAGAGTTCGTTGTAATCACTGGTAAATCAGGTAGCGGAAAATCTACTTTTCTTAATATTTTAGCTGGGACCGAAAGTTATTCATCTGGGCAGATCTTGTTTGATGATGAGGACGTAGAGTATTTTGGGAATGATGATTGGCAACGCTATCGTAAGGAAAAAGTTGCAGTTATCCACCAAGATTTTCAGCTGATTGAAAGTATTTCTGTGCGCAAAAACATAGAAGTTGCCTTTGCATTAAATCATAGTGTTGCCCATACTAACAAAATTAATCATGCCGCTATAAATAGTATTCTTAGACGCACTGGTTTGACGGCACATGCAAAACAATCAGTAGCTACTCTCTCTGGTGGACAGAAACAAAGAGTAGCGATAGCTAGAGCTTTGGCAAAAGATACATTGATAATATTAGCTGATGAACCAACAGGAAATTTAGACAAGGTGGCCTCCGCAGAAATCGCTAATTTGCTCGGCGAAATTTCAAAGGACAAACTGCTCGTTGTAGTATCACATGATACTGAACAATTTGAGAATTATGCAACAAGACAGATTACTATGGATAATGGAACGATACAATCGGACATAGTTTCTAAAAAAAATAATATGCCTATTAGCGAAAAGAACGCCTCAAGGATAGTAGACAAACAAGATAAGTTTGAATTTTTCGAAGTAAAGGCTCTTATAAATTCGTTGTTTTTTTCAGACAAGAAAGCTGGTATTTATTTTGTTATAGCGGTTTTTGTCGTTATGCTTATCACTATGTTTCTAGCTTCTGTAGTTTTGCAATTTTCTACGCCATACTATGAAGGCGTTATGAACACACCAATTTTTGGATCAGTAGAAAGAGATAGATTAATACTTAAAAATGACGATAGTACTGCATTTACAGAATCTCAAATAAACACACTCAAGGCCGATCCATCATTAACATATATAGTTGAAAATGATATATTTCTTGATGTTATGTTTGAAATTGAATTTAATAATAGTCATGGTATCGTTCGAAATCAATATTACGCTAACTCTATTGAATCGCCAAAAGTTAAAAATACAGCATTATCGTGGGGACGAATACCTGATTCTGATGACGAAATATTGCTATCATCTGATAATGGTGAGGCGATCGATGAAAATCAGCGAGAAACTTTAATAACAAGTGTTGATCAGTCGCAAAAATCAAAAAAAGTTAAAATTGTTGGCGGGTTTGTTGATAATAGTAAATATTTGCAAACAATATATTTTACTAAAAATGCCGCACTACAGATTTCTGATGAGTTTTTGGATACATATTCAGAATTTGAGCTAACTATTAAACAAACTGACAAACAAACACAGGGCAAATATACTGTGTTACTAAACAATGATGTTAAGCGTGGCATCGCTTACTTGACATTGAAATTAGCTCAAGAACTCCTTATTTCGTTGGATGATGAATACTCACAAGAAATTATAATTGAAACCAAGAATTTGTATTACACAAAAGGTGCTGAATGGTCTGACGTAAAAGTTATTCCTGTTGATGCATTGTTTTTAGGACACAACATAAGTCCTGATGATCCAATAATTTTATTAAATCCATTAGATTATTTACAAATAGTTTCAGATGACGTCTATCAAATTTCGATCTATATGAAGGATTCGAGTGATTATGCAAATGTAATTAGTAAGATGGAGGCACTTGGTTTTTTAGTATATTATCCATATGCCATAAATCTTATCGGTGCTGATGCTAGAACGATTGTTATTCAAACGTTAATATTCATTATTGCATCATTAATTGGGGGTGTATTGCTTGCATTGAGTCTATTGACATTACGAAAACAATCGTTAGGAATTTTTCGATCGAATGCAATCATTCGCTCACTTGGTTATAGGAGTAAATCAATTATAATTGCGGATGCGATTAGAAACATATTCCGTGTGTTGATTAGCTCCGCAATAAATGTTGCACTTGTATTTGTAATGGTTACAATTAAAAACAATAACTTAGAGAAGTACAAAAATACGTTTATTCCTCTTACTAATCTTTCAAATTGGTTTATTTTTGCTTTACCAATGTTTATCAGTGTTATTTACATTACATATTTCATTTTCAAAAACAGAGCACTTGAAAAAATTAATACTATTACTCAAATATTAAAGATGCGAGGGTTCTTGTTATGATGCACGTTCGCAATCTTGACAAATATTACAATAAAGGGAAGTCTAACGAATTACATGTTTTAAATTCAATGGAATTAGAATTTAGTGATAAAGGATTGGTAGCTCTTTTTGGGAAAAGCGGTTCTGGTAAGACTACCCTGTTAAACTGTTTGGGTGGTTTAGACGGTTTTGATTCAGGAAATTACTCAGTAGATGGAATCGATTCTAAACATGCGAGAAAATTTAATGAATATAGACGGAAAAACATAGGATTTATTTTTCAAGATTTTTCTCTTATAGACGAATTAACTGTTGAAGAGAATATTCTTACTGCACTAGCAATAGCAGGAGATGATGCCACTATAGAAAAAGTTAATGTTGCCCTTATTACAGTAGGGATGGAACGTTACAATAAACGAATAGTAAGCACGTTAAGTGGTGGTCAAAAACAGCGAATTGCAATAGCACGAGCTATAGTAATAAATCCATGTCTTATATTGGCAGACGAACCGACAGGAAATCTTGATAAAGAAAATACCATTAAAGTATTAGAAATTTTAAAATCTATTTCAAATGAAACATTAGTCTTATTGGTAAGTCACGAGCGTGAAATTGTAGAACAATATGCGGACAGAATTATTGAAATAGAACAAGCACGAGTCGTCTCCGATACACAAAATAAAATAACTTTGTTAGGTAGCACAATAAATCCCGTATCACAAATTGAGAGCAAGAATTTTACTACAAACGGGATAGCATTAAATTTGTATTATTCTGCTGATTCAAATGATATTGTACGACTTAATATTGCAATTGATGGAGATTCTGTTTATGTGCATTGTGAAGGAAAGGAATTAATTCAAACGCATGAACAATACGATATCTTTAAAAGTGTCATATCTAAAAGTAAAGATAATCCTGCCTGTTTGCCTGCAAATATGCCTAAAAATGAATGTCAACAAAGTTTTCGTCGCCAATTGTTGGATTCTAGAGGGAGTATAAAAAAAGTCAAGAAAAAAGTGAATATATCGTTGAAAAGTAAAATGCAGAAAACTACAGCGATAGTTATGGCACTAACTGCAATATTGATAGCAATAACGATGAGTTTATTTGATGGGGGGGACAAAAATAGATATCCTTAAATATCAAGTATCAGCATCTAACGCAGTTGCTTTATCAATATTTTCAGACAACGATATCACGAAAATTAATATAATTAAAGAGAATCCTGCCATTCGTTATCTTGCTCCATATACAGTTCCTTTAAAGTTTCATTTTACAAGTAAATCTTTGTTTCAAACTAATGGTAAAACAAGCGACTCTATTGAAATGTATGCAAAACCATTACCAACTGATTTTATTACGATTGATCAGATCATATTTGGAACAATGTCGAACAGCATGTTTGATGTAGTCATTGACAAGCTTTATATTGATAGTATATTCACAAAAAGTGAGGAACAAATCGAAAAAACTTCTATCTTTGGAATAACAACGATCAAAGGGGTTCTGGGATGTAAACTGTTGATTGGAGATTGTGTTATGAATATTGTTGGGATATCTGACACAAAAACTCCAACAATCTACATCCATAGGGATTTAATAGCAGCACTTTCGTTACAAATGGAAAATATTACTGACATGCTTATTCTTTCTTCGAGCGAAGTAAATCATATTCAATCAGATGTCACTTTAATAAATGACAATGAAATTCTTATTTCAAAAAAAAGATACGAGGAGTATGGTTTTGTTGATGGAAGCGAGAATACCCTAATAATAAATGAGAAAACATATAGTGTTATAGGTTGGTTTCTATGTAATGATAATGCAATGCCACAATCTGTTTGTATTGTTAAGGAATCAGAGCAGAACAATATAGTATTACAAAGACTTGCCGCAAGCCATTATGCGGAAGCGATAGTTAATGGTGAAGTAAATACTATAATTGAGAAATTAAAAGAAAATGGAATATATGCTCAGAGTCTTATAAAAATAGAGCGTGATAATTATATCAGCAAATATAATTCGCAAATGACACTGCAATTGGTATTTACACTGATTATTGGATCATCTACGATTTTATGTTATTATTTCTCAGTTAAAGCCAGCATTGTTGACAAAAAGAAAGAGTTAGCTGTAAAAATCGCATTAGGCATTAGGCGAATATCCATTTTGGGACAATTCTTATTAAATGCACTATTATTTTTTATGATTTTCGCAATGCCCATCTACTTGATTTCTCAGTTGTTTATAAGTCTAATACTAAATAGTGCGCCTAGTTTGTTTGCAATGATGAATTTCACTTTTGCTAACTTTTTCATGGGTTTTATTATTCTCTTATCTATTCCTGTGGTCGTTACGATTATCCCGCTTTTCAAATATTTATATGAAAGGCCAGCGAAATTACTACGAGATGTGTTGTGATATTTTTATCATAATTACATAATTAATGAATTTGTAGTTTTTAAAAAAGTTTTAATGTTAAATAAAACATTAAAGATATACTCCGCTTTTTTATGCAATTCTTCAAATATTTTAAAAATATTTGAAGGATTTAGCGAAACATGCTGCAAAACGTTTGACAAACCCACATTTTAGATTCGCACCAGTGATTGCATTCAGAATAAGATGCTGTGTATTGGGCAATGAGGAATATATGTATGGGTCACAACCGAAACTTACCTATTTAATGATGCAATAACTAGTCTGGTGATGGTGTTGTACTATTAACTCACCTATTGTATCATAACAACTCTGATAATTAACTTGAATTAACTTTTTATCTCTCTGCCTCCCAGAATTTGCCCATAGGCTTGCTTTTTTTGCCAAAATAATATATAATTTATGACATACTAATTTTATATGAAACAAATTTATATTAAGCAAAAAATCCATTTCATTTGCTGCTTATGTGTTTTTAATTAAATGTTTGATTGGTGTTTTGAATAATGTGTTTAATTCTCTACTAGAATCTCTTCCTAAGTTGGGTGGTTCGTTATATAGCTTAACACTTATCATAAACGAAAACTCTTACGATTTGCGTTTAGTAGAGTCTGCAAAACTCACTGGAAAATACATAGCGTTGGACGATCATATATCAATAAGTGAGCTGAAGAAAATTGTTGGTGAAATGGATATTATATATTCTGATACCTGGATTGATATGGAATATTTTAATAATCCCAAATTCACCCTTGATAATAATGCTCGTGTTGACAAGATGTTGCCTTATCAGATAAATGAAGAGTTGATGCTTAATAGTAAAGCTATTGTAATGCATGATATGCCAATGCATTCAGGATTTGAAATTTCCCGGGATACAATTGAAAAAAATATCAATACCATAATGTTACAAAGTGAAAACCGAAGACATGTGTCCAAAGGTATTCTTTTAGAAGTCAATGAGTGTTCGATGGAAAAATTTCAATCATTGCTAAATGCAAATTAGTCAAAACAAAATATTGTTAAATCTATGGCTACCAAAAACCTCGTGCCAAATTTAACAAAATCCATTATATAATATCATAGGCGATTGTTTTGCATTTTGCTATTTTGGAGTTTTATTTATATGTTTGATCTAGTTATAGTGGCTAGTGGGAAAAGCTCTCGAATGGGAAGTATTAACAAAATATTTTTTAAAATTGGTGCTGAGTGTGTTTTATTTAGAACAGTAAGCGCATTTATAACCCATTCAAAAATAAATTCAATTATAATTGTTGGAAATATATCTGAAACCAAGTCTGCATTATCTGGATTAGTACAATCTAAATTACATTATGTAAACGGTGGGTTAACTCGTTGTGAATCTGTTGAATCTGGATTAAAACTAGTAACTTCTGAATATGTTTTGGTGCATGATGGCGCTAGACCATTTATTAATTTAGATCTCATCAACAGAATAATAGCTTGTGTTGAAAAAAAAGGAAGCGCAATACCTGTTATACCGATAGTCGACAGTGTATCTGAAATCAATAGCGCTGGCGAATTGATTGACACAACCACCCATTCTAGGTTAATGTCTATTCAAACGCCACAAGGATTTATTACAAATGAATTGAAAATGGCATTTAATCTTCGAGACAACATTATTTATCCAGATGAAAGTAGTTTATATAAAAAAACTTTAGGTAAATCACCATTTAGCATTGAGGGTGATGCTAATAACATCAAATTGACCACACCTGCTGATTTGTTTGGTTTAAATTCTCTCGTTGGAATTGGGTATGACTCACATTTATTGATTCCCAATCGAAAACTTGTACTGGGTGGGATCGAAATCGCGTCCGAGATGGGCACACTAGCACATTCCGATGGTGATGCACTAATTCACGCTTTAATAGACGCATTATTATCTGCAATGGGCTCATCTGACATAGGTTCACATTTTCCTAACACTTCAAGCGAGTTTAAAGATGCAGATAGTTCTATATTGTTATCTAACGTAATGGAGTGGCTTCTAGAAAAACATTTAAGCGTTTCAAATATTTCGATGGTAGTTATACTTGATAAACCCAAACTTTCGGATTACATTCCACTTATGAAAATAAAGATTAGTAATATTTTAAAAGTCAATCAGGAAAATATAGGAATCTCAGCTAAAACATCTGAAAATGCCAAACCAAATATTGTTGAAGCATTTGCGGCCGTTAAATTGCTGTGATGCGAGTTTTGAGTAACTAATTCAAAGTCCACATCACTAACAACCAACGTATAATCTATACACCTGGTTTTGAACAACATCCTAGCTAAACTCAGGGCATAAAATTCTTTAATTGTGCTTTTTAATCATACGCATTAATTTAGCGGCTCATCCGAAACAACCTCTCCTTAGTCCTACTAAATCTCCTATTTGTTTGGATTTGAATGCTATATGAGTGATAACTATTCGAATTTTTCTGATCCAACCTTCTCCCCATATATCACAAAAATCATCTATCAAAAAAACCCCTTTCACATCAAACCGTTCATTGTATTCAGAAATTATTCGAATAGTTTAGAATTTTTAACTATTAAAAGTATCTCTTTAACAGTCCTTCGAAAACACAACCATGTCTTGCTTCGTCTTTGCACATTTCGTGCACGGTATCATGTATTGCATCATAACCAAGCTTTTTAGCCTCTACAGCTATAATTTTTTTACCCTCTGTCGCACCATGTTCAGCAGCTACCCTTAGTTCCAGATTTTTTTTAGTGCTATTAGTAACTACTTCGCCCAATAACTCTGCAAATTTTGCAGCATGCTCTGCTTCTTCAAAAGCAATCCTTTTGTAAGCCTCTGCAACCTCAGGATATCCCTCACGATCTGCTTGACGGCTCATTGCTAAGTACATACCCACTTCTGTACATTCACCAGTAAAATTAGCACGCAAACCTTCTATTATAGATGGTTCAACATCTTTTGCTACACCAATACGATGCTCGTCAGCCCACACAAGTTTGTCACCCTGCACCTGCTCTACAAATTTAGCGGCTGCCGCCTTGCAATGTGGACAGCGCTCAGGTGGTGCGTCGCCTTCGTGTTGATAACCACAAATAGAACAAATAAATTTTTTCATAATATAAATCTCCTTAATGTTTTGTAATGTTGTTATTCTATTGACCTTCGCAATATGGACAGTTGCCATATATAAATAAATCGCGACGAGTTTCTTTGAAACCTGATGGTAACACAACTTTATCTATTCTTGTGTCAAAGTCTAAATCATATATTTTGCCACATTTTGAACATCTAAAGTGTCCATGATCTGACATAGTAGCATCAAACCTCATAACATCACCATCAATGCTAACACTTCTTAAAATGTGTGCCTCTGTTAAAAGTAATAATGTGTTATATATTGAAGTGCGTGATAATGTGGGAATCTCATCAGCTAATTCTTTATATATCATATCAACAGTAGGATGGCTAGTTACATTCTTAACATATGTTAGCACCTTTAACCTAACTAATGATGGTTTTATTCCGGCCGCTTTTAGCAACGCGATATTGTCTAAGTTCAAATTTGAATTCATTACAATAATGATTATATAACAAAATTAAAATCCTGTCAACTAATTTTAGCCTGTTTTAAAAAAAAATTTAAAAATATGCAATATGAATCGGTTTTATATGTTTTTTTGCTACAAAAACTATGGTTTTCTCTGATTTGGATATGCTAATAGGGTTAAAATCACTAATTTAGCACTTGTTATTTTTGGAATTTGATGTGATTAACATTTCGAAGTATTAAAAAGACTAGAAATTTCTACTTAGTTTTTTTAGTTAACCTCATATTTAAATCTTAAAAATGGCTTTATAAATTAACTTTTTTTACAAAACATATGCAAACCATATGTTTTCTCTTGACAAAAGTTAGAATTTGAATTACAATTATTGCATGATTGCACATTCAAACGTTTTTTATCGCACATTTCTTTCTTTCTGGGGCTACTTTAGTAAGTTCTAGTTTTTTGCGCGCGGTAAATTTTTTGTATGTTTATTTTGGAAAATTGGTAGCCGCTATGATGCGGCTTTATTTTTATTCAAAAAAGGGAGAATTAATTATAATCTCACAAATTGGAGGTAATCATGATTCTTGTTATTAAGAATGACAGTCAGAAACGACAACTGGATAATCTAATCTCGTGGATTAAAAGTTTAGGGTTAAATGTGCATTTAAGTCATGGTGAAAACTCGACAATTATGGGCATCATTGGCGATACTTCACTTTTGGATATTGATTTAGTCAGTTCTTTGGACATTGTTGAAACTGTAAAACGCATTTCAGAACCTTATAAAAAATCAAACAGAAAATTCCATCCACAAGATACTATTATACAAGTAGCTGATGCAAAATTTGGAGGTAACAATTTTGCAGTTATAGCAGGTCCTTGCTCTGTAGAAAATGAAGAACAAATTATTTCAATAGCTGTAGATGTAAAAGCAGCTGGGGCTACAGCTCTTCGAGGCGGCGCATTTAAACCCAGGACATCACCCTATGCTTTCCAAGGACTTAGAGCAGATGGAATAAGATTATTATTGCTTGCTAAGGCTGAAACTTCTTTGCCTATAGTAACCGAAATAATGAGTGTTACCCATCTTGACATGTTTTCTGATGTGGATGTTATACAAGTTGGTGCTCGCAATATGCAGAACTTTGAGTTATTAAAAGAGCTGGGACGCTCAAACAAACCCATTCTACTAAAGCGCGGATTAGCTAACACGATGGAAGAATGGATTATGAGCGCAGAATACATAATGGCAGAAGGAAATAATAGAGTTATACTTTGCGAGCGTGGGATTCGAACATTTGAGCATTATACACGCAATACTCTAGATTTATCTGCGATCCCTTTAATAAAAGAATTAACGCATTTGCCTGTTATAGTAGATCCCTCACATGCGTCAGGACTAGCTAGACTTGTAGCCCCTCTTTCACTCGCATCTGCAGGTGTTGGAAGTGATGGACTTATAATCGAAGTACACAACAACCCTGAAAAGGCACTCTGCGATGGACCACAATGTATCCGCCCAAACCAATTCGCGGATATAATGAGACGAATCAGGGTTATTCTCCCATTAGTTGGAAAGGAGTCTGCTTTTTAAATGAATATAGGTATAATCGGATTAGGTTTAATAGGTGGGAGTATCGGTAGAGCACTGATAAAAAAAACAATCCACACTGTGTATGGCTATGATATATCGAATGAGACAATGTTAAAAGCTAGTTTCATGTCAGTTATTCATGCCCCATTAACTGATTCTGACTATGCTCTTATTGATATTCTTATTATCGCTCTAACGCCTGATGCTTTCATAAAAGTAGCAAATGAATCTTTACACAAACTAAAAAAAGGTGCTATAATTATGGATATCGCAGGCAACAAAAAAAAGATTATTGAAGCCATGCGCCAGATGTCTATAACGCATTCTGAATTAAACTTTATCGGATCACATCCAATGGCAGGCCGTGAGTTTTCTGGAATCAATCATTCTTCAGCGTCATTGTTTGAAAAAGCATCTATTTTATTAGTGCCTGTTTCACAAGACATTTCTAAAATCTCATTACTTAAACAACTTTTGTTGGCTATAGGTTTTGCGGATGTAAAAATAACCTCTGAAGATGTGCATGATAAAACTATTGCGTACACTTCTCAACTGGCCCATATTATTTCATCTAGTTATATAAAATCACCTACCGCTAGGTCGCATGATGGCTTTTCAGCAGGGAGTTTTAAAGATATGTCAAGAGTAGCAAGACTAAATCCTAGTATGTGGACAGAACTATTATCTGATAATTCAAAAAATTTGATCTCAGAGTTAGACTGTTTTATTAACAATCTTAACAAATATAGAGATGCATTGTCTACAGAAAATAGAGCATTGTTGTATAGCCTATTAGAAGAAGGCAGTTGTATTAAAGAGCATATTGATAAGTGCTCTCGTGAATACAAGAGGAATTTATAGGAGTTTTAAATGGAATCAATTATAGTAGATACGCCATCTCTAAAATATTCAGTATTTCTGGCTCCTGGTATTTTAAAATCAGCTAGTAAATACATTAAAGAAATTGCTACCACATCTAAATTAGCTGTAATAACAGACTCTAATGTCTGCTCATTATATGCAAATAAATTAGTCAAATCCTTAAACAAAGCAGGTTTTAATACAATTCTATATACAATATCAGGCGGAGAAGATTGCAAATCTATTAAGGAGTATGAATCCTTGCTAAATTTTTTAGCTGATAACAATTTTAGCAGGCATGACAGCTTAATAGCTCTAGGTGGTGGCGTGGTAGGTGATTTAACTGGATTTGTTGCTTCTACATTCAAAAGAGGACTTAAATTTATCCAGATACCTACTTCCTTACTAGCGGTTATAGATTCCTCTGTAGGTGGTAAAACTGGCATTAATCTCGCCAGTGGCAAAAACTTTGTAGGCGCATTTTATCAACCTTCATTGGTTTTAGCCGACATGGATACTTTAAAAACTCTGCCATCTTTAGAGATTTCTAATGGTTTGGGTGAATTAATAAAATATGGTGTTTTATGCGGCACAGAGTTATTTGATAAGATCACACTCTCTTCGCCTTTTGATTCTAGCATTCTAATAAAGTGCATTGAATACAAAGCACAAATAGTCGCAGCAGATGAAAAGGAAGGGGATACTAGAATGCTTTTGAATTTAGGGCACACCTTTGCTCATGCAATAGAAAAATTATCTAACTACACTATTCCACATGGCAGTGCGGTTGGAACTGGCATTTCAATTATAGCCAAAGCATGCAATAATCATTCTATGTTATCGAATTCCGACTATGAAAAAATCATAACTCTGCTAAACACATTTGGATTTCCACTTGCATCTAAGTTTCACATGAAAGAATTATTAGAAGCAACAATAGGTGACAAGAAAAATTGTGAAAATAAGGTCTCATTTGTGGCAATAAACCAAATTGGAAAATGCAGCATTGTTAGATGTACTCCTCTTGAATTTAGGGAGTTTATGTTATGATATTGAAGTTTAGGCCTACAAATTTAACTGGTGTAGTCAATATGCCTCCATCTAAATCACATTTGCATAGAATTCTCATTGTCTCAGCGCTTTCAAACAGATTAACCCAGGTTATAGGCAAATCTAATGCTGAGGATGTTCTGGCCACTATATCATGCCTTAGATCGTTAGGTGCCTCTATAACTGAAAATTCAACAGGTTATTTGGTTAATCCTATATGGAATAATTTACAGAATGTAGCTCTGCTAGATGCCAATGAGAGCGGCTCAACATTCCGCTTTTTAATACCGATTGTAGCAGCACTTAATCTTAAGAGTTGTCAGATAACTGGTAGTGAGCGCTTATTAGAGCGTCCTATTTTGGATTTACTTCATACGCTTAAATCTAATAACGCAAATATTGAATTTGATCAAACTGGTATTTATATCTCATCAAAATTATCCGCTGGTAGATTTTTGATCCGAGGTGATATTAGTTCTCAGTATATTACTGGATTGCTTTTGGCCTGTCCCCTGCTCGATGGTGACAGTGAAATAACAATAACTGGGAAAAGACAGAGTCAAAGCTATATAGATATTACAATTGAAGTTATGCAAAAATTTGGAATTAAAGTATTAACAACTTCTACAGGTTATTACATAACGGGTGGGCAGGTGTATTCCTCACCATATTTCATAAAAGCTGAAAGTGATTGGTCTAACGCTGCGTTTTGGTTAGTGGCTGGCGCGCTTAATGGTGATATAATCGTTAACGGGCTTAACATGTCCTCAACGCAAGGTGATCGCGCTATTCTAAATATTTTAAGAGAAGCAGGTGCAAATATTTTCGTTGCACAAAACAACGCTATCCATGTCAAAAAATCCACACTCTATCCTTTCAATTGTGACTTATCAAACATTCCAGATCTGGGTCCAATTTTATCAATATTAGCATCTTCAATTGATGGAGAATGCATTTTTTCAAATATTGAACGTCTTAGACTTAAAGAATGTGATCGGATTATGGCAATCGAAGAAACACTTGAGCGACTAAACGTAAAAACGCTAACTAATACTAATACGCTAACCATATCGGGGGGCTCTATTTCGTCTGCTACACTAAAAGGATATAACGATCACAGGATGATAATGAGTGCTGCTGTTGCAGGTTGTTTAGTCCCTATTATCTTAACTGGCGCTGATGCATATAAAAAAAGTTATCCTACATTTTTTGATGTTTATGAGAGCCTAGGCGGTGATTATGAAACTGTGGAATAATGGAATTGATATTAAAATATATGGTGAGTCACATGCTCCTGAAATCGGATTGTTATTAAAGGGCATACCCAAAAATATGTTAATAAATCTCGACCATCTGCAAAATCATCTCAACCGACGAAAGAGCGTAAATACTGAATACTCAACAAAACGCTTTGAACCCGATATTATGCAAATCGAAAGTGGGATTGTAGATGGAGTTACTGACGGATCGGTTATTAAGATATCTATAAAAAACACTAACGTAAAATCATCTGATTACAAAAATCTTAATTCTATTCCAAGGCCATCACATGCGGATTATCCTGCGTTTGTAAAGTTTAAAGGCCAGTTAAACATGTCTGGCGGAGGACCCTTTTCGGGTCGTCTAACTGCACCACTAACAGTAGCTGGTGGTATCGCCGCACAAATTCTAAACCAACGCTTTGCAGTTACACTATTTTCGCATATAACAAGAATAGGTATTGCTGGATATAATTCTTTAGAATACTTAGATACTTTAACTGAAGAGCGAGTGGCTCTTATCAAGAATGATAGCATGCCTGTTTTAGATGAATCTCTCAAAACTGGAATGCTTGCATGCATAAGTGATGCTTTCAAATGTGGGGATTCACTAGGTGGAGTTGTCGAGAGTATAGCATTCAATTTGCCAGTTGGTTGGGGCGGAGCTTTGTTTGATGGAATAGAATCCAAACTTGCTCCTTTGTTGTTCGGAATTCCCGCAGTTAAAGGTGTGGAATTTGGAAGTGGCTTTTTGTTATCAGGAATGCGCGGATCTGTCGCAAATGATCAAATGGTTTATAAAAACGATAAAGTGTTATGTCTAACAAATAATAATGGCGGGATAACGGGTGGCATGACAAACGGCATGCCTATTGTAGTCCGTGTTGCTTTTAAACCAACACCCTCAATTTCTATACCACAAAAAAGCGTTAACCTTGTAACACACGAAAATGTTATTCTAGAAATCAAAGGTCGTCACGATGTATGCTTTGTCCCCAGGGCATTAGTAGTAGTTGAAAGTGCATTGGCACTTGCACTTTTAGATTCAGCACTAGAGACTGATCATTTTTCTGATTAAATTTAATTCAATATTACTTTTAATTTAATCATAATTGACTACTCTATTAAAATTAAAGAGAAAATTTGGATTAACGTCCATAATCACAAAAACCTTCTTAACACATGCCATCAAAAGATCGCATTGTTTTAAAAGGTTAATGTGGTAAATTATAACTTATAAAATTTAAGGCAGGTATTTATTTTATGTCTGATATAGAAAAAAGTCGTAATCTTTTAGACGAGATTGATGATAAAATTGTCAAATTGTATGCACAACGCATGCAAATAGTAAAAGAAATCGGAATTGTAAAAGGACAGTCAAAAATTAATTTGTACGACGAAGCTCGCGAACAAAGCATAATTTGTCGCGTTACTAAACCAGTTGATCCTGAGATTAAGGTTTTTACCAAACAGCTGTTCATGACAATTCTCGATACTTCAAAAGCTTATCAAAGTCGCTATGCAACTCCTAACACACAAATAACTTCTGTTTTAAAAAATGCTTTAATTGAGCGATCTAAACCGCCAGTTGATGCTGTAATAGCATGTCAAGGCGTCGAGGGTTCATATTCAAGCATAGCGGCCGAAAAACTCTTTCAAATACCAGATATCACATACTTCAAAACGTTTGATGGAGTATTTAACGCAGTAGAATCTGGACTCTGTCAATTTGGTGTTTTGCCAATCGAAAATAGCACTGCAGGCTCTGTCAATGCTGTGTATGATTTGATGCGTAAATACAATTTCCATATTGTTAGATCAATAAAATTGCCAGTAAGGCATAGTTTGTTAGCAAAAAAGGGAACGACTAAAAAGGATTTGAAAGAAATTTTCTCGCATGAACAAGCCATTACTCAATGCAATGAATATTTAAAACAGTTTAAAAATGTTAAAATTACTTTGTGTGAAAATACCGCCCTTGCAGCAAAGTTAACAGCGGATAGTCCTAATTTGAACGTAGCTTCTCTATCAGCACCACGTTGCGCTGAGATGTATGGTTTATCTGCCTTGGAATCAGATGTGCAAGATAGCGACAGAAACTATACTCGCTTTATTTGCATAACAAAAAAACTAACTATTTATTCTGGGGCTGACAAAATCAGTATTATGATTAACCTTCCACATGAGCCTGGAAGTCTTAATCGTCTTTTATCCAAATTCTCTTCTATTGGATTGAATCTCACAAAATTAGAATCTAGACCATCAAGTGGCAGTAATTTTGAGTTCCTATTTTACTTCGATTTTGTGGGTGACCTCGAAAATCATGAAGTATTCAGTTTGATAACCGATCTATCTAGTAATGCCGATAAATTTGCTTTCCTTGGTTGCTATAGAGAAGAATAGGTGATATTGTGCTTGAAAAAAAATTCTGTCTTATAGGCAACCCCCTATCTCATAGTTTTTCTAAGAAAATACATCAGCTTTTTGGATATAGTTATGACCTAATACAATTAAACAAAACCGAACTTTCCGATTTTGTTAAAAATACTACTTATGATGGTTTTAATGTTACGATCCCTTATAAGGTAGATATCATAAGTCATTTGGATTGTCTGGACCGTTCTGCTGAGGATGCAGGGTCAGTCAACACTGTTATTAAAAGAGCAGGTAAATGGGTTGGATTCAATACCGACATAAAAGGTTTGAACTATTTGATGGACATATCTCATATCACACTAACCAATAAAAAAATCTTAATCCTGGGTAGTGGTGGCACATCCAAAACTGCAAGCAAGCTAGCTCAAATTCAAAATGCTAAAGAAATACTAATTGTTAGTCGCGGCGGAATTAATAATTATGACAATCTGTGTAACCATTTTGATGCTGATATTATAATAAACACAACACCTGTAGGTATGTATCCAGACAACAAAAGACGTTTGATTGATCTAATTCCTTTTAAATCATTATCTGGATTGATTGACGTGATATACAACCCCACAATGACGGACCTTATAATGCAAGCAACTAAAATGGGCATCAATTGTTCAAGTGGTCTCAGAATGTTAGTAGCACAGGCCAAATTTGCTCGTGACTTGTTTTTGGATGAAACAACTGATTTCTCATTAATAGAAAAGGTTTTTGCAAAAATTGCTACAAACACAACCAATCTGGTTTTAATAGGTATGCCTTCTAGTGGAAAATCTTTGATCGGGAAGTTGTTAGCGTCAGAGTTGAATCGGAAATTTGTAGATAGCGACATGGTTATTGAATCAAAGATGGGAATGACAATCCCACAGGTTTTTGAAAGATTCGGTGAACCCTATTTTAGAAGTGTAGAATCTGCTTGTATTAATGAAATTGGCAAAAACCAGGGCTTAGTAATTGCTACAGGTGGCGGAACGCCGTTTAACTCAGATTGCTATGAATCACTTAAACAAAATGGCTTGTTGGTTCATCTAACACGCCCCTTAGAAAAAACGATATTAACTGGCAGACCTCTTTTAAAGGATCCTGCTAACCTAAAAACATTGTATAATGAAAGATATCCCAAATATCTTCAATTATCAGATATCACTTTTGCAAACAACCAGCATGCAAATTTGACTACAAAAAACATTTTGAGGTGGTTTAATGAATATTATTATAATAAACGGTCCTAACCTTAACATGCTAGGAATTCGAGAACCTAATTTGTATGGTTCTGCAACGCTTGCTGATCTTGAAAACAAACTCTTAGCAGTAGCTGAAAAATTGAATGTAAATCTCGCATTTTATCAATCAAATCATGAAGGGAAAATAATAGATGTGATTCAGGAGTCGCTAGGCAAATTTGATGGTATAATAATAAACGCAGGGGGATATACACATACTAGCATCGCAATAATGGATGCCCTTAAGGCAGTTAACCTGCCTACAGTTGAAGTACACTTAACAGCTATTGAAACGCGCGAAGATTTCAGACAAAAAAGTTATATCTCTTTAGTTGCAAAAAAAATAATAACAGGTAAAGGATTTGATAGTTATATTGATGCGCTTAATTATTTAGTTAAAACTTTTTCTTAAAACCTGTAAGTTTTTAAAACTATTACTAAGTCACGCAATTTAAAATCGAATGATTATAAAAATAATTTAAGTTAAATTAATGTGGAGAGTAATGCTTTATTAGAATTATTTTGTGGACGCAGGACACGAGTGCCTTATTTGGGTGGCAATTGTTCGTCTAAGTATGCAGCTTGGACATCTGCTAAATGCAAGAGCAATGCCAGTGGATATTTGTAATATGCATTAGCTAGTGCCCCAGCACCACTTCCTTTAATGCGATCATCAAATCCTCCCATATGCCAATTAATAGCAATTGCTTCTTGCCTAGTTAATCTAATAAAACCATTTATGATGTATACGGATTTTTCTCCATGCCCAAATGGCAGGTCTTCATCTATAACATAATATGGTTTTTTAGTCCAGTTTCCATTTAGATCTTTAAAAGTTTTGAATTCCACCTTATACATGTTAATTTTACATACATCATGCAGCAAGCCGCACAATGCAATTGTTTCATGCGAATATTTATCTTCCCAATTTTCACCATATTCTAATTCAACTAATCGCACAAGTCTATTATATACATTTAAGCTGTGTTTGCAAAGCCCACCTTGTTCTGATAGATGAAATCTTGTACTAGCTGGCGCAGTAAAAAAATCACTTGCATTTAGAAACTCTAAAAGCTTATCGCATCCAGGTCTGTCTATAAATGCTTCATATATTTCTAAAAAAGCTTCTTTCATATCGACGTTTTCTCCTTTTATTAACTAAAAATCGCCAGAAGCACACCCGCTGCAACTGCAGATCCAATAACACCAGCTACATTAGGCCCCATAGCATGCATAAGCAGATAATTGCTTGGATTTGCCTTTTGTCCTTCAATTTGTGAAATTCTAGCTGCCATTGGGACCGCACTAACACCTGCTGAACCTATTAATGGATTAACTTTGCCTTTAGTTATAACGTACATGAGTTTTCCAAACATCAATCCACCAATTGTACTGAACATAAATGCTGCTAATCCTAGAACAATTATTTTTAATGTGGCAGGTAGCAGAAATGTCTCACCATTTGCAGTAACACCAACTGAAACCCCTAGGAATATAGTAACTATGTTAATTAGTGCGTTTTGTGCTGTAGAAGATAATCTTTCAACAACCCCCGATTCTCTAAACAAATTTCCTAGCATTAACATGCCGATTAGAGGTGCTACAGACGGCAACAACAAAACACAAACAACAGTAACTATTATTGGAAAACAAATTTTTTCCAACTTACTGACTTTTCTTGGTGTCGTCATTATAACTTGACGTTCTTTTTTTGTAGTTAACAATCTCATTATGGGTGGTTGAATCAATGGAATCAATGCCATATACGAATATGCAGCAATTGCAATGGCTGGTAACAACTCAGGCGCTAATTTGGACGTTAAGAAAATCGCTGTTGGCCCATCAGCACCGCCTATAATCGCAATCGAAGCTGCGGATTTTTCGTCAAATCCAAAAGCACTCGCCACAATAAACGCTATTGCTATCCCCAATTGCGCCCCAGCACCCAATAACAAGGAAGATGGTCTAGCTAAAAGGGGACCAAAATCAGTCATTGCACCTATGCCCAAAAATATGATCGAGGGATAAATACCAAATTCAACGCCTAGATGAAGATAATATAACAAACCCTTTTGGTTTTCATTATCAAATATGCCTGTTTTAGGAAGGTTTGCTAAAAGCATACCAAATGCAATTGGTAATAATAGCATAGGCTCAAATTTCTTGGCTATTGCTAGAAAAACCAAAACAAAAGCCACACCAATCATTATTGCAGCCTCGATGCTTAAATTTGCAAACCCAGATTCTGACCAAAGCTTTTCAATTGTTTCTTTTACAGACATAAGGTCCTCCATTTATTTTAGTTATCATAATTTAATGTCTCAATTCACAGAAAATTTAAATGTTTACATCATCAGTATTTGTTTTTTTGTTTGTTTTCTTTTTTATTCGCGCAAACGTTGTTGAAACTTTTGTCTTTATTCCATTTGTGAATTTAGTATAGGCACCTTTAAATTGGGCCTCTTTTGAAAACACCAATGACAGAAGCTTGAAAAAAATACACAAAACGGCAAGGACTAACACAACTGTAATGAATAGGAATAGTGCCGTTACTGCGCTATCTCCGAGGCTCATTGCTGAAATTGCAAACATTTCCATTTATCTCCATAAATTTTATAGTGTTCGAATACTGATTAATTTGATTTTGCAAACCTTTCTATTATTTGGTTTAACTTATATATATGAGAAACCCTTAAATTAAAAAAATTAAAACTCTCTTTTTAACTATACATTTGTACTTTAAAACTTTAATTTTTACCTGTGTTAAGGGGATTAAGTCTCAACCAAACTCTGCATATTCAATCAAATATAATACATTAAAGAGCGGTTGTTGTCAAATTATTAACATGTTTTTTAAACAATTTAACTAGCAAGTTAATTCTCATAGTAACGTCCGTTTCAGCCCCTGATGTGAATCTTACGTGTGGAAATGAAGAATCGGCACTTAGTTGTAAAAACTTTTGCAATTTTTTGTATTAACCGCCTGCAAAATTTTTTGGAGTAAATCAAAATCTGGAAGTTTAAAAAAAACATATCAGAATGCTGCAAGTGATTGTCTGCTGTTTTGAATTGAAGCATTGTTGGTTTTGGTATTTTAATGCACAGCAGTGTAGCATGATGATTTTATTAGTAAAAAGACAAACATCAAAATTCTCATTAAAACATAGACATTTCGCGTTGTGCCAGGCAAATATTGCCATATATAAATTTATTCTTGTGCAGGTTTTGTCAACGGGTACAAAAGATGCGATCTGTCCATAATTATACTGCATGCTTCATTGCATTAGTATTAACCTTGTCGATTGTTTCCAGTATGTCTTGTAGGGCGGTTGTGTTGTCCTTAAAGGCATCAAGCCAAGATACACGGCTTGAAAATTCCTCATTGCGGAGTTCTTCCCTTTCCATAGTTCCCTCTATCACAACTTTATCAATTATACACTTGACAAAGTATATCTGCTCACTTGAGTATAGCCGTTCATCGAGGAATGCGGAAAATGCTCGTGTAGCAGCTTCTCGCGATAAACCAGTAATGCTTCGTATAAATTTGCCGAGAGGCAATTCGCCACCGTGCTTTTTAGCGTATTCGGTTTCAGTGCAGGACTTGCGATATTCTTCCTCCGAACCAATGTCACTCCAGAATATGCGCTCTAATTCAATCCAATCTGTCTCTGTCAAAGTATCATTGTTTTTTAATTTTGATATGGCGGTATTGTTTTTGTTATCTCTAATATATCGAGCAGCGCGTTGGTAATAAGTTTCGAGCGTGTTATCTACTGGCAGTCGTACGCCTTCTTGGTGGAATATTACTGTATCCGGCATATCGATAACTTTTGTTTTGAACTCTTTTTTAAGATATTGCATAAGGTCACGGAGATCTTTGCGGACAATATCAATATCAAGTATATTGGCCGAACTCCAGAATGTCTCCTGTTGGACTCTCTCGATAGTTTCACGCTTAGTAAGAACCTGAGGAATAGTTGCTTTTTGCGCAAGTTTTTGTGCAGACTCTTTAATTCTTGGGACTATCGTTTTTTTATCATTGTCTTCGTTGTTAAGATAGGCGAGTTCGAGCTGGTATGCAAGAGCATCTAAACGTCGTGCATATTCGTAGTCATCGTCTGACGGACAGATAAGGCGAGCGAGACTGCCAATAATCTCCTGCGTTTCAATATCAGTAAGACAAACAAATCCACTCTTGTCGGAGTATTTTTGCACACGCTCGAGTTCAAGACGAACATGAAAATGATCACGATTCAATTTACCAATTTGCGTTGTAATATCGTCAATTAGATTATTGCGAAAAGAAATAAGCTCGGCTGTTTGATATTTCAATGGTTGCAACTCTTTTATTAAACGAACCTTGTGTGAGAAGATGATTTCAAACAATGAACGTAACTCTTTTGCCTCAACACCATTCTGGTTTGTACGGTGATACTCAAAATTTTCTAGATAGTCAAAGATATAGAAAAATTTTTTGTTTTCACCTGGACCGAAAATGTCATCGCATAGACGTGTGCCGCGCCCAATCATCTGCCAAAACTTTATTTTTGAATGTATAGTTTTGAAAAACACGAGATTGAGTATTTCTGGTACGTCGATACCTGTATCTAGCATATCAACAGAAATGGCGATTTGTGGTAATTTATTTTTATCTTTGAAGTCGGTAATGAGTTTGGCTGAGTACTGCTCGTAGTTGTCGATTACACGCGCAAAATTACCTTTATATTGTGGGTAAAGTAAATTGAATTGCTCAAAAATAAATTCAGCATGGCGGTGGCTTCTGGCAAATATTATCGTTTTACCGAGTTTATCGTTACCTTCAACCTTTAAACCCCGAGTCATGAGCTCCGTAAGAATTTGACGAGTCGTATCTATGTTGAAATAGATTTTGTTTATATCATCTTTATCAATATCGTCAGGAGGAATCTCGTTGTCCTCAAAAAATCCGTCAAAGAGTAACTTTTCCTCCTCGGTAAGTTTTGGACGATGAATACCATCTGTCAGTATCTTAAATGATTTTTCTACGCAATGGTAATCAACTAAATAGTTATCGTGTACAGCGGTTTGATATTCATAAGCGTATGTTGGCATGTTGGGTTGCAGATTAAAAATTTTGTAAGTGCCACCTTCAATATCATTTTTTGGAGTCGCCGTTAACCCAACAAGTAGAGCATCAAAATATTTAAAAATAGCGCGGTACTTGTTAAAGATACTACGATGAGCCTCGTCAAATATTATGAGCTGGAAGTGTGAAGGCGTGAATAGCTTAACTCCTTCATCTGTCTTCTCATTGTTTATCGCATGCATAATAGTTTGATATGTGGAAAATATGGCGCGGTGAGCTGGGTTGTCTTTTCCCCGATCGGTAAGATTGCAAGAAGAGAGCTTTGGTAAAAAACGATTAAATGTCTCCTTTGCTTGTTTTAAAAGTTCACAGCGGTCTGCAAGGAAAAGAATGTTGGTAACCCAGTTGTTTTTGCAAAGAACATCAACTAGTGAAACCACCGTTCTTGTCTTGCCTGTTCCTGTTGCCATAACGAGCAGAACATTGCGTGCTTTATTTTGAAATCCGGTGCAAACGGCTTGAATGGCTTCCTTTTGATAATAACGGTCTGTAATATTGGGGTCGATATCTAACTTGTCCTTTAAAGGAGCGCGCATAGATCTTCTGTCAATCAGATACTGTAAATCGTTTTTTGAGAATACAGAATATACCTCGCGTGCTGGATATGTGACATCATCCCAAAGCGAAGTTTTATATCCGTTTGTGTAAAAAATCAGTGGACGTTGCCCAAATTTATTTTTTAAACAATTTGCATAAAGCTGTGCTTGTGTCTTCCCTGTTTTGTGGTCGATTGTCGTTCTCTTTGCTTCTACTACCGCGAGAGGTTTCCCATTATCTCCGAATAGAACATAATCGACTTTGCCATCGCCACTATTGTTCGGCATACCTTTGACTTCATATTCCTCGAAACAATTCTCTCCAAAAACCCAGCCCATAGCCTTGAGATCGATGTTTATATATCGACGGCGTGTTTCGGCTTCGTCTATGGGTTTGTGCGTAGCAATTCTGATGGCAGTGTTAGTAGTTTTTTGCGTTTCAAGTGCGGTTAAAGTAATTTCGTCCAGAGTGTCTATGCTTCGATAGCAGGAGTCAATATCTCCTGTTAACGATTTAAAGAGAGGATGCGACAAGAGTGGCTCTTCACTCCTCGAGGGTTTGATTTGCTTTGTTGCAGATAGTTCGGATTCGTTATATGAACGAGCTGTAAAGTTTTCGCTATATGTATATGATAAAAACATTGCAAAATCAAACAATGAACGTAAGGAAAGTGCGGCTTCGCCACGAGCAACCTGAGCTTTTTGGTGAATGCTAACATATGAGCCGAGTTTGTTTATATAGATAAGTCCTTTTATAACAGCCTCGTCGGAAACGCTGTCCACAAAATCCTTATTGTAGATCAACGCAGCGAAGTTGTCATTTTTGAATGGTAATCTAAATATCGTAAAATCCGCATAAATTTTAAAGGTATATATTAGAGAGGTATAATTTTCAAGGCTGTTAGTACATCTCGTTGTCGCTTTGATAAAGGAGCAACAATATCTTTGATTCCACTCTCAA